>JAFYRB010000104.1 GCA_017559615.1 Alistipes sp. | reverse complement strand
TGGCTCTGCCGACCGCTACTTCCAGAAGGGCGAGGTTAACGTTATGAAGCTCGTTCCAGAGGGTATCGTAGGTCGCGTGCCATTCAAGGGTAAGCTCGCGGAGACTGTTTATCAGCTCGTAGGTGGTATCCGTGCGGGTATGGGTTACTGCGGTGCGAAGGATATTGATGCGTTGCAGACAGCGCGTTTCATCCGCATCACATCGAGCGGCGTTACCGAGAACCACCCACACGATATTACTATTACGTCGGAGACTCCAAATTATTCAAGAGGTGAATAAGGGTTGGCCAAAAAACCGAATTTATTAATTACTAATTGCTTATTGCATTAGATGGAGAAAATTATAATCATCGACTTTGGGTCGCAGTACACCCAGCTCATCGCACGTCGTATTCGTGAGATGATGGTCTATTGCGAGATTCACCCATTCAACAACCCTCCAGCACTCGATGAGTCGGTGCGCGGTGTAATTCTCTCTGGCTCACCACGTTCGGTGCGCGAGGAGGATGCTCCACGTTTCAACCTCGATGCTATCAAGGGTAAGATGCCACTCTTGGGCGTATGCTATGGCGCCCAGTACCTTGCTCACTTCTACGGTGGTAAGGTCGAGGCATCACCAAGTAGAGAGTATGGCCGTGCGCGTATGCAGGTCGTAAAGGCCGACGACGCGCTTATGCAGGGCCTTTCAAAGGAGTCGCAGGTGTGGATGAGCCACGGCGACACCATCACCACAATCCCCGAGGGCTACGACATCATCGCCTCTACGGAGGATGTGGCGTGCGCTGCTTACCGCATCTCTGGCGAGCAGACCTGGGGTATTCAGTTCCACCCCGAGGTTTACCACTCGGAGGAGGGCTTCACAATGATTGAGAACTTCGTGAAGGGTATCTGCGGTTGCGCGGGCGATTGGACCCCTGCGGGATTCGTGGAGAGCACCGTGAAGGAGTTGCGCGAGAAGTTGGGCGACGATAAGGTTGTCCTTGGCCTCTCGGGTGGCGTAGACTCATCTGTTGCTGCGATGCTTCTTCACAAGGCTATTGGCGAGAACCTCTACTGTATCTTCGTCGACTCGGGCCTTTTGCGTAAGGATGAGTTCGCGGAGGTTATCGACTCTTACCGTGGCCTTGGCCTTAATGTTAAGGGCGTAGATGCTTCGGAGAAGTTCCTTGGCGACTTGGCTGGTGTCACCGACCCAGAGACCAAGCGTAAGATTATCGGCCGTGACTTTGTGGAGGTCTTCGAGCAGGAGGCTAAGAAGTTGCAGGGCGTTAAGTGGCTTGGTCAGGGTACTATCTACCCAGATGTTGTTGAGTCAGCGCAGGTTAACGGCACTGCTGTAGTCATCAAGTCACACCACAACGTAGGTGGTCTTCCAGAGAAGATGGGCCTTAAGGTTGTCGAGCCATTGCGTCTTTTGTTCAAGGACGAGGTACGCCGCGTAGGCCGTTCTATGGGTATGAGCGACCGCCTTATCAACCGTCATCCATTCCCAGGTCCAGGTCTTGCCATCCGTATTCTTGGTGAGATTACCCGCGAGAAGGTGGAGATTTTGCAGAACGTAGATAAGATTTACCTCGACATCCTCCGCGAGACAGGCTGGTACGATAAGATTTGGCAGGCAGGTGCTATCTTGTTGCCTGTTCAGTCGGTAGGTGTTATGGGTGATGAGCGCACTTATGAGCGTTGCGTAGCCCTTCGTGCCGTACAGTCTACCGATGGTATGACAGCCGACTGGGTACACATTCCATACGAGATTTTGGCACGTCTATCGAATGAGATTATCAACAAGGTACGAGGCGTCAACCGCGTAGTGTATGATATCTCTTCAAAGCCACCGGCAACAATTGAGTGGGAATAGAAATTTTCGATTTATATAGGGCATCTTTGCCCTATCCCTAAAAGTAAGAGACTCTGGGCTGTACGTTTTGTACTATCCCAGAGTCTCTTCTTTTGTGATAGAGCAAATCTGCTCCCCTAAAATCAAAAATTCGTCTCGCTAATGAAGGTGATTTCTTTTGTGATGCACCACATCTGTACCACTCTGACAATAAATCCCCTCTCGCTACCGAACGTCTTATAATCGCGCGCAACAACTTTTATTCCTCTCGCTCCCCACCTTAAACTCCTTATCCTCCCTAAACTCCTTAAACTCCCTACCCCCCCCATACAACAAAAAGAAAGAGGTGTGTCCCATAACGAAACACACCTCGTTTTGTTTACGGCCACAGAGCCGCGAAATAGCCTTTCAATAGCCGATTATGGGTTTACACCACCATTGCCAAGCTGACCAGTATAGTTACCAGTGAAATGACGTCCGAGAGTATCAGTGATGTCGAACTCGAAGTTGTACATACCACGTAGGTGAGTAACTGTGATATAACCAGACTCGAACGTAGCCTTTACAGAGTTATATGTAACAGTTGAAGAGTTTGCCAAAACATCACCCTTTGGCTCGTATGGTGCTACGTTGTAAGTGCCAGCAGGGATAACCTTAGTACCACCAGAGTGCTGGATGTGGAACATAATCTCCAATGCGTTGTCTGATGATCTACCAGTGAAGAGACACTCGGTCTCATCCTGCCAGTTCTTGTCGACACGCTTCCACTCTGTGCAGTTAACATCGTTAGATGTGTTACCAGAGAGATCCATACCACGTACTGAGCCTGAGTAGCTCAATGCCACTACGTCGTTACCAGCCAGGAACGAACCATCGAACGAGATAGTCTGAGTCTCGGTATCTACGGCAACAACAAACGATGCCTCCGAGATATCAGTTGCCAACGTTGCGTTAGCACGGTAAGTAGAGTAGCCGTTCTGAAAAGCTGAGTTGAGCAAGATAGTACCCTCGGCAGAAGAGTATGTGCCTGAAACAAGGCTGTGAACGTTAGCCTCCTCAGTGTAGAAGCTGATTACAGTCTGCATATCACCCAAGAGGTCGTCGTGCTCAACGAATGTTACGTTCCATACGTGACCACCCTCCTTGAGGTCTGCCCAAGTCTCGACAACGTTGAATGCGAGGTAGTTAAAACCTGGGTTGTAGTTCTCTGGGAGCTGCTTAACGATGTACTCAAAAGTGTAGTCGCCATAAGTCAAAACGATGATAGCCTGACGGAGTGACTCCTCGTTAGCCGCAACATCGAAGGTCATAGTGCCATTAGCAACAGCGAGGTTAGACACCCACGCTGCCTCGCAAGTAGCAACAACCTCTGCACCCTCAACAGCATTCTCGATAGTGTAAGCAACGCTCTGTGCGCCACCCTCAAAGGTTACCTCCAAGCTCTCTGGCTCGAAGTTGAATACAGGAGCTGGAGCAACGTACTCTGCCTGCTTGATAGTAACAACCTCCTTGAGCATACCGTAAGTAGCGGTGATAGTAGCCTCGCGAGCATCGCCAGTGTTAGCAGCTACCTGGAAGATAATCTTCTCGCTCTGTACAGTAACCTGTGAGATCCAGTTTACGTTTGCACTTGCAGTAAGCTCTACGCCCTGAACAGGGTTCTCGATAGTGTAGGTGATAGTACCAATGCCACCATTCATACCAATCTCCATAGGGTTCTCCGATGTGATTACCAATGCTGGAGCAGCGCTAACCTTCTTACCTGCCTGCTTCACAGTAACCTCCATCGAAGCCTCTGCGTAGTTTACGGTAATCTTTGCCTCGCGAGCCTCCTCAGCCTCGTTCTCTGCAACCTGGAATGTGATAACATCGCCATAAGCGAACTCACCAATCCACGCTGCCTCGCAAACTGCCTCGAACTCCACGCCCTCACGTGCGTTAACCAATGTGTACTCGATAGTACCCTGGCCACCCTCGACCTTGAAGTTCATAACCTCGTTTGAGGTAAGGATAAGCTGTGCCTTCTTCTGTGGCTCTGGCTGTGGCTCAGGCTCAGGCTTGTCTGTACAAGCTACGAAGAGTGGCAACGCCAACATCAAATAAAATAGCTTTTTCATAATTAGTTATTTAGGTTTATAATGTGAATTTCCTCGATTTTTGATTACTCCTCAGGCACACCCTTTGTGTAGTTACCGCTGATGGTACCCTCAATCTTATTACCCGCATCATCCTTTGCCGCGTATGTGATTGTTGCCGAGCCACCCTCTACGGTTACCTGAATCAAGCCATCTGCGATAGGTGCCCAAACGTCGCCCTTAATCTTGCCATCGGTAACCTTTGCATACCACGCACCGATAAGGCCATTGTCCATCATACCTGGGATAAACTTATTGTTGTAGTCGCTGTCGTTCGCGAGCTTCGTATAGTTAGCCGCAGGGCTTGTAGCCGAGCTTGTGAAGATATCCAACATAAACAAGTCGTCACCCTTCACAGCCTCGATAAACCAGTTCTGCATACCATTCTGAAGCACATCGCCATAGTTCGTAGCGGTGATTGTAGCACCCTTGATATCGAATGTGAAGTCCTCGGTGAAGGTAGAGTAAATCTGGTCGATGCCAACATACAAGTCACCCTCGTATACTACGTGGTGAGTCTCGCCTGAAGAGTACTCGATAACCGCCTCAAAGCGCTCATCCTCAACAGTTACGGTAGCACTCTTGTAGCTACGTGCTGTTGCGAAACCACCCGCAGCATCCATCACTGCATACCAGCTGCTCTCGTCCGAGAATGTGCCATTGGCGTAGGTGTTATTAGCATCGAAGTTATATGTGCCGTTAGGAAGAACGGGATACTCCTCGTCGCCTACGGTCGATGAGTAGAAGTCGAAGTAGTAGTAAGTACCCTTAGCCTTAGGCTCGCCGCTACGTGATACGCCGATATCCGAGAGGATTACGTAGTAGTTGTATGTGTTACCTGTCTTACCGCCGTAGATACCCTCGAAGCGCTTTGCCTCAAACTCCACGTCGTAGTCGCCAGCGTTACCCGCCTTCTGGCGTACCACCAACTTTACATCCTTCGCACCCTTATACTTAACCAAGATTGTAGCCTCACGAGCATCGCCCTCGTTAGCCTCTACGTTGATGATGATATCCGAGTTGAACTCTGCGCGAGCATCCATCCACTCCGCGTTCTCCTCGACAGTAACCTTACCACCCATAGGGTTGATGATTGCAAAGCCCAAGGTCTGCTCGCCACCAGCCTTGTTGAACGTTACCTCCAGCTTGCTGAAGCTAAGAGATGATGTGTAGGTTGGCTCGTCGTTACCCTTCTCGCACGCAGTGAGTGCAATAGCTACAACAGCCACAAGTGCCAAAAATTTTCTCATAGTTATAAGTTTTGTTATTGTATAGACAAATATTCGTGCAAATATACAACAATTATTTTGATTACCCACGCCTCGCGGCATAAAAAAGTGGCCTTCGAACGATAGTCTCGCGCTACGAATAACAAAGAAGGGCTACCCCTAAAAGTGGAGTAGCCCTAAACTGTAAGGTATAAATACCTTTAGTAGCGGAAATTAACCTTCTGCTTCTTAACGCTCACCTGCGATTTCTTCGCCTTTGCGTTAAGAGCCTTTGCTGAGTAGCCACCAGCATAAGCATCAGCAGTAACGCTACCTGTAATCTTATTGCCGTTGTCGTCTACGCAGTCATAAGCGATGGTCATTGCGCCATTCTCACCCGCTGTGATTGTGATAGTACCATCAACGATAGGAGCCATAGCAGTGTCAATCATACCTTCAGTGAGCTCTGCATACCAGCAACCAACCAGATAGCCATCCTCGTCAAAGCCACCTGCAACGAACTTGCCCTTAGCATCGCTGAGGTCTGTAAGAACGGTGTATGTACCTCTCCAGTCGTCGTTTGCAGGGTCTACCAAGAGGTCGAGCAACAAGTAACCGCCGTTACCTGTATTTGGGTCCTCGTATACCTGTACTAACCAGTTGTCGGTATCTGCAGTGTAGTAGTCACCATAGTACTCTGGGATGTGTGTCCAGCCAGTCTCGTTAAGCTCAAGGTCACCCTCGAGAGTCGACATACCCTCGCCACCACCTGTTGCAGGAGCCAACGATAGGTTACCCTCGTATGTGATAGTCATCTTAAGACCATCCTCGCGTACCATCTCGGCAACAATCTTACCGTCGGTAACTGTGATAACACCACTCTGGTAGATATGCCACTCAACGTCACCCTCCTCGTCGGTAGTAAAGCCATAGGTGTAATACTCACCCGATGTACCAGCCGCGCAGCTATTGTCGAAGTCCAAAGTATATACGCCGTTAGGAATTGTGTATGACTCGTTTACCTCATTAGAGTAGAAGTCGAAGTAGAAGTAGTTTGCAGGATACTTAGCCATTGTACCCTCTACCAAAACATCCGACAATACGCAGAAGTAGTTGTGTGTAGTTACGCCACCCTCTGGAGCGTAGTACTCACCACCAAAGAATGTAGCGTTAAACACGAACTCATCACCTACAGGAGGCTCTGGAGTGCCACCAAAGTCGAAACCTGCAACAACACCTGTCCAGTCGATATCGAGATGGTCGCCATACTCCGACTCGAAGTAACCCTTGATATTTGTTGTGCCATCAGCGTTGTGAGTAAGAGTGATGTCGGCAGCAGTTACATAAGCACCCTCACCAGTCTCGATGTTCCACAAGAAGTTTGACCACGATGTAACGCCACCATTAGCGACAGTGTAGTTACCCTCAGAGAGGTACTTGTCGTTAGGATTTGTAAGATCCTGCATATCCAACGAGTGGTAGTTGTTCTCATCAATATAGAGGTCCACCTCGAAGTTACCAAGGTCCCAGCTATTAGCGCGATATGCCTCCACCTTTACAGGTGAGAATGTCTTAGCCTCAGGACGCTCCGCAGGCACCATATCCAATACTACGCCCTCGTATGTGAAGTGATATGGCTGAACAGCATAGTCACTCAACAAGATGTCGAAAGAGTAGTTCTCGCCATCCTTCTCTACCTTCACCCAACCTGACTCAAACTCATAAGCAGCCGCTGGCTCCCATACAATTACCTTACACTCCTCGATAAGAAGAGTCTCCTCCTTGTACTCGCCAGCCTGAAGGATAGTCTCGCCCTCTGCGCCTACCAAAACAATACCAAGCTCGATGTTCTCTGCATCGTCAGCAAATGCCAATACGAAGTAGTTATCAGCCAAGCCAAACTCCACGCTTGGAATACGTGCTGCAGCCGCCATCTCAACATCCATAGCGTAAGGAACCTCCTGTGCCAAACGCTTTACAGTAACCTCAAATGACTGCTCCTCGTATGCCACCTTAATCACAGTCTGGTCAGCCTCCGAAAGATAAGGATCTGAGAATTCTACTGTGAATGTAATAGTCTCGGCAACCTCAAGGTCCAAAATCCAATCTGCCTCACAAGTAGCAGTAGGGAGCGCACCCTCTGGGGCATTCTCAAGAGTATAGGTAATCACGCCCTTACCCGTATTCTCGAATGTCATCACAGCATCCGATGTTAGGGTAAGCACCGCATCCTTCACAGGTTCTGGAGCAGGCTCTGGCTCACACGCTACCAACAAAAATGGTAACGCCAACAACGCATAGAATAATTTTTTCATAGTCGTTAGTTTTTAGGTTTATATTAGATTTCTAAGTTTCGTTTACACAAATATACAAAAAATAATTAAAATGCAACAATTTTAGCATAAAAAATTACTGCATAGATATAACAATAGCGGGTAGTTGCCCACCCGCTATCATCATCTTTTATGCCGAAGTTGTGCTTTTAGTAGCGTGCATCTATAATAGTTGCCTGGCCGCTAAATACTACACGGTGCTTAATACCCGCTGTAGAGCACTCAAGAGTTGCACCATCCTCGGTAACTACCAATGTTGCATTGTCGAGAGCAACCTCCTCTGGCGACATACCAGTAGAGTCAGTCTCGCGGTAGTGTGAGTATTTCCAACCCATTGTCCACATCTGTGGCTCATTATCCGTATTCAAGGTATATTTACCAATTGGTAGGGTAATCTCACCGCCATCAGGACCCTCATAAAGTGGTCCGTAGAGATCCATACAGTAGTACTTCGAGTTAGGCATATCCATACCCTTATCGTTGAAGCCATTGTCCGAAAGGAAGAGGTAGTAGTTACCCATACCTGGGCTATAGATGCTACCGTAGTACTCGCCACCGAAGTAGGAAGCCTTTAGCGCTGCCTCGTTGTGCGACAACTGCTTAACCATAATCTGCTTCTCGCTATTGCCATACTTCACAATGATAGGGGCAAAGCGTGCCTCGTCGCTCTCGTTGGTAAGGATGAGGATGGCGATGCTCTCATTCACGGTAATATTGGTAATCCAATCAGCATTGCAGATAACGGTAGGCTTAGCACCCTTTTTAGCACCCTCAAGGGTGTATGTAATCTCAAATTGGCCACCCTCGTGGGTTATCTCCATAGTCTCACCCGAGGTGATTGTGAGCGTTGCATTCTCTGTAGCCTCCTTGTTGGTAGACTCGCACGCTGCAAATATCGCAGTCACAGCAAGAAGAAAATAGAAAAGTTTTTTCATATTATTAGTTGATTTTATGGTTATTACACTTCTGTTGTGGAGTTCTATTACGGTTTTAGGACCCAGCAAACAAGCGAAATTATAAAAAATATTCTATTCGCGCAAACATTAGCCCCTCTGGCCGAATACTCCGCGCGATATGTTGTAGCGCATCTTCAAAAGGTAGCGCGCCTGCTGAGGACGATGCACCACACATAGTGCTATTGTCGCCAGCCACTTCGCCGCCTCACCTATATATAACCTCGTAGTACGGTTGTGCAACACCGCACGCGTATGCTGACTAACGCCAACGTTATAGGCAAGTCGCTCGAAATACTCCTCCGTGAGTTTCTCCTCTGGAATGATGTGATACATCACCGCACGTGGTACATAATAGCACCTCATCGCATACTTCGCCATACGCTCAAAGAGGTCGCTCTCCTCGCCACCTATAAGTCTCTTTCCCGTACGTCCCAACGAGGTGTCGAACACGCCAATAGTCTGAAACACCTCCCTACGCATCGCCATATTTCCACCTCCAGGGATTCTTCCCTTTGGAAAAGGCACCACTCGCTCGCCAAAGTCCATAGGGTTGGCTATCGGCTGCTCGGTGTATCGTGACATCCATTGTGGTCGTCCTGTGGGGTAGTCGGCGATGATTTTACCTCCCGCCGCCATTGCATCTTCGTGACTATCAAAGAGTTCTATGTATGCTGCTATGAAACCCTCCACGATACGCTCATCATCATCTACGAAGGCTATGATATCTCCCTCGGCGACGGCTATTCCTGCGTTACGTGCTGCTGAGAGTCCCTGCTGCTGCTCGAAGATATAACGTATATTGAGGTCGGGGAACACACGCTGAAACGCCTCCACACGTTCACGTGTGTTATCCACCGAGTTGTTATCCACCACGATACACTCCCATAGGGCGCTCTTGGCACTCTGCGAGGCTACCGACTGAAGCGTAACCATAAGTTGCTCCGCGCGGTTGTATGTGGCAATTATGAGCGAAAGACGTATCATCCTACAAATATACGAAAGTTTATCGAGATATCCTACTCCACGATGCGAAAACCACTTATCTCGGTCGACACCTCGCCAGCCCAGCCACACTGCTGCATCACGGCGCACTGCACCATCACGAAGTCCACCCTCTCCATAGCGATAGGCTCGCCCGTAGCATCCACCGCACGCGAGATATCAAAGAGATTCTCGCCCTTTAGGCACTCTGCCGAGGCATTATCCGCGTATCCCCACTCGAAGGCTGGGTTTCGCCACGTGCCACTCTCCTCGTAACTCTTCGACTTTAGGCACTTGCCACGTAGCGTGTAGCTATCAGTCGTTATCCATTGAGGGTAGTAATACTCCTGTTCGTGGTAATCAGCAACGTGCTCTACGATGCCACTACCTCCCTGATTATCAGTCCACTCTACGTCCATCATCGGCGCTGCGGGGCGATAATACGTAACCTCGTAGTTGTGTATAGTACCTTTACTGAATGACTCCGAACCCTCCAACTCACGCCACACATCATCAGGCTCTCCGTTGCCATTCTCATCCGCCATTACCCACACCACGCCAGGCTCCGACGAGCCATCAAACGAGTTACCCATAATAGCAAAATCGTTGCCATTCCTATTCTCGATACTCTTGCCGAGGCCCATAATGATGTAGCCACCGAAGGCACCTAACGAAATCATCTTCGAGGCGTTAAGACGCTTCTCCGCATACTCCCTCGCCGCCTCTGGCGTATCCTCCACACCCTCGAAACCCGTAAACTTCCTATCGCCAACGAACTGCCCAGGTGCTGGGGTGTAGTCGTAGACAATAATCGTGCGTACCTCTGGTGCGGGAATCTCCTCATTGTACTCCTCGTCGATGTTGCACGCCACGGCTACCATCATCACCACGCCGAGGGCTATAATCTCGAAAAATCTTCTCATCGCTACTTCTCGAATCTTACGGTTATATCGTCGTAGGCGAAGTAGGCAGGACAAGCAAGTCCCCACTCGCCAATAAGGTCGCTGCTTGCCTCGAGGTTGAAGGCCACCTTCGCAACCTTGCCAAGCGACGCCAAGTCCCACTTTGTCCACTCGGTAACCAACTCGCCACGATTGCATAATGCAAATGTCGTGCGGCTAACCTCCTCACCCATAGCGTTGTAGCCCATCGCCACAATCTTCAACGTCGTAGCCTCCGTAGCAGGGCCTGCATAGCCATCGCCATAGGTGAGCGTATTAAGCATATACGAGGTGTTCATCACCCACATACTCTCCACCACGCGCTCCACGCCATCCTTGAACTCCAACGCTGGGGCAATCTTGCCGTTAAACTCATCGCAGTATCCGTTGTGAACAGCGAAGTTCTCCGAGCCACCGTTACCACCGTTAGGCGTCGAGAGTTGCAACTCATACCACCCGAAGTACCCCTCTGGTAGCGCGGTATAATCCTCGACGACGTAGTTCGATATTGCGTGACCACCATCCCAGTAAGGCGTTGTAAATGAGTGCATAAGTTCGGTGTTGGCCTCGTCGTACCAGCTGTATGTGTTACCCTGGCCATAAAGCAACGCGCCATCATACTGCTTCGAGTCGATAAGCGCACACCACTTCTCACCCTCAAACGTGAGTGTGCGAAGTTCGTAATCGGGGGTTGATGGGGTAGGCTCGTTCGAGCATCCTACCAACGCAGTAAGCGCAGCTGCTACGCCTACGGCAAAGCATAATCTTCTCTTCATAATTGCAATGTAGCGTGCTTTGGCGGTAGGCTAAGGCGCATTAGTTGCAAATAGCAATAGCACCTATGTTGTATGTAAACCTGATAATCTCAAGTCGCAGAGTCGCCCATTCACCGCAGGCACAATCTCGTAAAAATTCTCTTTGGCAGGTCTTCTGACTCGTCTCGCTCTACGAAGTCTTCCCAGGGTTTTAGAGTGCGTCATACCTCCTATGACCACCCTCCCCAGTGACTTTAGATGTCGTAGAGCCTCTTGAGACTCACAGCAGCGGGAACTGTTCGGGATTCTCACCCGATTCCCTTTTAATCTCCTTACGAAGAACCAACTTTGTGCAAAGGTAGATAAAAAAAATGCGACTTGCAAAAGCAAATCGCACTTTTTTTGTATGAGGTTAAATCTTTACCTTACTTAATGTTAGGCAACTCCATACCGTAACCCTTCTTCTTGTCCTCGCGCTTGAGCAACATACCGATGAACAACGCAACAACACCGAATGAAGAGAAGATTACCATAGGCATTGTGTAACCACCTGTTGCATCCAAAACCTTACCGATTACCACAGGTACGAGCAACAAGCCCCAGTTCTGAATCCAGAAGATTACGCAGTATGCCGAGCCAAGGATACGCTCGTCGATAATCTTTGGTACTGAAGGCCACAACGCAGCAGGTACCAACGAGAATGATACGCCGAGGATAGCGATGATAGCCACAGCAAATACCTTCGATGGGAACATAGGCAACAAGAATGCGAAGCTAAGGTGGCAAGCAATCATAATGAGTGAGCCAATCATAAGCATCGATGCAGCCTTACCCTTACGGTCGATGAACGCACCGAGGAATGGTGTGAGAACCATAGCAAGGATTGGGAAGCAGCTGAAGAGCTGTGCGCCATTAGTAATCGCAAGAGTCTTGTCCAAGAAGTCTGGAGCGTAACGCTGGAATGGGAAGATTGCCGAGTAGTACAATACGCAGAGCAATGCCACCAACCAGAACATCTTGCTTGTGAAAATCTTACCGAGGTCGCTGAACTTGAACTCCTCCTCTGAAGCCTCCTGTGTAAGCTCACCTGCAGCCTCAAGCTGAGCATCGAGCTTGCGGTCCATAAGCACGAATACGAAGTAGAAGATAAGACCAATCATAAGGAGCACTGCGCCGAAGGCAACAGGAGCCGACACCGACTCTCCGAACGATGCTGCAACCATAGGTGAGAGCCACATAGCAGCAAATACACCAAGACGAGCGATAGACATCTCGAGACCCATAGCCA
>JAFYRB010000103.1 GCA_017559615.1 Alistipes sp. | reverse complement strand
GGTTATAGCAGTGAGGTTCCACCTCTTCCCATTCCGAACAGAGAAGTTAAGCTCACTAACGCCGATGGTACTGCCTATTTAGGTGGGAGAGTAGGTAGCCGCCTCTTCAAGCCGAATCCAATAAGGGTTCGGCTTTTTTTTTGTGCTTATATGTGTTTTATGCCCGTGCAGGCGTGGGTGTACAAGTGTTAGTGGCGTATATGTTTGGGCGCGATATCCCTGTATCTGCGGGTGATTGTGGCGTGAGTGAGCGTGTCCCTACGATGGCAGAGTAGGTTAATAGGGACAATATATTTGATGGAATTTCCTGTCCTCGTTCTCAGGGTAATTGTGCTAAATTATCGGCCAATTATATGGTTTTTTCTTGCTGGCTGCTGTGTCGCATTTTTTTATGGATTCATAATATTTTCTCTATTTCAGGTGTTTGATTGACAAATATTTTCATCTTTGTTTTATCGTTAAATAGTTGTAAATCAGGCAATTCCCCCCCCGAAAAAATAGTGGGAGAAATGATTTGCAAAGTCACGAAAAATTATATAACTTTGATATATGATTTAGAAATTAATCATATAATTTATATTACAACTATGAAGAAATTTTTACTCCTTACACTCGCTATCGTAGCGTTTGTTGTTAACGTAGATGCACAAGAGAGAAAACCATATAACTACTACCGTGCTGGCTATTGGGGAAATATTGAGGCTCTCGGTGGTGTCACATTTGGTGGCGGTAGCGACGTAGGTTTTAGTACTGTGCACGGTGGTCGTCTTGGTCACGGCGTTGCAATGGGTCTTGGTCTTGGCTTCTATGTTGATGTGAATTCGGTGTGCTACACATTCAACATCCCTGTTTTCCTTGAGACAAAGTACTCGCCAATGAAGGGTGGACGCTCGCCTTTCGTTTCGCTACGTACGGGTTTCAGCTTTACGGATTACGCCATCCCAGGTTTCTATCTCTCGCCAGCCTTGGGTATTGACCTAAAGCGTTTCTCGTTGTTTGTGCGTTACGGCTTCAACCTCTATCCTCTGATGGTTGATGTTAGCATTCCTGACTTGGATATAGAAACGAATACGCGTGCATATCTTAAGTCTCACGCACTGTCGATTGGTTTTGCTGTGAACTTCTAATTTCGAGATTTTAAATGCGATAAGAGCCTGCTTTTCGGAGTAGGCTCTTTTGTCGTAAGATGGGGTAGCGGTAATTCGTAGTATAATGAGTACAGTGGGCGCCCGAGTAAACTTTCTTATTGGTGCGTGCTTCAGCCTAAAGTGGTTATATGAGCTATGTACTTGATACTCTGCTAAATACAGAGATGTGTTTTTGTGCGTTAATTTTGGCGGAAAACTTTTATAAAGTTATCTTTGTACTATGAATAAGCTTTATTGTATGAAAAGAGTATTATTTACCCTTGCGTTAGCGCTTACTTTTGTTGCTTGCAACCGCCACTCGGAGCATTGGGATAAGTTGACACAAGTAGAGACTTATATTCATATGCGCCCAGATAGCGCCTTAGTGGTTCTTGAGCAGATGGACCCTAATGAACTTTCGGGAAAGGAGGAGCGTGCCAAGTACTCGTTACTACACTCCGTAGCACTATACAAAAACTATATTGACAAGAGCGACTTTGAGGCATTGCAGCCAGCCATAGACTACTACAAAAATCACGGCTCTGCTACCGACAAACTTCATATGTACTTTCACCAGGGTATAATATATCAAAATCAGAAAAATGATGCCCAAGCTATGATTAGCTTCTTGAAGGCGATAGAGCAAGGTGGCGACTCTGAGGATATTGCAACGAAGGCGCAGGTTTACTATGCTCAAGGAGGCATATACTACTCTCTCCTTGAGTGGGAGAAGTATTGCAACGTTATGCTTAAGTGCGCAGAACTATACGACGCTTTAGGGCTCAGGGACTACTATCACTACACTCTTGTCTATGTTGTAAATGGTTACACGCAGATGGGTGATATAGCCTTGACTGACAAGTATATAGATATACTCAAGCAGGATTTGTCTACTATGAACCCTCTTGTTAAGGCAGATTTCTATGGAGTATACACTACCGCCATCGCGAGTAGAAATGACAAACAAGCGATTATAGAGCTCTTGGATGAGTATAAATCCGTTATTCCTGACTCACGATTGAACTATAATTCACTAGCCTTTGCCTACTGTAAAGTTGGCGAGTATGAGGAGGCCTTGAAGGCTATTCAGCGCTATAAGGTTAAGGATACACACGTCTCAAAGACACGATACTATTCACTGCTATCCGAAATATACGATAAGTTGGGTAACGATAAACTCGCACTTGAGAACTATAAGACTTATTTAACAATTAACAACAATAAGATCTTTCAAATCTTCGAGTCAGATACTCAATTTATGGAGGATAAACACGCCTTGGAGATGGCTAATGCCAAGGAGATAGTGGCAAAGAATAGACTTACTATTATCGTACTTGCTTGTGTAGTAGCTCTATTGTCACTGCTAATTATTGTCTACGTCATCCGCAAGCGCCTGAAAATTAGCCGAAGTAAAAATATTTTGTTAGAGAGAGAAAAGGTTTTCTACGAGCAGATGTATAACGAGGTTGTGGCAGAGCGCGATGCGTTGACAAAGATGGTCGAGGACTCGAGCGTTAGGGAGGAGGCAAAGGCTGTAATCAAGGCGAGACTCGACGTGCTGAACAAGGTTATCATATCGCAGATTACTGGCACAACATCTGCCAACAAAAAGGCCTATGAGGAGTTGGAGCATCTTATTGCCAACCGAAATGATTTTATAAAGTCGACACGTCTTACGCTCGAAGAGAACTATCCCCACTTCGTTGCCTACTTGCACGATAAGGGACTTGAGGAGTTTGAGATTGACTTCTGCTGCTTGTATGCCATTGGCCTAAAGGGCAAGGATATCAAGGCCTATATGAACCAAAGTCGCCATTATAAGGATAGTAGTGATGTGCGCCAGAAGCTCGGACTATTGGAGAGCGATACCAACCTCTCGAATTTCTTGCAAAAGTTGCTCAAAAAGGAGGGTGAGTAAACTTTTCGAATTTCGACATCGCTTACATATAATAAGATTTTTGCTATATATCAAATAATCAGTGAGTTATAAGTGTAAATTTATTGTTTGTTTATTTTGTGCAAAACTTTTCTTTGAGTAACTTTGCTTTCAGTTAAAACGAACTAACAACTTTATAACCTATGAAAAACATTATTTACTGCCTTCTGGCATTAACCTGCGCGATTCAATTTGTAGGATGCGACAAAAACAGAGAACGTGAAGCCAATATCATTAAACTCTCCTATGAAGATCTTACTCGCAAAATCTTCAATGGAGATGAGGTAACGTATAATTATCAGTGTCAATTTGCGACCGATGTTAATTTTGAAATAAGGGTCAAGAATAGCTCAACTGTTTTACACAAGGAGACAGCATCCATAACACCAGGAGAGGGCTCCCTAAAATTTAATATCGAAACAGGTGGATACGAGGGGCAGGCTTTGCTCTGTATAACCTATCACGCATTCAGCTTCGATAAGGGTTTTTCAACCTATTTCTGGGAGGTAACCATCACCAATGAGGGATCGTGGTATTACGAGAATGAGGCTATCAACGAGCTACTCGAGAGTTGCAAAGATTTCGATGCCGAGACTCTTCTTGCGAGCCTTGCGGGCAAGTGGGAGACAGACTCATTGCTTATCTACGATGATGAGTGGAAGAGAATCACAACTCCTCTTCGTGTTAAAGGATACGACTATTTAGATGGTGGAGCATACTCCTACTATACCTTTGCCGTAGATGGCACAGGTTCTCGCTATGTTCACTATCCAGAGCCTGATGTTGAGCCCGAAACACTTGAGTTTAGCTGGAGTTACAATGCCGAGGAGGGTAAGCTTACACTTAGCGGCGACTATAATAATTCGTGGAATGTAACGGGATATAGCAACTACTATATTGTGCTTGATCAGATTAGCCGCGAGGGTTGGAACTATCGCACAATCCTAAAGCATAAGGTTGAGTAAATATCAATTTTATATTACGACTATGAGGAGATTAATATTTATTACCGTTGCCCTTGTGGCGTGTGCGTTCAGTGCAAGTGCGCAGAAGGGTAGTGTGAAGTATCAAGGCGAGGTTTTTGTGTCGGGTAACGTTGCAAAATCGGACGTCTCGCTTACGTTGTGCGACGAAACTATTGAGGGAACACCGATGATGTATGGCCTATCGGTTCAGACAATTCAAGGAGCAAAATTTGGAGAGTACTTCTCAGCAGGTATAGGTACGGGTATAGACTTCTTAGTGGGAATTAAGGATGATATTTCAATGCTGGCAATTCTTATCCCTATTTACGCTGATTTAAAGTTCTGGATACCTACTTCTGGTCGCCTGCAGCCATATATTATGGCAGAGGCTGGTGGCTCATTTGCTATTCATCCGCTAACAATACGCCCTCTATATGGTGGCGGTGTGGGCCTTAAGATAACAGAGCGTTTTGCGATGTCGCTAAACTACATAAACGATGGCTATAAGGTCTACGATAAAGAGGTTGGCGACGCGCTAAAATCTATGTATAAGGAACATAAGGTGCAGCTGCGATTTACCTGGATATTCTAATGTATGGCGCAAATGAAAATAGAGCCTGTCTAACGCATTTTCGGTTAGACAGGCTCTGTTGTTACATCCTCGACGTGATATGGAAGCAGTGCTGCTTCTTTTCATATTTAACGTAGCATTTACCCTCCTTCTGTAGCTCCATAAGCACCTCGCCCAAGACACTCTTCAGCAATTCCGTGTTAACCGACTCGTAGCGGCGTAGTAGCCTTGTCTCGATCTTATCGAAGCGGCTGTAGGTGATATCTATCGTTGTGGCGTAGTTATGTGCCGAGTTGCTCGAGGCATTAACGTTTCCCGACTTCTGAAGCCTCTTCACATCCTCCTGTGTGCGTAATACCGAGGTTACGATAATCTTATTAGGGTTTAGTCCCTTGCTCTGGAGTGAGTCACGAAAGTTTCGGCCAATAGTCTCGAGAAGCTCCGCAGCACCCTCGGTAAGGTAGGGTATCGAGTGGGTGAGCCTATCAATGGTGTAGTAGTCGTTGCTCTTGATTTTTACAAGCTTATTCTTCACTGCCTCGGCATCCTCGCGGCTCTGGAGAGGCTCCTTTAGGCCAAACTCCTTTGCGGCCCTCAGATGCGCAGGATTTAGGTCGTTGAAGAGCCTTGAATAATTCAAGGACTTTGCCACCACGTGCTTATTGAGATAGGGCCTTGCCATATATCTCTCGAGCGCACATCCCAATACGCACAATATTATAACCGTAACTATAAGTCTGAATTTAAGTACACTTCTCTTCATCTCTTTTAATTTATGAAGCTCTTTATCAACTGCTTTCTACCGCTACAAAGGTAGTAAATTTCCTCGATTTTCGTGCACTAAAGTGGGAATACTATGGCACAATTTTGGCGTTTGTGGTGTAAATTCTTATAAAATAATTCGATATGAATCCAAAGAAAAACAAACATCTAACAGCCGAGAATGGTCGCCCCATTGCCGACAACCAAAACACCCAGACCGCAGGTGTTCGTGGGCCTGTGACACTCCAAGACCCGTGGCTCGTGGAGAAGTTGGCACACTTCGACCGCGAGGTAATTCCCGAACGTCGTATGCACGCCAAGGGCTCGGGTGCGTATGGCACATTTACCGTCACGCACGACATTTCGGCCTATACCCGCGCCTCAATATTCTCGGAGGTGGGCAAGAAGACCGAGTGCTTTGTTCGTTTCTCGACCGTTGCGGGTGAGCGTGGTGCTGCCGATGCAGAGCGCGATATTCGTGGCTTTGCGATGAAGTTTTATACCGACACGGGCAACTGGGATTTGGTGGGAAACAATACACCCGTATTCTTCCTGCGTGACCCGCTGAAGTTCCCCGACCTCAACCACGCCATTAAGCGCGATCCTCGCACGGGTATGCGCTCGGCAAACAGCAACTGGGACTTCTGGACGCTGCTCC
>JAFYRB010000012.1 GCA_017559615.1 Alistipes sp. | reverse complement strand
TTATATAGTGATGTGCTTGCACCGACGATGATGAGATTATTCGCTGCGTCGATATCTACCACCCTCAAACCATCCTTTAATCCCTCGCCGCGCTTCTGTCCGATGGTGTAGCGGGCGATGCCATTATGGCTTCCACATACCTTGCCACACTCGTTAATAATATCACCTTCGCGCATATCCACACCACGATGCTCAAGAAACTCGGCATAGGGCCTACCCTCCAAGAAGCAGATACCCATACTCTCGCTCTTATCCTTAAGCCCCTCCTTTACCTCGCTCTTAATAAGTCTGCCCATAGGCGTTATCGCTCGGCGTAAAACCTCTTGAGATAGTCCCCATAGGTAGTAAGATTGGTCCTTGGCGGGGTCGATGCCTTTGATGACATAGTAGTAGCCGTTGTGCTGCTCGATGTTGAAGTAGTGTCCTGTGGCGATATGCTCAATACCGAGACGCTCCGCCTCCTCGAGTAGAATCTGCCACTTGATAAGAGTGTTGCAACGTGTGCAGGGTGCTGGGGTATGGCCACGACGATACTCCTGGCAGAAGTATTCGATAATATCTCGCTCGAAACGCTCACGGCCATCATATAGATACCACTCTATGCCCAGCTCCTCGGCGCGAAGCCTTGCACGCTCCACACTCTCGCTACGAAGCATCGTGTCGATGGTGATGGCCACCACACGATATCCCTCGCCACGAAGTCGCTGTGCTGCAGCGGTGCTATCTATACCTCCACTAAAACCCAATAATACACTCTTCATCGCCTATAATATTAATATAAGGAGGCTGCCTGCGAAAGCAACCTCCTATAAATAATCTATGTTGTAATACTACAATCTCTCGAACTCCTCGTCAATCGACATCTCGCTCTTGGTCTCGAAGTATTCTGGTTTATGCTCCTTCACAAACTCAACCATCTCGTTAAGTCCCTCGGCAAACTTTGCAAAGTCCTCTTTATAGAGATATATCTGGTTGCGTGAGAACGACGCAGAGCCATCTGGGTTAACTCTCTTACGCGACTCGGTGATGGTAATAAAGTAGTCATCGCCACGAGTAGCCTTTACATCGATGAAGTATGTGCGCTTTCCTGCACGCACCGCCTTCGAGCAGATGTGTTCGCCACGATCATCACCATCGTGACGAGAAAGGAAGTCTGATGTCATAGAATTTTCTTTATTTGGGGTTAAAATCTAATTCTAAAACGAAGGTAATGTTTTTTTTATGAACCACCAAATTTTTATCGAAAATTACCACTCTGAGGCTATCTCAATAGCTTTTCGAAGAAGTTTGTCGTAACGTAGGTTATAAATAAAGTGCTTGCCATTTTCTCCATAAAGCTGCTCGGCGAGGATTGCCATAAGCGTCACCTCGATATACTCCTTATCCTCTTGTGTGATATCTTCCTCGCTTAATCCTGCAAGGGCATAAAATAACTCCATTGCGCGGTTGTCAAGGTCATAGTTTGTGGCAAAATCCTCGTGGGTAGGGTATTGCTGCAATAGCGCCTCTGTGTCTATAACATCGCAAAGTTCTATTATTGTATGCTCGAATATAGCCTCGTTGTATGCCTTTACTACGCACTCCGTGAGTGGAAGATCCTCTGCAGGGACGTAGACATCTGGGGTTATACCACCGCCACCATATACCTTGCGCCCGTTCTTAAGTGTTGTGAATACAGGCCTATCACTAAACGATATAGAGTCGGGATGAAGATAACGTGTGCTATCTGCCCTATATTCACCACGTTTACCCATTTCGTATGGTCGCTGTATGATGCGTCCCGAAGGGGTTTTATAACGGCCTATTGTGAGAGTTATGCCACTACCATCTTTGAGGTCTATGACACGCTGTATGAGTCCCTTGCCAAAGCTGGTGCGTCCTACGACAATAGCTCTATCGTTATCTTGCATTGCTCCAGTAAACAATTCGCTTGCCGAGGCGCTATTTTCGTTGATAAGGATAACCATAGGGATGTCGCACATAACATTCTCCGATCTCTTTGTTGCGCAGTTTTGGCGATTCCTGTACTCGTGATATACAATTACATCACCCTTCTTGAGAAACAAGGAGGCTAAATCTATCGCGCCAGTTTCAGAGCCGCCACCATTATCCCTAAGGTCAATAACCAATGAGCCTATATCACCAAGCTTTTTGTAAGCCTTGTAGAAATCGTTGTATGTAACTTTTGAGAATGATGAAATAGCAAAGTAGCCAACCTCTCCGATGCGATATGATGCACTGACGGTGCTGGTTTTGATGTTGTCGCGTTTTAGCTTTATGTTGATGGTTTCGTTGATGTTACGACGCTTTATTTGAAGCCTTACATCACTATCGGGTGCACCCTTAAGCAGTGATGATATAGAATCTGCGCTGATGGCGACGATGCTGCGGTTGTCAACTGCAATAATACGGTCATTGGGACGGATGTCGGCCAAACGTGCTGGTGAGTTATCCATAGTGGAGCGCACGACAAGTGTGTCGTTATGCACTATGTAGCTGATACCAATGCCTGCTTGCTCACCGCTGATGTGTCCCTTGAGCCACTCCATCTCCTCTTTTGAAAGATAGTTGGAGTGGGGATCTAACTTCGCTATTGTAGCGCGTATCGCCTCATCAACCAAAGGCTCTAACTCCACATCGTCAACATAGTTGTTGCGAATCTGCTGGTATACTAAATTGAGCTTCTGAATCTGCTGCTGCTCGGTGAGCTGCGCCATAGCCCCGCTGCAAACAAACATCATTGCCACAAGAGTGAAAAGATTTCTCATATCGCCGAAGAATTACTACCTATTATTATAAACGAATAGCGGAGCAAAATGTAACATTCTCTCCGCTATTTGTTTTGTGATAATATCGCTTAAAGTGCCGAAGCAAGCTCCTCGAAGCTAACCTCACGCTGCTCACCCGTGCGCATATCCTTCAATGTAGCCACACCGCGCTGCAACTCCTCCGAGCCGATGATAACCACGTATGGAATACCGCGACGATTAGCATACTCCATCTGCTTCTTCATCTTTGCAGACTCGGGGTAAATCTCCGCAGCGATGTCATTGTCGCGCAACTTCGAGATAAGACGCATTGAGGCCTCCTCCTCGGCCTTGCCGAGATTGATGAAGAGTACCTTTGTTGAGCAAGCCAACTCCTCTGGGAAGAGGTTTAAGCCGAGCATAACATCGTAAATGCGGTCTGCGCCAAACGAGATACCTACGCCCGACATACCTGGCATTCCGAAGATGCCGGTAAGGTCATCATAGCGACCACCGCCCGAGATAGAGCCAATCTGGAAGTCGTTAGCCTTAACCTCGAAGATAGCACCCGTATAGTAGTTCAAGCCACGAGCCAACGAGAGGTCAAGCTCTGGAGTGAGGTTGATGCCCAACTTCTCAACGTTGTCGAAGATAGTGCGCATCTCCTCGATACCGAGCATACCTGCCTCCGAAGCGCCGATTACGCTCTCCAACTTTGTGAGTTTCTCGGCATTAGTACCACTAAGCTCAAGGATTGGTTGAAGCTTTGCGATAGCCTCATCATCGATGCCACGCTCACGCAACTCGTTCTTCACGTTGTCCAGGCCAATCTTGTCAAGCTTGTCGATAGCAACTGTAATGTCAATCATCTTGTCAGCGTGACCAATCGACTCGGCGATACCAAACAAGATTTTGCGGTTGTTCATCTTAAGCGTTACGGAGATTCCCAACTTCGAGAATACACGTGCTACGATATCCACCAACTCAACCTCCGAGAGGAGCGACTTTGAGCCGATGACATCTACGTCACACTGATAGAACTCGCGGTAGCGGCCCTTCTGTGGGCGATCAGCACGCCATACTGGCTGAATCTGATAGCGCTTGAAGGGGAATACAATCTCATTCTGGTGCTGCACAACGTAGCGTGCAAAAGGTACTGTAAGGTCGTAACGAAGTCCCTTCTCCGAAATCTTCGAAGCCTGACGAAGCTCCTCCTCCGAGAGCTTTGCGCCATAGTCACCCGAGTTAAGAATCTTGAAAAGGAGCTTATCACCCTCGTCGCCATACTTACCCAAGAGGGTAGAGAGGTTCTCCATAGAAGGAGTCTCCAATGGTGCATAGCCAAAGAGACGGAATACGCTCTTAATAGTGTCGAAAATATAGGTGCGACGCATCATCTCCTCTGGTGAGAAGTCGCGCGTACCTTTCGGTATAGATGGTTTCTGTGCCATAGTTTACTTGAAATTCTACTGCTCTGCCAACAACTTCTTATACTTCACGCGCTTTGGAGTAGTATCCTCGCCCTGTGCCTTCTTCCAAGCCTCATACTCCGAGTATGTACCCTCGTAGAATACAACCTTAGAGTCACCCTCGAATGAGAGGATGTGCGTTGCGATACGGTCCAAGAACCAACGGTCGTGCGAGATAACCACCGCACATCCAGCGAAGTTCTCAAGACCCTCCTCCAATGCACGGAGTGTGTTAACGTCGATATCGTTGGTAGGCTCATCGAGAAGCAATACGTTACCCTGCTCCTTGAGTGCCAATGCCAAGTGCAAGCGGTTACGCTCACCTCCCGACAATACACCACACTTCTTCTCCTGGTCAGCACCATTGAAGTTGAAGCGACCTACGTATGCACGTGCTGGCACCTGACGGTTGCCAAGCTGGATGAGGTCAGAGTTCTGCGAGATAACCTCATATACGGTCTTTTCGGGGTCGATAGACTTATGCTGCTGGTCTACGTAGGCCAACTTAACGGTAGGACCTACGCGGAAGCTACCCGATGTAGGCTCCTCAAGGCCCATAATCATACGGAATAGGGTGGTCTTACCAGTACCGTTAGCACCGATAACACCTACGATACCTGCTGGTGGCAATGAGAACTCGAGGTTTTCGTAGAGAACGCGGTCGCCGAAGGCCTTGGTAACGCCGTGTGCCTCGATAACAAGGTCACCCAAACGTGGACCATTAGGGATGTAAATCTCGAGCTTCTCCTCGCGCTCCTTCGTATCGGCATTCATCATCTTGTCGTAAGCCGAAAGACGTGCCTTAGACTTGGCGTGACGGCCCGATGGTGACATACGTACCCACTCCAACTCACGCTCGAGAGTTTTGCGACGCTTGCTCTCCTGCTTCTCCTCCATAGCCATACGCTGAGTCTTCTGCTCCAACCATCCAGAGTAGTTACCCTTCCAAGGAATACCCTCACCGCGGTCAAGCTCCAAGATCCAACCCGCTACGTTGTCGAGGAAGTAACGGTCGTGGGTAACGGCGATAACTGTACCCTTATACTGCTGAAGGTGCTGCTCCAACCAGTCGATACTCTCGGCATCGAGGTGGTTGGTAGGCTCATCGAGGAGCAATACGTCAGGCTGCTGAAGAAGCAAACGGCACAATGCTACACGACGACGCTCACCACCCGACAAGACGCTTACGTTCTGGTCTGGGTCTGGACAACGCAACGCATCCATAGCACGCTCCAAAACGCTGTCAAGCTCCCAACCATTTACGTGGTCGATCTTCTCATAAAGCTCACCCTGACGCTCGATAAGACGTGCCATCTCATCATCGTCCATAGGCTCGCAGAGCTTCATATTAATATCCTCGTACTCCTTCAAAAGAGCTACTGTGGATGCTGCACCCTCCTCTACAATCTCCTTTACGGTCTTTGTAGGGTCGAGCTGTGGTTCCTGCTCGAGGTAGCCAACGCTGTAACCTGGTGAGAATACCACCTCGCCCTGATAGCTCTTGTCGATACCTGCGATAATCTTCATAAGGGTAGACTTACCCGAACCGTTAAGACCGATGATACCAATCTTCGCGCCATAGAAGAACGACAGGTAGATGTTGTTCAAAATCTTCTTGTTGTTGTTAAGCACCTTGCTCACACCAACCATCGAAAAAATAATTTTCTCGTCTGCCATATATAGTTAGTTTTTGATTTTTCTCGCGTATCGGACAAAGATAGTAAAATTTATTTTAACACGCAAATATTTTATATTTGGCCCTCTATTTGCACTGCGAAACGATGAATCTTAAAATTTTCGAGAATATGAAAAATACTCTTAAGGGAACTCTCACAGAGGAGAACCTCTTGAAGGCCTTTGCTGGTGAGAGTCAGGCTCGTAGCCGCTACACCTTCTTCGCATCGCAAGCCAAAAAGGATGGCTACGAGCAGATTGCCGCAGTGTTTCAAACTACCGCCGAGCAGGAGTTGGAACACGCCAAGCGCTTCTTTAAATATTTCGAGGGTGGTGTGGCAACTATCCACAATGCCACATATCCTGCGGGCGTCATCTCGAATACCGAGAACAACCTTGTCGCCGCAGCAGAGGGAGAGCGCGATGAGTGGGAGAATCTCTACTCTTCGTTTGCTGAGATTGCCGCTGCCGAGGGGTTTTCCAAGGTAGCACTTACGTTTCGCCACGTAGCTCAAGTAGAGAAGGAGCACGAACGCCGTTACCTAAAGTTACTCAGCCGTTTAACCGATGGCGATTTCTTCCGCCGTAACGGTGAAATTGTATGGCAGTGCCGTAACTGTGGATATATCGTTAAGTCGAGTATGGCACCGAAGATTTGCCCTTCGTGCGAACACGAACAAAAGTATTTTGAGCCTATGGCAGATAACTATTAGGCGTGGCAAAAATGTCGAAAGAGAGAGGGTAGTAACCGCTTGGATTACTACCCTCTGTTGTGATGTTGTATTACTGCATCTTCTCTATGATGTCGCCTGTCGTTTCGAGAGGTAATTCGCCCGAGATGACTACCACGCCACCTTTGTCGCCCTTCTTTACCGTAATGATAAGGTCGTTTACCACGTCACCCTCGCCAACGCAATATATGTCCACCATCGAGCCCTCCTCATTTGCCGATAATATAGGTTTTAGTTTGAGTTTCTTGATGATTTTTGCGCTGCGCTTGACGATTTTGTTGCTCTGCTTCTTGTTCTCGGAGATAATGACAATTATATTCTCGATAAACTCTGTTGCCTCGGCAAACTCGCCAGCCATCATTTGTATCATCTTGCCATCGAGATTCATAGCCGTTACACCCTCCACGTTGGTATACTGCTCACAGAGTTCTTCGAATTTGGGTTGATTTGCCATTGCTGCCATAGGTAATATCATCATTACCAAAAGAATAAGACGTTTCATATAAATCTTTTTTAAGTTAATAGTTATCATTAAAACATATTTGTAAGCGAGTCAATATGGTTAACTTCAAGGTTGTCGCCCGTGATGTAAACCACCACACAAGTATCCTCTTCTTGGGTGATTATAACAAGCTCCTTAATGCAGTTGTTCTCGCTTCGGTGGTAGATACTCACACTCTCGCCACCCGAATTCACGCTCATCATAACCGTCAATGGTGCAACTACGGATGCCATCTGCTTCCTAAACTGCGGAATAAGCTCCTTATTCTCCACGGATATGACGTGCATATCGTTGGCATTGATACTCACGTTCATTGTCTCAAGCAGGGCGTTCGAGATATGAATCGTTGTGCAGTCCTCCTTGGTGGAGTACTCCGTCATAATCTCTTTAAACTCCACGCTCTGCGCCATTACGCTTATTGGTAACAGCATCATTATTAATATTATAAGTCGTTTCATATCGAGTAGTTTAGATATTAAGTGTTCGGTTTGTAATGTCGTCTATGCGCTGTTTTGCAGATGTTATATTCTTCGATACGCTACCGAGGATGCGCTCCATCTCCGCCTGGGCTACGAGTTGGTCGCTTACCATCGTTCCGTTGATATGACATACTATCATTGACTCCTCCATAGTAGGTTGTGGAGCGGTAAGAAGTGCGGTCACTCCTATGCCAATCATAAGCGCCACAACGGCTGCCACACCTGCAATACGTCGTAGAGATATACGGCGTGTTGGCTTGTTGCCGTGTTGTGGGTATTCAATCTTTATATCACACTTTTCCTGTGCTATAACACCCATTGCTTCAAGCATTGCTTTAACTGCTTGATACTCCTTTGGAAGGTTGTCCGCCTCGAGGAGTAGGGCGTACAACTCTTGCTCCTCGGCGCGGGTTGTCTCACCCTCGAGATAACTCTCATAAAGTGCTTGAACTCTATTCCAATCCATAGTTTATAGCATTTAAAAGTTGTTCCTTGACTCTCTTTCTTGCTCTTGAGAGATTTACCCTGACACTCGCCTCATCCGACTCTATGATTCGGGCAATCTCCTCAAACTCATAACCCTCGACATCGCGAAGGTGGATGATAATTCGCTGCTTATCGGGAAGCATACTTATAAATCTCTTTGTTAGTGCTACCATATCCGACGTATCTACATCGGTGAGGGTGTGGCTGCTTCCGCTTGTCTGCTCTATGGCGAAGCTCCGTTCTCGCTCACGATGTCGAAGCCTATCTATGGCAATATTGTGCGCTATGCGACAAACAAAGGCTCGAGGGTGGTCGCTACGAAGTATCGTATCACGCTGTTGCCACACCCTTGCAAAGACATCTTGTGTGATATCCTCCGCCAGATGGCAATCTGTGATTATGCTTCGAGCAAGCCTGAAGACCACATCTTTGTGCCTCTCGACAAACGCTATATATTCCGTTTCGGTTACCAAGTTATTTTCTGTTTTTGTCTCTTCTACTTATAGAACGTACAACTGCGAATTTTGTAACATCTCGAATACAAATATACAAAAAAACGGGCGTATACATAATCGCATACGCCCGAATACCTATTTTATAGCAACCTATTAGAAGTTGTACTGCGCCATAATGCTCAATCTGTTGGCGTGGTTCTTCGAGTCATCCATATCCTTGCGTGAGCCGTAGAGGTACTCAACTGCAAAGGTTAGATTCTTCGTAGCCTTGCAGAAGGCATTTGCAAAGACATACTGTCCGCGGTGGTACTCATTTGCCGAGATATAACCATTGTTCTTCTCAAGACCTACCTGTGAGTAACCGCCCGCCATCCACACGCGACCAGGGATGATGTTGAACTGCGCCGCTGCCTGCCAGCCCCACATAGGCATTGTCTGCATACGTAGAGGGTTCTGTGGATTGTAAGCAAAGTCGTAAGGCGAGCCTGAAAGGTCCTGAATATAAGGGGTTATGCCCTTGCCATATACACCATTCATATAGAGATCAACCCAGCGACCAATGTCGATATGACCACTTAACTGAACGCCCCAACCGAGCTGTGTGGTGTTCTCGCCAGTGTGGTTGTTATGAAGGTACATATCGCGTATTACGCCCGATACACGGATGTGGCTTGAGCGATTCTCGCCCCACGCATACTGCAAGTAAGCAATACCATCTGGTACGCGCTGGTAGATAGGCGAGTAGTGTTCGCCATAAGTGCCATTAACCGATGGCATCTCGGCTGCTACACCAACTGTGAAGTGGTTGTGGAAGAAGTTGTACTCATAGCGTATCATCTCGTTGAAGGCGAAGTTATAGGCATTAGGGCCCTGGAAGTCAACGGTCATAGGTGCTGCGTTAAGGTCGCAGAAGGTTGTTACGTCACGACCGATGGTCAAACCCTTGAAGCTAACATACGCCGAGCGGAGACGTGGAAGATAGGAGAACTGCTCGCCACCACGGAAATCCATATCGGTGTAGATGACCACGCGGCCAAGCATCTCATTTTTAACAATAGCCTTGAGGAATAGGCGAGATGTCGAGGCGTCCATCATCACACGCTGGCGATTTGCGTAACCCTTCGACATTGGAATATCGTAGGGGATAAAGTCGATGTTGCCCATCGCGCCGTCGAAATCGTAGCTTGTGCGGAGATTCACGAAGCCACCAATACCCAACGCAAACTTATTATCCTGCGTGGAGAAGATAAACTGTGGATTTGCAGCCTGCTGGAAGCCGTGACGATGTGTCTCGGTGAAGTCGTCGACAACCTTCTGGTGGTGAGTTTCACAGGCCTTCTTATCCTTAATTGTCATATATACCGTCGGCGTATACTCCTCCACCTCGTAGTATATACTCTGTGCAAATAGGGTTGATGAGCCAATGGCCAACCCAAGAATCGATGCAATGATAAGTCTAATTCGTTTCATAAACAACGTTTTTTAGTTAAAAAATGAATTCACATCGACTCCGAACAAGTTATATGCCAAAAGCGAGGAAATAATTTTTTCTGCGTAGAGGTATCTTTGTGCGCGATATTTGATGGGCTTAAACAGAAAAAGTAAAGCGATGAGATGGTGTGTACTAATATTTATTTTGCTTGGCATAAGTCCCGTTGTAGCACAGCAGGATATGAGCTTCGAGAAGGCGCTTTTGACGATGCTCGAGAATAGTAAACTTATTAAAAGTGAGCAATATAGTGTTGATGCTGCTTATAATGAGTTGCGTGCTGCAAAGGGTTTGCGGTGGCCAAAGATTGATATCGTTGGCTCGGTAGCACTTATGCAGAAGGATGTGGATATAGATTTTGGTGGCGCGAAGGGTGTTGTGACGCAGGCGGTAAATCAGCTGATTAGCGAGGGCGTGAAGAGTGGGCTACTCTCCTCGGATGTAGCTTCGCTTCTTAATTCGGGTCTCGAACCACTGCGCTCGCTCGATTGGCGGTATACGCTCCAGAAACGCTTTGTGGGTGTTGTCGGAGCATCGCTTACGGTGCCAATCTATATGGGTGGACGTATAAATATTGCCAATCGCGCTGCACGTATCACTTTAGATGCCGCAACTTATAGCCTTGATGCTGTGGAGAGTAGATTACTTACGGAGCTTGTTGAGCGCTACTTCGGGGTTGTCGTGGCGCAGCATCTTTGCGAGGTGAGGACAGAGGCGCGAGATGCTATATTCAAACATCTTTCTGATGTTATGGAGATGGAAAAGGAGGGTGTTGCAGCACATAGTGCCGTTGTGTTTATGCAGTACAAACTCGCTGAAGCGGAACGCGACTTGATGGATGCTAATAATAAACTGCACGTCGCCGAGCTTGCGCTAAATAGTGCAGTTGGGGTGGATGAGGGCATAAATCCGATAGATAGAATTTTTCTATGTAACAATATTTATAGTGTTGATTACTACTCTGATATGGCATCTTCGCTTAACCCAATTCTATGTGAGGCACGACTCGGTAAGCAACTCTCCGAGGAGGGTGTTCGCTTGGCTCGTGCTGCGCTACTTCCCGAGGTTGTGGCAATGGGTGCTGGAAATATTTACAACTATCAACTAAATAGTTCTATCCCGCGATGGAGCATAGGTGTTGGTATTCGTATTCCGTTATTTGATGGTCTTGGCAAGGAGTATAGGTATAAGGCTGCAAAGAGCGAATTGCGGAGTGTAGAAGAGTATGTCGAAAATACTCAAAGTGAAATAATGTTACTTGTTGAAAAAGAGTATTATACATTTGAAAATACGTTGGCAAATATTACTGCTGCAAAGCAAGCAATTGCTCTTGCCGAGACATATTATTACTCTGCGAATGAGGGTTTTGTGGAGGGCGTTGTAGCGGCCTCGGAGCTGATGGATGCCTGTGTGGAGGTAGTGGCGGCAAAGGTTGAGTATCTCAATGCCGTATATGAAAATTGCCTCGCTCTGGCTCGCCTTTTAGAGGCTTCGGGGTTAAGCGGTACGTTCCTAAAATATATGAGTAATAGCCTAAAGGTGGATATATAAAATAGTTTATATAAAACTTGTAATCAAATGAAAATTAATCTAAAACATACTATTTATATCATTATTGCGGTGTTGTTGATAATAATGTGTGGTATCTTCCTATGGCGGTATCTTCGCAACTTGAATCGCGTGGTTATTGAGGGCGTTGTTGAGTGTAGAACCTATCGTGCATCTTCGAAACTGGCGGGACGCATCGACTCGCTCTTTGTGCGTGAGGGTGATTGGGTGGAGAAGGGCGAGTTGCTATACACGATTTCCACTCCGGAACTCGATGCGAAGCTGCAGCAGGTGGCGGCATTGGAGGCTGCGGCCGAAGCACTTAATCTTGAGGTAGAACGTGGCGTGCGTAAGGAGGAGATTACGGCGGCGCGTAATATGTGGCAGAGAGCGAAGGCGGGTGAGGAGTTGGCGCAAAAGAGCTTCTATCGTATTAAGAATCTGTATGATAAGGGTGTTGTGTCGCGTCAGCAATATGATGAGGCTTTGGCAAACTTCGAGGCTATGGCAGCCGCTACAAAGGCAGCGAAAGCGGAGTATGATATGGCTGTGGAGGGTGCTACAAGAGAACAACGTATGGCTGTGGCTGCAAAGGTGCGAGAGGCGCAGGGTGCTGTAAATGAGGTGGAGGCCTACTTGCGTGATGCCAAGGTCTATGCACCAATTACGGGGCGTGTTTCAAATGTTATTTCCGAGCCTGGTGAGCTTATTTCTGCGGGGTATCCAGTAGTTACAATTCTCGATTTGGACGATATGTGGGTGGTATTCAATATTAAGGAGAGTGATTTGCGAGGTGTTACCAATGGTACTACGCTTGATTGTTATATACCTGCCCTTGATGAAAAGGCCGAGTTTGAGGTGAGTTATATGGCTGCCGAAGCGAGCTTCGCTACGTGGAGTGCTACGCGTGCTCGCGGAGGATTTGACATCCGTACATTCGAAGTTCACGCCCGCGCAAAGGATAAGAATGTCGCTATTTTACCTGGTATGAGCATAGTTGTAAATAACATTAAGTAATATACTATATGTATTTAATAGATAGTATATTATTATCGTTTAAGCGAGAACTACGTGAGGTGGTTAATAATAGGCTATATCGTGCCGTTATGTTCATCATCCCCAGCGTGATGATACTCTTCTTTACGGTGATGTTTTATAGCGGTGAGATAACCGATTTACCAATTGTAGTTGTAGATAAGAGCCACTCGCCAATGTCGAGGCAGCTCCTCGAGATGATGGATGCTACAAGAGGTGTAGAGGTGGCTTTTGAGGTGGAATCCATAGCCGAGGCGGAGAGATTGATGCTTGATGGAGATGCGGTTGCCATTATTTATATTCCTGATAGTTTCGAGGCGGATATTTATGGCGGGGTGGTGGCGAAGGTGGAGTGTTACACTCTGGGTACGAACATATCTGCAGAGGGTGTTATAAGCGAAAATATCCAGCAAGTGATAATGACATTTTCTGCGGGAATATCACTTAATAAACTGCAATCTATGGGCGTTGGTTATAGTGAAGCGATGGTTGAGATAATGCCTATTAACATCCACAGTAACATTGTGGCAAACCCATACCTTAACTATGGTTATTACCTCGCTCCGTTGTTTATGTTTATGGGTGTAGTTATCCTTACGATTGTTGCTACAACATACGCCTTGGGGCGAGAATTGAGATACGCATCCGCCTCGGAGTGGTTGCAAACTGCGAATGGCTCTCTGCTTGCGGCGGTAATAGGAAAGTTGCTGCCGGTTACGATTATTATGAGCATTATGGTGCAGGTTATACTCTTTGTATTGATTGTGGTAATGGGTATGCAGTGTGCGGGAAATTACCTAATATTAACATTAGGTAGTGTGATGTTTATTCTTGCATATCAGTCTGTTGCGATATTTATTGTGACACTAACTTCAAATCTTCGGTTAGCGCTCTCGCTGGGTGGAGGCTATGCCGTTATGGCATTTACATTTTCGGGACTTACATTTCCCGTAACTGCAATGTTCGAGTGGATACAACCCATATCGAAACTCTTCCCGCTTGGGTATTTTAGCGATATTTTTATAGATCAAATGATGCTCGGAGTGCCAATCGATTACGATGTTTCGAAGTTGTGTACAATGGCTGTTTTCTTTGTTTTGCCATTTGTAATATGGCGAAGATTGAATAGGGTGGTAGCCGATAAACAATATTGGGAAAGAGGTTGATATGAACGATGTAACATCAACAAATAGAGTGGGTTTGCTATCCTCAATACGCAATGAATTTGGGATGATTTTCTCCGACGGAGGGGTGCTTCTAATCATTGTTTTTGCGATGCTAATATATACTACGATATACTCCCTTGCGTACGGGAAAGAGGTGGTTGAAAATGTTGCAGTTGCGGTAGTGGATAGCGATAAAACACCTTCGAGTAGAGAGCTGATAAATGGTTTATCGTCAGGGCCAAATACCGCGGTGTGTTATGAAATGGCGAGTGTAGATGAGGCACGGAGACTTTTCTATGAGCGGAAAGTATTTGGTATCGTGGTGATTCCCAATGGTTTTGAAGATGATTTGCTTTCGGGGAAGCAGGCGAATATTGCAACAATACTCGATGGTAGCCATCTGCTTCTATATCGTCAAGTTCTTGAGCAGGCAACAAAAGATGCTCTCACGGATGGCGCAACGATTGAGGCTATGCGTATGGTGGCGAGGGGTGTGGATGATGTAGAGGCTGCGGCTATTATTCAGCCTGTTGAGTATGAGGAGCACGTGCTGCATAATTCCGCTATGGGTTACGGCTCATTTGTTATGCCGTCGATTGTAGTTGTGGTTATTCAGCAGACTCTTCTCATTGGTTTGGCGATGCTTGGCGTAAGGCGTAAAAAGATGCCCGTACCTAATGCAAGTATTATAATTGATGTATTTGCTAAAATATTGACATACTTGATAATATATGGTGTTAACTTAATTATAATTTTAGGTATATTATGGCCGATATTTGGCTTTCCTTATGAAGGTCGAACGGTTGATGTGGTAGTTGTATTTACGCTCTATATCACCGCTTCAGTCGCTCTTGGCATTTCGCTCTCGCACCTCTTCTCGAAGCGCGAGGCGCCACTTATGTTGCTACTCTGGAGTTCCATCCCGATACTCCTTCTTGCGGGTGTTTCGTACCCCAAGGAGGCATTCCCCGAGTGGTTGCATCTCCTCGGTCGGGTGTTTCCAAGCAGTAGTGCCGTGAATGCTTATGTCAATATTGGCACTGCGGGCGCCTCACTTGGCAATGTTATGACCGATATTGTAACTCTTGTGGTGCTGTCGGTTCTCTATATTTGTCTTGCATTTTTCGCGGAGAAGTTTCCTGTAAAGAGCGAGTGTGCCTGATTTTGTGGTACTTAAGAAAAATTATCGAAAATATTTCAAAAATAGTTAGTGAAAATTTTGCATAATAGAAAAAAGTGCGTATATTTGCACCCGATTTGATAACCGAATCGAAATGGTGGATGTAGCTCAGTCGGTTAGAGTAGAGGATTGTGGTTCCTAAGGTCGTGGGTTCGAATCCCATCTTCCACCCCTAAAAAGCAGAAAATCAGTCAGATACGCAAGTTCTGACTGATTTTTTTGTTATTTACAATCCATTACTCTAACCGACTGAGCTACATTTGCAAACAAATATGCAAACAAAATCGGATGAGGCAAAATCGTTTGCAAAAGCATTGTAAACCGTTAATTGCCAAATCGTTATGCTAAGTGTCAGTTTTGCGTGTGTAAAAAGTCGTAAAAACAAATCGGGACAAAGCCCAATCCAAGTCTGGGTAAATGTCGATGGTCAGCGTGCCACAACCCTTCTGGACATCAAAAGTGAACCTAATCAGTTCCCAAAATTACTGAGAAGTAAACAACCTAATCCTATTCAGCAGTATTGTAACTCTGTAAGAACAAAAATTACCGATTTCTATGCAGACTCTGTATGTAGGGGCATAGCCCCCACACCAAAGCAGATAATCGAGTATATAAAGAATGGATTTACTGTTAAGCAGTATATGCTCTATGACTTATTCTCAGATTTTCTACGCTTGGAGCAGTGCAAAATAGGTCACGATATAGATACCACTACATATAATAAATACTGTTTAGTAGTTGATAAGTTCAAAAAGGCAGTAGCTAATAAACCAGTCAATCAACTTACAAACGCAGATGTATTGGACTTCAAATACTACCTTCTGAATGTTGCAAAGCTCGGAAATAACACCCTATGTGG
>JAFYRB010000102.1 GCA_017559615.1 Alistipes sp. | reverse complement strand
TTCCCATTCCGAACAGAGAAGTTAAGCTCACTAACGCCGATGGTACTGCCTATTTAGGTGGGAGAGTAGGTAGCCGCCTCTTCAAGCCGAATCCAATAAGGGTTCGGCTTTTTTTTGTGCTTATATGTGTTTTATGCCCGTGCAGGCGTGGGTGTACAAGTGTTAGTGGTGTATATGTTTGGGCGCTATATCCCTGGATCTGCGGGTGTGGTGGGGAGTGTGGGTTAGTGTGGTATCTATGTGCTAACGTGAGTGGAGCGTATCTGCGGGTGATTGTGCAAATCTTCGTATCTACGATTGGTGGATAATACGTAAAAGTGTCGATATATTGTTCTATTTGTCGCCTGTAAGTTTTAGGTAAAATGCACTGTTGGAAGAGAATTGAGTACCTATTTTTGAAATACATCTGTTAAGAATTACTCGGGCGTTGGCACGAAATTCGCTTAAGGAGAGTTGAAAAAAACAATCTATTGTTTTGAAGCCTTAAAAGTTTTTCTTACCTTTGTATAATCTTGTTGTGATGAACAATAACGTAATTCTCCAACGTGAGAGGAGTAATAGTGGCAATATGATTCATTGTCATTATCACACCGATAACGGCACGTGGATAGCTTATGGAAAATCGGCGTTTGGACTACATAATATGGTCGCTGACGCAGGGTTTTCGACAGTAAACAGGTACTCAACAGAGATGGAGATGGCCTGTGTGATGGTGGGTAGCAATACCTTGAACCACATCTGCTCAAGTGAGGAGGTGCAGAGCATCAGGGATGATAGTTACATCACGATAGATGCCACGGTGAGCTTCAGTAACGAGGAGTATGCGGGATGGGTTGATGCGATAAGGAGTGAGAGCGCGAAGAAGAGTCATCGCTGGGTGCAGACCTTTGTGAGTGATGAAATTTCGGATGAGAGGAAGATTGTGGATGGAATGTCGCCCGTAGCACGCGCGACGAAGCGCATTGCCGATATGTTCTTTGCGTTTGTGGCGATGGTGTTGTTTTCGCCGTTGTACCTCATTACCTACCTCCTGATACGTCTGGAGGATGGTGGCCCTGCGATATATCGTCAGGAGCGTGTGGGGCGTGGTGGAAGGCCTTTTAGCATCTACAAGTTTCGCTCGATGAGGGTGGATGCCGAGAGGTTTGGGCCTCAGTTAAGTCATAGTGGTGGCCAGAGGGATCCGCGACTCACGCGTGTGGGAAGGTTCATACGCGCACATCACATCGACGAGTTGCCGCAGTTGTGGAATGTTCTGCGCGGAGATATGTCGTTCATAGGCCCACGTCCCGAGCGTAAGTATTTCATCGACCAGATTATGGAGTATGACAGTCGCTATGCCTATCTCTATCAGATACGCCCTGGGGTTACGAGCTACGCCACGCTCTACAACGGATATACCGATACGATGGAGAAGATGCTGCGACGCTTGGAGTTCGATTTGTTCTATCTCCGTCATCGCTCTATGTGGTTCGATATCAAGATATTATGTAACACCTTCTGTGCCATAGTATTTGGCAAGAAATTCTAAATAGATTAGAAAAACTACTCGCAAACTATATGCAAGCAATAATTTTGGCAGCAGGTATGGGGCGCCGCCTCGGAGAGCTTACGAACAACAACACGAAGTGTATGCTCGAGGTGAATGGCGTGCGACTTGTCGATAGAACTCTCGATATTCTTGCCGAATTAGGCATCGATAAAGTTGTGCTTGTTGTAGGATACAAGGCTCAAAACGTTAAGGATGCGATTGGCGACAGCTATAAGGGTATGAAGATTACCTACGTGGAGAATAGCGTCTACGACAGGACCAATAACATCTACTCGCTGTTCCTTGCAAGAGAGTATCTTATGGCCGATGACACACTTCTATTGGAGTCGGACCTTATATTTGAGAGTAGTGTAATTCGCAGAATCCTCGATGATGAGTATCCAAATCTCGCTCTTGTGGATAAGTATGAGAGTTGGATGGATGGTACGGTAGTAACTCTCGACAAGGATAATAAGATTAAGGAGTTTCTCGGTAAGGAGCGTTTCCGATATTCGGAGATTGATGGCTACTATAAGACCGTAAATATCTATAAATTCAGCAAGGAGTTCTCCAAGACACACTATGTTCCATTCCTTGAGGCATACTGCCACGCGCTGGGTAATAACGAGTATTACGAGCAGGTGCTAAAGGTTATCACCCTCTTGGATGATTCACCATTGAAGGCTCTGCCTTTGAGTGGCGAGAAGTGGTATGAGATTGACGATATTCAGGATTTGGATATCGCTTCAAGTATTTTCGCAACCAGCGATGAGGAGCGTTTTCGTGCTATTTCGTCACGCTTTGGAGGTTACTGGCGTTACCCTCATTTGTTAGATTTCTGCTATCTTGTAAACCCTTACTTCCCACCGCAGCAGATGGTCGACGAGATTAAGGCGAGCTTCGATACACTTATGCGTGAGTACCCTTCGGGAATGCGCGTAAATAGCCTTCTTGCTGCGAAATACTTTGGCATAGCGCAGGATTACGTAGTGGTGGGCAATGGTGCTGCGGAGCTTATCAAGGCGTTTGTGGAGCGTAAGGCGGGTAAGATGGGTGTTATATACCCAACCTTCGAGGAGTATCCTAACCGCTCGGCACAGGAGAATATCATATCCTACCTCCCCGAGAATGACGATATGCACTACACGGCCGATGATATCGTAGCCTTCTTCAGCGATAAGTCGATTGACACGCTGCTTCTTATCAACCCCGATAATCCTTCGGGAAACTATATCCCTTATGGCGAGCTTATGCGCCTTATATCGTGGTGCGCGGAGCGAGGTATAGGCTTCGTTGTCGATGAGTCGTTCGTGGACTTTGTGGATGTAGAGGGCGAGTTCTCGTTGTTGAAGGATGATGTCCTATCGCAGAACCCACACCTCTGTGTCGTTAAGAGTATCTCGAAGTCGTATGGCGTGCCAGGCTTCCGTCTTGGTGTCTTGGCAAGTGGCAATAAGGAGCTTATAGCGAATCTAAAGCGCGAGGTGGCGATATGGAATATCAACTCCTTCGGAGAGTTCTATATGCAGATTTACGAGAAGTATCATAAGGATTACCTCAAGGCGTGTGAGCTGTTCCGCGAGGAGCGCAAGCTCTTCTATGATGAGTTGCAGCAGATTCCATACCTCCACGTCATCCCTTCGCAGGCCAACTACTTCCTCTGCGAGATTACCGAGGGTAGCCTCTCGGCACGAGAGCTTGCTGTACGCCTTCTCTCGGACCACGATATCTTGATTAAGGATTGCTCGCAGAAGGCAGCATTTAGAGGTCGCAACTATATACGTCTTGCGGTGCGTGACCGTAAGGATAACCACCGTCTTGTCGAGGCGCTAAAACTATATATCTAACGATGAAGAGAATTACCAACGAGGAGATTGTAGCTCTTAATATCTCACCAGAGAAGTGCGTGGAGTGGGTGCGCGAGGCCTTCGTTATGAAGAGCGAGTGCCAGCTCCCTGCCAAGATGTCGGTACACCCTACGGGCAACGACTTCTTCACCACGATGCCTTGTCTTCTGCCAAAGGAGTATGGCCGTTTTGGTGTTAAGGTGGTGTCGCGTATCGTAGGTCGCGTGCCAGCCCTCAAGAGCGATATGATGCTCTTCGATTCAGTATCGGGAGAGCTTATGGCGTTGGTAGATTGCGACTGGATTACTGCGATGCGTACGGGTGCTGTGGCGACATTGGCGATAAAGACTCTGCGCTCGTCCGTAGCCAAGGAGTACGCCTTCATAGGCCTTGGAAGTACGGCACGTGCAACGCTCACCTGTCTGTTGGAGAGTTGCAAGGATGAGCATCTGAATATCCGTCTGTTTAGATATAAGAATCAGGCCGAGAAGATTGTCGAGGAGTATGGCCACTACACAAATGCTACGTTTACCATCGTTGACGATGTCAAGGACTTGGTCGCAGGTGCCGATGTTGTGGTGTCGTGCATTACGGATGCCAGTGGTCTGTTGGTGGATGATGTAACGCTCTTCAAGCCAGGCGTTTTGGTAGTTCCCGTACACACACGCGGCTTCCAGAACTGCGATACGGTATTTGACAAGGTCTATGCCGATGATACCGACCACGTCAAGGGCTTCCGCTACTTCGCGGAGTTTAAGGAGTACCACCAGATTGAGGAGGTGCTAAAGGGTGTCGACAGAGGCAGAACAAGCGATACGGAGCGTATCCTATCCTATAACATCGGTCTTGGCTTGCACGATGCTCTCTACGCCTCACGAATCTACGATATCCTAAAATAGCGAAAAATCGAAGTGTTATGTATCGTCGAGTAGTGACACATTATGATAGATGTGCGATACTCTTTATTGTCGATTGCTCGCTTTCGATGCGCAACCTCACCCGTTTCGGAATTACCGAGATGTCGAAAATTGAGGTCGCTTCACTCATCGTAAACCATATGATTGATGACCTTGTCGCGCGTGCTACGCGTGGCATAAATGTTCGTGACTATTACGACATAGGCGTTATCGGTTACTCGGGCTATGAGGCCTACTCGATGTTGCCAGGCGATGATACGGTCTTTAAGCGTGTTGTCCGCTTGGTGGAGGATAGCCCACAACCAAAGTTCGTGTCGCTAAATTGCCAAACTGTGGATGGCGACGTAAGAACTATGCCTTATCTCGTACACCCTTGGATAGAGCCCGAGGCATCGGGAGCATCACCTATGTATGATGCCTTTACAATGGCAAGGAGTGTTGTGAAGCAGTGGTGTAACGACCCGAGAAATAAGACAGGTTTCCCGCCCCTCATCTTCCATATTAGCGATGGTCTTCCGAGCGATGCTGATGATGTAGAGCTCAGGGCCATTGCCGAGCAGATTATGGAACTCGGTATGCCTAAGGGCAAGTCGCTATTATTCAATATCTACTTGGCAACTGCCGATGAGGGTGATTTGTCGATTGAGATATATCCCGAGTCTCGCTTGTTCTACCCCTATGATAGCGAGCGAGAGTTCACCTTCACCCTTTCGAGCTTCCTTCCCGAACACTTGGAGAGTTATGTTTTCAGAACCCTCCGCCCCAATACGCGACCTCCATATCGTGCTGCGGCGTTTAACACCTCGCCCATATCGTTGCTCTCGATTATAAACGTCGGAACGATGCTCTATGAACCCTTTGTGCCCGTAAAATATTAGTTAGAGTATGGATGTCTGCACCTATCTGGCGTTTCGCAACTGCATAAGAAACCCCCATTTCCATCTGCGTACGATAGGCCATATGAGCTTCGATGACTCTACGGTTGCTTGTACGGAGCATTTCGTGGAGTGTGTAGCTACGGCATTTGGATGTAGCTATATGATTTATGCACCTATTACGCTCGATGCTATCCACTATGCCCGTCGCGCGATGTCGGCTTTCGAGACTACGTCGGGCGAGCTTGGTAGCTTCAAGGTACTCCCCGAGGAGATGCTTCTTGATGGTATCTTTGCCTCGAGTTGTAGCCTTATTGTGGAGAGTCTACCCGCAGGTACGCTGCTACGTGAGGCGCTCTACACCTTCTCGCAAGAGCATCTGCTTGAGGGACTTAACGAACTTAAGCAGCGACTGCTTCGTAGTGGTGTATGTCATATGAATCTTACGCTCGACAACATCATCGTTGATAACAACTACCGCTGGCATCCCATACGTTCGTACTACGCCATAAAGGGTAAGCGCAGGGATTTGAAGGCTCTAAAGAGGCTCGAGGAGCAGATTATGGAGTGTTCGTTACCCGAGTCGTTTGTCCCTACTCTTGGGCTTCTTGCGTCACGCAACGAGTTGGACTATCCAGGTAAGGTTCTGCCACTTTGTGAGCGTCGCCGTAGGGTGATTACGGAGCGAGGTACGGGATTTTGTGATGAGAAGGGCGAGATGGTTATCGAGGATGTTTACCGCTCGGCAACAGACTTCTGCGAGGAGCGAAGTGTCGTGACGCTAAAGTCGGGACTTATGGGTGTGATAAACCGTCGCGGTGACTATATCGTAGAGCCTATATATGAGCGTATAAAGTTTGACACCACAACGGGTGACATCACAGCATACCAAGCCCTCGACATCCACCTTTTCGACTATCTCGGAAGGGTGAAATCTTTGGATTAATACCGCAGCGTTAACGTAGTTTGTGTGCGTGGAAATGTGGCGTCACGAAGCGCACGAAGAAGAGCAGTGCCACGACAACGAACGCAGCACCCAATATGTAGCAGTGTACATATCCCGCCTCAGAGATAGCACCTCCAACAAGCATACCTCCTCCGATACCCACATCCCAACCCGTTAGGTATGTGGCATTTGCCGTTGCGCGACGTGAGTTCGGCGCAAGGTTGATAAAGAGTGTGTTGTATGCTGGGAACATCGTGCCGTAGCCATAACCAAAGAGGAACGCCGTAAGGAAGTAGGTAACATACGCCGCGGCGATGCTCCACGAGGCAACCGTAGAGAGGAGTGCCTCGCCACAAGCACCCAGAAAGGCGATACAGATACCCGTACGTATGGTTTCGGTCACGAAGCCCCTATCTACACGCTTGCCAGAGTGTAGACGTGAGGAGATAAGTCCTGCCGCCATAACCGTGAAGAAGAGTCCTGCGTTGTGCGTGATACCCACCTCTCGGGCGTAGAGAGCCATATAGCTGGTTGTCATACCATAGGGCATTGCAAGGAGGAAGAAGGCGAAGCAGGCACGAATACCCTCCTTGAGGAAGAATCGGTCGGCCGAGAGTTTGAAGTCGCTCTTCTCCAATATCTTACGTGGTGCGCGGACCAACGTCGCAAGGATAAGACCTATGGTTCCTGTAACCAACGAGGTGAGGAATAGTAGGGTATAGTTGCCCGACGAGATTACGAAGAGTCCCGCCATAGGGCCAAAGGCCATAGCCAGATTATTCGTAACGCCGTAGTAACCGAGGCCTTCGCCACGGCGTGACGATGGCATAACATCAATAACAAGAGTGTTGCCCGCCGTAGTGAGCATACCAAACGAGAAGCCGTGGAAGATACGCAACAGGATGAAGAGGGCAAGAGTCTGCGTAATGAAGAAGTAACCTAAAAACGAGGATACGAATACGGCATAGGCGGCTATATATACGCTTTTGCGCGGTAGGGTATCGGCAACAAAGCCTGCTAAAGGTCTGACACTCAATACCGCAACCACGTAGCACGACAGCACAACGCCCACCAATGCCTGACTAATGCCAAAGGTATCCTTGAGGTACAACGGTAGTGTCGGCACAAGAATAAAGAACGAGAACGACATCATAAATGCCGAGATGCAGACAAAGACATAGTCGCGTGTCCAAAGCCTATCCTTTACTTCCGTTGCCATAACCACTCTTATTAGATGTTTCTTTTATAGTTGTTGTTACTCCTCGATAAGCGCCGCAATTACGCGTTGCATCTCGGGATATTGCGCCTCCATACTCTCAAGGAGCTTATACTGCGCGTGGGTACGCACCAGGTTATGCTCCGCATAGCGCGTCTTGTAGTAGGTGTCGCCATCGATGTAGTCCATCAGGAAGCGAAGCACCTGCTCGAAGGTGATGTAGAGCGCCGAAAAGGCAAGCCACTCTCTCTCCGTCGCGGTCATCGTAGACTTGCGCTCCGAGAGGTAACCCGCGGCGTAGGCTCTAAATATCTCAATATCCATCGCGACGTTGTCGAGGTTCTGGTCATCCTCGGCTCCTGTATTTGTATAGGAACGGATGGCATCGCCAAAATCGTTGAGCGCGGTGCTGCTCATAACAGTATCCAAGTCGATGACACAGAGTACGTTATCCTCCTTGTCGAAGAGTATGTTGCTGAGTTTCGTGTCGTTATGCGTAACACGCATTGGCAGCTCGCCACTCTCGACCATCGCCCAGAAACTGAGCATCTTCTCGCGGCGCGACTCTATCCACTCAATCTCCTTTGAGAGCGAAGCCTTACGTCCTGCCTTATCCTCCTTTAGTGCCTTATCCCACTGCTCGAAGCGCCAGCGGATGTTGTGGAAACCCTTGATAACCTCATAAAGTGGCTCGCTAAAGTCGGATAGCAGTGCTTGAAATTTGCCTATGCCCTTACCGCCCATATATGCAAGATGTGGGGTGTTGGCAACATCGTGCGTAACAGCACCCTCGATAAACTTACACACCGCCCAGAAGTTCTCCCCATCGTGGTAGCAGAGCGCACCCTCCTTTGTTGGCACTATGGTAAGCACCTCGCGCTCGGGGTTGCCGCCCGCTTCAGTGACCTTCGCCTTGAGGTGTGCTGTGACACGCGCGATGTTATCCATCATCCTCTCCACATTGGGGAAGATGGCGTGGTTCTTACGCTGAAGGATGTAGTTTGCCGCATCGCCAACGGTGGTTACGATGTAGGTGTCGTTGATAAAACCCTCGCCAAGAGGCTTTATATCCATCACCTCGCCCTCCAACGCAAAGCGCTCGGCAATGGAGCGTAGAGTTGTCATATTACTCTGCAAAATAGAATGTTAGACCATCAATCTTATCCCAATCGCCACGTGTGAAATCTGGAATCTTCACAGGCTTGCTACCATTCTCAATCGAAATACGTGTAAGCTCGCCCATTGCGCTCCACTCCGCAGCATCGTAGACATCCATATCAAGAGGCAGACCATTGCGTAGGCAGTAGACAAGGCGGTAATCCATAATGAAGTCCATACCTCCGTGGCCACCAACACCCATCGAGTAGTCCTGCAAAGGCACGCCATTTATAAGCTGCTTCTGCACAGGGTGCTTGTAGAGGGCCATCATCTCCGCAGCGACGCTCTGTGGTGCGAAGGTGTGGTGGTCCAAGGCCTCGATATCAGGCATTCCATTCTCGTCCGTCGCAACGCTCTGGAGCTGGTCGAGCTTGAAGGTGAAGCCCGCAACGGGATACTTATTCGCAAAACCCTCGGTGCCAACAAGCTGATACATACGGCTATAAGGGCGTGGTGTCATAACGTTATGCTGCATATCAATTGTGCAACCGTTGTGTGTGCGGATGAGGGTGTTAATCTGGTCACCCTGCTTGCACTCCGCCTCGCCCATAATCTCCTGTGTGAGCTTCGCGCCGTTTATGGACTTCGTAGACATCGAAACAAGGATGTCGAGTTTATCACCGCGGTGGATGTTCAACGCCTGACAGTTAGGGCCAATGCCGTGCGTAGCGTAGATGTCGCCGTTGTGTGCCTGGTTATACTCCAAGCGCCAGTTATCGGCATAGTGTCGCCAGTATGGCTCAAGGTTGTGGATATATGCGCCCTCGGTGTGGATAATCTCGCCAAAGACTCCCGAGTGTGCCATATTCAATGTTGTAAGCTCGAAGTGGTCGTAGCAGCAGTTCTCCAAGATTGTGCAGTGTACCTTATTGCGCTCCGCAGCATCTACCAACGCCCAGCACTCGGCAACGGTGTTGGCACTTGGCACCTCAATTGCCACGTGCTTGCCGTGGTTCATAGCATATACCGCCACCTCGACGTGCAACTGCCACGGTGTTGCGATGTAGACAAGGTCGATATCCTCGCTCTCGCACAACGCCTTATAACCCTCATCGCCGCTATATACCTTTGCCTCGGGCATACCAGCATTCTTAAGGTAGACCTGACAGCGCTCCGCACGCTCAGCGTACTTGTCGCAGAGGCCGTTGATAGCCACGCCCTCGATGCGTGAGAAGCGGTCAACAGCATCGGGACCACGCATACCAAGACCTACGAAGCCTACACGTACGGTCTCCAGAGGCTCGGCACGAAACTCGAGCATACTCTGCTGCGAAGGGCTGCGCTCTGGCTCATCGAGGTAAATCACACCATCAATGATGCGATAGTTGACGCTGGCCTTAAACATATTCTTGTTTTCGCCGAGGTGCGACATAACGCATACCACTACGAGAACTACGGCAATAAAGAGAGTGCCGACAATGGTTTTTCTATTCTTCATATTTTTAAGTTTTGTTCGTTCTATATCAATCGACGTGATGTCGTGTTGGGAGTTAGACGGAGGTTTTGTAGGTCCGCACCCTCGATAACCACCATACCTGGGCGCTTACCCACCTCAAAGCTTCCCTTCTCCGCGTCGATGCCAAGAGCTATGGCGCCGTTGAGTGTCGCCCACGTAAGGAGTTCGTTGAGGGGTGTTGGGGCAATGTCGCCAAGTTGGCGGAGGTTATCAATCATCGAGAGCGAGCGTGCCGAAGCCAGCGAATCGGTGCCTACGGCAATTCTTGCTCCCATATCTCGAAGCATCGCAACAGGAGGCGTAAGACGCGAGATGTAGCGATTCGACTCTGGGCATAGCACCCACGTGGCACTATGTGTATGGCTCTCAATTAGTTCGACATCCTCCTTTGTGGCGCGTGTGGCGTGAACAAGAAGCATCGCTCTATCGCGTGGCGTACTCTCAGCCACACGTCGTGCTGGCGAGCCGTAGTCGAGGAAGTCACACCTCCACCCCATACGCTCGTACCACGCCCAGAGTGAGCCACCACCTCTATATAGTTCCGACTCATCATCGCTCTCCAGCAAGTGAATCGAGAGTAGTTCCTCGCCCTTACATAGCTCCTTAAAAGGTGCATCCTGAAGCGAGTATGTGGAGTGTGGCGTAGCCGAGGAGTCGTTGTAGCGCAGGGCTAAGGCTTGTGTCTCGGCGGTTGAGGTATTTGTTAGTCCAAAGTGCTCAAACATAGTGTGATACGCTATCTTTGAACGCTCCTTAACCTCCATTATAAGTTCGTCGTTAGCAATATCTGCTACAGCCTCCACACCCTCTGCCCACATCCTTGCATCGGCAACCGAAGCGGCGTGGATACGCTCCTCGGCGGTGAAGTTATTACGCACCTGACCTATGGCACGTGCGAAGCCCGCAAAGCCACTACCCTCGGCAATCTCTCCTCGAAGATAGGATAACTCGAGGTGGCAATGGGCATTTACCATACCTGGAATGAGGATGCCAGGGTAGAACTCAACACTCGCCATAGAGTCCAGCGCGTTGGTGTGGATGACATTGCGAATCACGCCATTATCATCCAACTCTATAACGATGTCGCGTTGTAGCGCCCCGTTAATTAGTGCGTAGTGTGAGGCTATCCTTCTCATAGCGTAGCGAATCTGTTGCCATAGTATCTCTCTCGACCTCTGCAATGTCCACCGTATCGCGCGTAAACGAGGTCATAAGTTCGTGGTTGAAGAGGCTTATGTTGAGCTGATGGCGATAGAGGCTATCTACGCTCTGCTCGGTAGGCAACACTCGCACAACTTTGAACTCCTTAATAGTGATGTCGGGGGTTTTCGACTCCTCGTTATGAGGGTGGTAGAACATATTGATAAATAGCTCGCGGTGTGTGGTGTCGGTCGTGAACTTTCGCGTGTACTTACTCTCACGATAGCGGCTGAGCATCATCGTGTGGCGCATCATCTCATCACTCTTATGGTTTATGAGGTATGCCTCGACGCGTGAGTTACGATTCTCATCGAGCGTGTCGATAAGGTATGTGAACGACACGGTGTACTCCGCAGGTATAAGGTCGGAGATGGTGATGCGTAACTTCGACGAGTCACGAAGATTCTTAACGCGAATCAGCGAGTCGGAGTAGACCGTACGTGTATATTCGCGCTTGGCGATGTTGTCGATGGTGTCAAGCACCACAATCTTACGCTGCTCCACCTTCGACTCCTCGCTAAGACGCTGGTTTACCTCATACATAAGGTCCGAGAGCATCGCACTCTTACGCTCCGAGAAGCCCATAATCGTATGGTGTAAATCCTCGATAGTATATCCATAGCGCTCGAAGATAGGTTCATAAATGTAGAGCGAATCGTCGTTGATGTTTGCCTCCTCGAGATATGCGTTGGCCAGATAGGCATCGTGGATGATATCCTTGAGGACATCATCGGGAATAACCCTCGGGCCTGAGCAGGCGATAGCACCTACCAGCAGCACGATGGTAGCAACACTCGATGCGATGCGTTTTGAGAAGTTTCTTATCATATTTAGTACTCTATTTTACTCTTTAAGGCGTGTACGTACCGTTGCCCACGAGACTATCGTGCCTATGACAATGACAATCACAACGATAAGCGCCACATCCCATAGGTTGAGGCTTACGGGGTAGCCATTTAGGAAGCTGTCGCCAGGAATCTTAACCCACTTAAAGTGCTGTTGCAGAAGCGCTATGGTGCAGCCTATGATTGTGCCGAGGAGACATCCCGCCGCGGTGAGAAGCACTCCCTCACCCACGAAGATGTTGTTCACGAGGCTTCGCTTGGCACCTAACGCACGTAGCGTATGGATGTCGCGCTGCTTCTCGGTGATAAGCATTATGACAGCACCTACGATGGAGAAGGTAGCAACGAGGATTATCAACGCTCCGATAAGCACTATGGCATACTTCTCCATACGGAGTATCGCGTTTATCGAGGCGTTCTTCTCGGCACGTGTTACGGCCTTATACTCCTCGCCCACGACACTCTCTATCTCTGTGGCAACCCTACGTGCGTCACAGCCCTCGGCAGTTCTGATAGCTATTGCCGAGACGCGGTCGTTATAGTTTAGAAGCCTCTGCACACGTCCTAACTCGGCAATGGCAAGCGTAGTGCTGATATCGTTATTACCATTTACAGCTCCTCCGAGGTGGGTTGTCATACGCGATATGCCACTCATCGGCAGCAGCGTAGATATCTGCTTGCGGTTGAGAGCATATAGCTCTATCTCGGTGCCGATGCCATAAGCTCCGAGGTCGGAACATAGCGAGGTGCCGAGGAGGATGTCGCCCGAGAATATAGACTCCAACCTTCCCGCCTCAACAAGTGGTGCCACGTCCATAACCTCGAAGTAGCTGCGGTCGACACCACGAAGCTCCAGCGTCACGCGACGACCTGCCGACGAGGCCATTACGCTCTGCTCGATATAGGGTGCAATAGCCTCCACACCCTCGATGTTAGCAATTTGCGCGGTATCCACCTCCTCGCAGCGGAGTGTCTGGCCACGGCGTGCCACAACCTCTATATCTGCGTCGATGGCACTCTCGAGTTTTGCAACGGTCTCGGACAATCCATCGAATACCGCAACGAGGATTACCATCGCGGCAGTAGGCACCGCAACGGCTATGAGGCTCACCCACGCAATGATGTTTATCACCGAGTGTGACTTCGGTGAAAACATATACCTTCGCGCAAACTTACCCCACAACATAATAGCCGTTATTTGTTGTTATAACTGTCTCTATTTTAGGAGGTTATCGATATTCTCGATATACTCCAACGAGTCGTCGATGAACCACTCCAACTCTGGAACAATCTTGAGCTGGTTGCGGATACGTGCGCCGAGGAGCTTGCGGACATACCAGCTCTTCTCCTTGATAGCCTCGAGCAACGCCGCGCTACGGTCAAATGGGAAGATACTGATGTAGAGCTTTGCGTAGGCCAAATCGGGTGATACGCGCACGGTAGTTACCGTAACGAGTGAGCCACGGATGGTGTCGGCCATCTCCTTCTGCAAAATCTCGGCGATGTCGCGCTGAATCTGTCGAGCAATCTTCTGCTGTCTTGTTGAATCCATAATTTATAAGTTTTTTAGTTATTATTATCTACGTGTTTGGTTCATATTTGTGCGACCTCCTGGAGCTCCCTGACCACCCTGCGCTGCGCCGTTAGCACCTGACTGTGCCGAGAAGTTGAAGGTTCGAAGTCCCTTCTCTTTTTTTGGCCTTACCACAAACCACTCGTCGAAGCCTCGCTTATTGAAGCGCCAGCCGAGTGTCAGCGAGAAGCTGAGGTTGTCGATAGGCGAACGCATTGGAGTGTAGTAGAATGGGTTCTCGTAGCCATCCGTAGTATTCGAGTAGTATTTATTACGGTTCTTCAGGATATCCGAGTAACCGAAGTCGTACTTCGCCTTGAAGCCTATCTCCACCTGACCAAAGAGAAGTGCGAAACCGGCACCACCCGAGAGTCCATAGCCGAAGCGGTTGTCGCGCGGAATCTTCCAGTTGTAGACGCCTCCTGGGCGTTCGTTGTTCTGATAGGAGTAGCTCGACGAGAAGTTGTAGCTAAATACTACGGCCGCCTCAACGAAGAGTCGCAAGCGGTTTTTAGCGAGATAGAAATGTGGCTGCCACACCAGAGGAAGCATCACCGTGCTAATCTTACGGTGGTAGAACTCATAGCGTCGAATCTCCTTAAAGTCACCCGTATCGCCAATAGGCACCCACGAAGAGGTGTATCGCCAACCCATATTATAGGCACGCTCTCGGTACTCGAGGTCGATACCCACAGCACCTACGAAGCGGGGCTTATCGCTATAATAGCGCCACGCAATGCCATAGTTCTCGCAGTTCCACGTCCAAGATGTCTCCTGCGCGGGGTAGAAGCGGGCATAAGAGGCTCCCGTACCTCCCACAAGGGTGAGGGTATGCTGCGCCGAGGCCTGCTGGCTACAGAGTGTTATGACGATGGTCAGTACCATCGCAAAGAGTAGTCGTATGTTCTTAATTTTCCTCATTTCGAAACTTTTATAACGCACTGCGTTAGCGTCTTAAATTACCCATTCCTCCAGCCATAGAGCCGGTATTTGTGTTGCTGCGAAGACCTCCAGCACCGCCACCGCCGCCGAGGCCACCAAGACCACCGCCGAGGCCGCCGCCCATACCTCCGAGGCCCATACCAGAGTTCTGGTTGTTGTTTCTGCTCTTGGCTGCCTCCTGACGCTTCTTGGCCTCATCTATGGCGAGCTTCTTAAGGCGCTCATCCTCGCGGTCATCAAGCATCTTAACCAACGCCTCCATAGTCATCGGAGCAAAGAGCTGGTCCATATCCACCTCGATGTCGAACTCCCAATTCTCCTTCGTGGTGATAATCTCCGTACCATCCTCGTTCTTGAAAATCTCGGTGCGCTCGGGCTGACGCATCAGCACCATATCGCCCGTATCCCACTTGCCGTTGCCGTTCATATCCTCCACAACGCGGAGCATAACCTCGCCAGGCGAGATGTAGTCCACAACGTACTTACCCGCCTTGATGTTACGAATCTCGCGTAGCATCTGGCCTCGGGCATTTGTAACCTGAAGGATATACTGCACGTCGGAGCGCTTGCTTCGGATGTCGATATTTAGGATAGCAAACTTCTCGGGGTTGGCAGCCGTATAGTTATACTTCAGTGTGTCGTTGCTCTCTCTTGCCAAGTTTTCGAATACGCCCGCAGGGATGGTAAACTCATACTTCGCCTTTGGAGTCCAGTCGATGAGCAACTTATACTTTCGGCGGTTGAGCGTATCCTGCACAAAGTGGAATGGTACGTCCTGCGCCTCGGTAATCTCCTCCGAGGTCATCTTAAGCGTAACCAGCGTAGAGTCGAACTTCGTAAGTGGATAATCGAACTCCATCTCGATAGCCTTATGTTTATGGAACTCGCCAGAGGTTGGCATCGTAACTTTAAATGGGTTCTCCTTCTCTGGCTCTACCCACTCCTCGCCATTTTTGATAGCCTTCTCGCGTTCCTTCTCCAACTTCTCGCGCTCCTCACGCTCCTCCTTCGTCTCAACCTTCACCCACGCAAGGCGTAGCTTCTCGGTAGACTCAACAAGCTCGTTGATAGAGTCGTGCTTGATGTATCTAATCTCACCCTTGATGGTGTCGGGAAGCTCCTCGGGTGCGAGGTCAAACCACAAGGCTACGGTATCGCGGTTTACGTTCTGCGGATCGTAGATAACCTTATCCTCGGGGATAGAGTCGAACTTTATGGATAGCACCTCGGGATTTGGAGCTCCGAAGTAGAGCATCGCCTTATGACGGTTGAGGCGCTCGTGGCCCGTAAGCGTATGGCGTGCAAAGCGACGATCCATAAACATACGGAAGTAGAGCTGTGGCTCGGCCGAAGGGTAGTGGCGTAATGAGTCGTACCAGATGGTAAAGCCTGGCATCGTAGCGGGGTTATATACGCTATCGAGGAAGCCAATCTGGTCTACCGAAGGCTCATACTCCATATTGTTGTTCGTATCCTCGAAGGCGTAGATGCGGTAGTTCACAGGCTTAAGGTTCTGCGCGATGAAGATACCATTCTTCTCGGCACGTGCGATAACCTGTGGCTTATACTTAAACATCGTAGAGTCCCACTCCTTTGGCTGCTCCACCGAGTCGGCAATGAAGAAGTAGATGAACGACTTACTTACCGAGTCCGCCTTATAGGAGTCGGCCGTATAGCCCGACATATACATCGAATCGACGGTGTCGCCTGTCGAGAAGACATAGCGCATAGCGTGGAGAGGGTTACCCTCGTTGTTATCGGCAATAGAGGCTCCGAAGTTAATGGCATAGGTGGTGTTAGGACGCAGCGTATCCTTCATCGTAACCACGATGCCACGACCACGGCGTACCACCGTAGGCTTCTTCTTCATCGCTGGCGAGGTGTAAAGCTCCTTCTGCAAATCCTTAATCTGGACATACTCGTTGAACTCCACGTATATCTTTGGGTGGCGCAGCGTGTCGATGTTGGTGGAGAAGTTATCGGGGTCCATAAAGACAATAACCGGAGGAATAGTATCCTTCGGACCTCCCGTAGGTGCCATTGTCGAGGCACACTTCGTAAGTAGCGCAGCACCAAAAAGCAGAACTATCGCTACGGAAATAAACTTCGTAACTCTTCTGGAAATATCTCTTGTCTTACTCATCTTCCTTTGCATTAACTCTTATTATAGCTCCTCGTTGTCGGTAGGTGCCAATGGCTCGCGCTCCTCATCAGGGAATGGGTTTGTGAATATCCAGCCATTTGCCGAGCCCGACTTCTTATACGCGTAGAGGTGTAGCTGTGTGTATACCACAGGTAGATTTATCGGCGTGTCGTAAAGGCGTGTGGCGTAAATCTTGTTTGTCTTATCCACAATCACCAAGAAGAAGCACTCTCCGTCCCACAAATCGTAGCTTACCTGATACTCTGCCGCAGAGTCATAGTTGGCATAGAGCGTAGGTTCGGTCATCTGCTCCGCATTATTGTCGGAGTTTGTGATGCGGTGGTTGAGAGCATCCTCCCACGATGATACCTCCCACTTCGAGCCCTTCTTAACCTCAAAGGCATAGCCCTCCACATCGGAGGTGGTAGGGAGTATAGGGTCCTTGGCAACATTCTGCGACCATAGCTGGATAAGCATCTGCGTACCCTGCTTCTCCTCTTTGAAGCAGCCAACGAGGCATAGGGCAGCAACGCATACGGCAAATATTGTTGTTATATATCTCATATCTCACTAAAGTTTCGTAAGTGCGTTGAGCATCTCGCGTGGCGTATGCTCAAGGGCTGGGTGTCGGCGCTCGGGGGCTATCTCCACCACAGGGCGTAGGGCATACTCCCTCTCGTCCAAAAAGTGGTAGGGAATAGTAAGCCTCTCATCCGAGAACGTCTCCTCGCCATAAAAAATTATATCAATGTCGATGGGACGTGAGGCATAAGCCTCGCCCATAGCGCTTTTTACTACATTCTCCTGCTCGCGGTCACGCCCCAGGAGTGCCTCAATGAGGTTTATGCGACGTAGCACCTCATAGGCATCGGCAGTTGTTGTAACCTCCACCGCGCGATTCACAAACTCGCGCTCCGAGGTGAAACCATAGGCCACCGAGCGATACTCCGCCGAGCATCTTACAACCTCGCCTACGGAGTTGTGGAGGATGGCGATGGCACGCTCGACAATCTGCGCGGCATCGACATCGTTAGACCCTAACAGCAGTATGACACTCGTCTGGCTCATTATTGTAGGCGGTTAATCTGCTTCGACACTGCGAGTGCGAAGTGTGTGAATATTATACGTGGCGAGCCATTCTGCTGAATTTGAAGCATAGCGCGCTCTATCTCCTCGACCAAAATCTCGATGTTCTGGTTGCCAATAAATGGTGCGAACTTCGTGCAGAAGGCACGCTCCTCTCCCCAAAGGTAGCTTATAGTGCCGAGGCCTGCGTGAAGCATATAGCTCTCGCGGAGTAGGCGTACGGCGTGGAGGAAGAACTGACGCTGTCCCTCGCGTGTGAGAGTCGCGATGTCATCGGCCCACTCAAATAGCTCGAGGTGCTTGTCGTTATAACTTAGGCGCATAAGGCGTGTGAATAGCTCGAACGACTGTGCGCGTGACTCATCGGTCTCGCCACGTAGAAGCTCTCGAAGCTCCAACACCGAGCCTCCCGCCAAGCGTGCGATGTTGTGCGCCTCCTCCTGTGGCTTACCCTCGCGTAGGGCAACGCGCTCCAACGTAGCAACGTCGATACGGCCTACCGACACCTCCTGTGTACGTGAGGTGATGGTCTGCAGAAGCAACTCGGGATGCTCCGACACAAGGATAAAGAGTGTCTTATCCCAAGGCTCCTCAAGAATCTTGAGAATCTTATTCGCAGCCTCCTGATTCATCGCCTCGGGAAGCCAGATTATCATCGCCTTATACTCCGAAGAGTAGCTCTTGAATTGAAGTTTGCGGATTATCTCCTCTGACTCCTTGGCCGAGATAAGGCCCTTCATAGTCTTACCGAGGTCGAGGTCGGCGTACCACTCATCGGCCGAGAAGATTCCTCCGTTACGCTGCCATATATCTCGCCACTTCTCGATAAACATATCGCTGATAACAGCCTCATTAGCCTTCTTCTCGCGCTTATTCACGGGGAAGACCATATGTAGGTCGGGGTGGGCAAGAGCCTCTATCTGTCGGCACGAAGGGCACTCACCACACGAGTCACCATTGTGGCGGTTAGGGCAGAAGAGGTACTGCACGTATGCCAAAGCAAGGGGCAACGAACCATAACCCGCATCGCCCGTAAAGAGCTGCGCGTGGCTGACACGTCCAGCATCTATCTGCGCCTTAAGACGCGCCTTAAGACCATCGTGACCTATGATATCTGCAAATTTCATTATACTCTCTTTCCTAAAAATTTACCCAAAATGCTCTGCACAAGAGCCTTGATGTCTATCTTCTCGCGCCATACGGCATAGCTTATAGCAGCCATAAAGAGGATGATGTTGATAGCCATATTTAGTGGTGCATCCCATTGTGGAAGATTTCTCGATATGAGGTACACCACACCCGCCACGGCAAAGTACTCGGCGATGCGCTTCAAATTGTAAGGGATAGGGTAGTGGCGCTTGCAGAGGATGTAGCTCCACACAACCATCGCAGCCTCGGCGATAAGGCGTACCCACGCAGCGCCGCGGTAGCCCATCTTTGGAACAAGGACAAAGCTCAATGCTATGGTGACCACAAGGCCTAAAACCGTAATATAGGCGGCATACTTGGTCTTCTCCTCCCTCTTGTACCAGAACGAGAGGTTGAACCATATGCCCGCCAAGACGTTCGATGCCAAAACGATAGGCAATATGTCGATACCCTCGCGGAAGCGGCGGCCTACGATAAGTGCAAAAACATCCTTGAATAGCACGATGCCGAGGAAGATAATCATCGACGCCATAACGTAGTACTTCATCGACGCGGCATTAGCCTCCTTGAACTCCTCCTTCTTGAAGCCCGCAAGGAAGAATGGCTCGGCAGCAAGACGATACATCTGCGTGAAGAGCGTCATAACAACGGCAATCTTAACAATTGCGCCGTAGATACCCAACTCCGCCATAGCGTGAGCCTCGCCACCAGGGGTGAGGAACTTAATCATCTGCCTGTCGATAAACTCCGTTGCCGTACCTGCGATGCCGCCCAAAAGTAGTGGTGCGGAGTAGAGGAGTATTTGTCGCATAAGCCTCCAGTCGATACGTGGCACGATGCGCTCGGTGGTGGGGAGCAGCGCTACGAGAGTCACGACACTAGCGATAAGGTTTGCAACCAACACCCAGCCGACGCCAAAGTGTGTGGCATAGAGTCCCGCGACGCCGAAGCCTATGGCGAGGGTGACGTTGAGCAAGACGCTTAACGACTTAAGGATTACGAAACGCATAGCGCGGCCCTGCTCTCGGAGCTTTGCGAAGGGGATTATCGACCACACGTCGACCATAACGATTGCTGCAACGATAAGTACATACTCGGGGTGTACTACATACGCCGCACCCATCGCCTCGGAGATTGGCGCGTTGAAGAGCCATACGAGAACGAAGAAGAGTACTGCATTTAGGGATGTCATACCCCAGGTTGAGGCAAAGACATTGCGCTTACTCGCCTCAACATCACCTCCAGCCTCCTCGGCACGTGTGGTGAAGCGGAAGAAGCTCGACTCCATACCCATCGAAAGCACCACAAGGGCGAAGGGGATAAGGGCATAAATGTCGGTGACAATACCATACTCACCCTGCTCGAAGATACGGGTGTAGTAGGGTGTCAGCAGATAGTTCAAGAAGCGGACAACTATCGTGCTGATGCCATATATTGCGGTCTGTTTTGCTAACTTTTCTAACATTGTCTTTGTGTCAAAGGTCGTGCGCACGTGACGTATGCGTGCGCATAATCGCACAAAGATAGTCAATTTTTTTGTATAACAAAAAAGAAGAGGCCGTATCGCAACTATATTTCGACGATACGACCTCTTAAAATGGGTTATGTTATGCTGTTGTTATAGTCTGTCGAGAGCCTCGCGGATAAGGGTGCAGCACTCCTCAATCTCCGCCTCCGAAATGGTTAGTGGCGGTGATATGCGGAAGGCAGTGTCGCAGTAGAGGAACCAGTCGCTCATAATGCCCACCTCCTTGAAAATCTCCATAAGACGATAGAGGTACTCCGCCTTGCCAAGTTCGAGGGCGAGTAAAAGTCCTGAACGACGAATTTCCAAGACGCGAGGATGGCTCTTAAGACGCTCCTCAAACAATGCGCCCTTCGACTCCACCTGCTCAACGATATTGTTGTTGGTTAGGTAGTTAAGGGCTGCAAGACCTGCTGCGCAACATACGGGATGCCCTCCAAAAGTGGTGATATGTCCCAAGCAAGGGTTATGCGTAAAAGAGTCGAGAATTTGCTTATTTGACGCTACGCCACCAAGAGGCATTCCGCCACCAAAAGCCTTTGCCAAGCAGACTACATCGGGGGTGATGCCATACTTCGTTGAGGCAAACATCTCGCCCGTACGTCCCATACCCGTCTGAATCTCATCGAAGATAAGCAATGCGCCAACCTCCGTGCAACGCTCGCGCAAAGCCGTCAACCATTCGGGGTTTGGAAGTCGCACGCCAGCCTCGCCCTGAACAACCTCGCAAAGAACTCCTGCGGTGCGTGTGGTAATCTTCTGTAAATCCTCGAACGAGTTGAAATTGATGGACTTAACATCGGGGAGAAGAGGTCTAAACTCCGCCTTCCACTCCTCGCCTTCGGGCGCTCCCATCATCGACATTGCGCCGTGCGTAGAGCCGTGGTAGGCGCGACGCATAGAGATAAGCTCCGTACGGCCAGTATAGCGCTTTGCGAGCTTCAGTGCCACCTCGACAGCCTCGGCTCCAGAGTTCACGAAATAGAGGCAGTCGATGCCTTCGGGGAGAAGCTCGGTGATGCGACGAGCATACTCAACTTGTGGGCGCTCGACCATCTCGCCATAGACCATAACGTGCATATACTGAGCTGCTTGCTCCTGTACGGCACGTACCACGTCGGGGTTGGCGTGACCTACGTTGCTAACCGAGACGCCTGCCACAAGGTCGAAATAGCGCTTGCCCTCGGGGGTGTAGAAAAACGAGCCCTCGGCGCGTGCCACCTCGATAAGCATTGGCGATGGGGATGTCTGTCCCACGTGCTGCAAAAATTGCTTGCGTAGTATCATAGTTTCTACTCCTTGATTAATAGTTTTCCGCTCTGCTCGGCTTTGCGGAGGATACCCTCGTAGTCACGTACCGAGGACATCGTCCAACGTGTGAGAAGGCGTAGCTGCTCCTGCTCCGATAGTTGCCAGCCATCCACCTGCTCGCGGATGCGCTGCGAGAGCATATATATCAATATAGCGGCTGAGGCAGAGACATTTAGGCTCTCAACCATACCGCACATAGGAATCATCAAGAACTCGTCCGCAGCCTCGATAACCTCCTCCGAGATGCCAGCGTGTTCCGTGCCAAAGACAAGGGCAAACTTACCCTTCGTAACATCGAAAGTTTCGGGTGTTGAGCTACAACGGTGGGGTGTGGTGGCGATGATGCGATAACCCTCGCTCTTGAGAGCCTTGAGGGCCTCGGCAGTGGTGTCGTGATGCTCCACGTCAACCCACTTCTGCGTGCCACGCACGATGTTCACCGAAGGGTCGAATTTGCAGCGGTCCTCGACGGTGTGTATCTGCTGGATGCCGAATGCCTCGCAGTGGCGCATAATGGCGCTGGCGTTCTGCGGGTGGAACATATTCTCGGTCATAATGCGCATATAGTGGGTGCGCTGTGCGAGGGTGCGGCGCAAGACCTCCTTGCGCTCCTCGGTGAGGAACTCTGTCATATACTCAAGACGCTCCCTCATCCACTCCTCGGAGTGCTCCTCGGTGCGCAGTCTACTTGCGATATTTGTCATCTTCGTCTAAGATTTTTAGGTAACTTTCGTATCTCGACCACGCTACGATACCCTCCTTAACTGCCTCTGATACAGCACATCCAGGCTCGTGGGTATGGGTGCAGTTATAGAATCGGCAGTCGGGTGCCAGGCGCATCATCTCTGGGAAGTAGCGGCATAGCTCGCGGCCATCAATGTCGATAAGTCCGAAGCCCTTGATGCCTGGCGTGTCGATGATATATCCACCCTCGATGGGGTACATTGTCGAGAATGTTGTGGTGTGCTTACCCTTATGGTGGCTCTCGGAAATCTCGCCAGTGCGGATGTCGAGCGTAGGGTCTATGGCGCGTACGAGTGTCGACTTGCCGACGCCAGAGTTGCCCGCAACAAGGGTAGTGTGGTTGTGAAGTATGGCGCGTATCTGCTCAACGCCCTCGCCCGTATTGGAACTTAAGCGTAGCACCTCATAGCCTGCATCGCCATATATCGCCTCGAACTCCTCAGCCTCCATAGCCAACTCATCAACGAGCGTGTCGGCCTTGCCCAAGACAATAGTCACGGGAACCTTATAAGCCTCGCAAGTGACAAGGAAACGGTCTACGAATTCGCGGGGTGTGGTAGGGGCGTGAAGCGTAACGATAAGGAGTGCGCGGTCGATATTTGCAGCGATGATATGCGACTCCTTGGAGAGATTCGAGGCGCGACGAATGACATAGTTGCGGCGTGGGAGAATCTCCACAATGGCGTTGCTCTGCTCGTCGGGCTCGACCATCACGCGGTCGCCGACAACAACAGGGTTGGTGGAGCGGATGCCCTTGAGGCGTAGCTTACCACGTATACGACAGTTGAGGACACCACGTGATGTGGTGACCTCATACCAACTGCCTGTCGAACTTACGACAACTCCCTCTAATCTTGTTTCAGTATCGTTAAAAGGCTGATTCATAGTCTGATTTAACGGTTAACGCCCACTCCAATACCTCCTCTTCGATCTCCTCTAACTCGGGGAATACTGCCTCGCCAAATTTTGCTAACTCGTTGAAGAGTATCGACTCGTCGAGAACCTCGTAGTCAACGTACTTTGGCTCGAAATACTCTCGAACGCGGGCATCTCTATTTTCGAGCATATCGGCATACTCCTCGACCATCTCTGGGGTGAGTCCCTGTGAGCCAAGCTCAAGGACCTTCTCGGCACGCATCTCACCGATATTTGCGGTTGTGAAGAGCGAGCAGAGAACGGCTGTGATAAGGCCTGTGGCAACAACTGCGAGGGCCATACCAAGCAACGAGTCAATCTTCTTAAGGAAGTCGAAGAGTAGAAGTTTGCGGAATAGTGGCGCGATAATCCATACGAAAATCCATACGCCAAGGATGATTATACCAAAGCCGATGAGGTATGCCAAACCTGGGTCCGTAGAGAAGTTCTCGCCAATGGCGTTTGCATAGTCGGGAGCCAAGAGGATGGCAACATAGAGACCTACGACCTGCAAAAGCTGCACGATGAAACCTTTACGCCAACCAACGACAAGGGCGATAAGAGCAAGAGCGATAAGGATAATGTCAATAATCATAATAGCGGTCTGTTTTTAAGTTAGTAATTCCAGTTAATTAGCTCCCACTGCGGGATGTAACTAATATAAAAGAGTCCGAAATGGCCTCTTTTCTACTATTATTTCGCACGAAGATAAGAAATTTTTTTCTTTATTCGTATATTTGTCACGACAAATTTGATAAACACATCGCTTTTCTATGAAGATTAAAACATATATCATTGCCCTTATGGCAATGCTTCTTTCGGCTGTGACGCTATCGGCATCTTCGCCTTCGCGTGTGACAATTCCGCTGAACAATGATTGGCAGGTATATCCCGTTGAGGCTCCCGATGGTGGCGAGGCGGAGTATGTTAGCTTGCCTCATAGCTGGCAGAGTGAACTCGGGAGCTATGGCCAGAGCGCTCTGGGTATGAACTACGTGAGAGTTTTGGAGGTGCCTCGTGAGTGGATGGGAAGGCGACTCTTCTTGCGCTTCGGAGGTGTGATGAATGTGGCGGATGTATTTGTAAATGGAAGCTACATAGGCTCGCACAAGGGTGGCTATACGGCATTTACGTTGGAGATTACCGATAAGGTGCGATTCGGCTCGAGGAACTACCTACGTGTTGTGGTGTCGAATAACCGCCGTAATGATATGTTGCCACTATCGACAGATTTGGATATGTCGGGAGGTATATATCGCGGCGTGGAGTTGATGGTAACGCAGAGGAATATCATCTCGCCACTACACCACTCGACAGATGGTGTCTACGTCATTCAGAAGAGTGTTAACCGCCAGAAGGTTGAGGGTGTGGTGCGTAGCTATATCTCGGCCGTGGATGTCGACCACGCAACGCTCACGATGCGTATCGTGGGTGCGGATGGCTATGAGGTGGACCACCGTGTGGTGCGTGCTACGAAGCTCGACGAGGGACGTGCCGTAGATATTCCGTTCGAGATTCTACGTCCCGTATTGTGGTCGCCCGAAAAGCCAGAGATGTATCGCGTGGAGGTGACGCTTAACGATGGTAGCGTGGAGGATAAGGTGGTTGTGAATACGGGCTTTAGGTCGGTGGTTGCTTCGGCAGATAACCGCCTATGTATCAATGGCCAGGAGTGTGAGGTGAGGGGTGTAAACTATGCTCACGACCGTGCGGGAGCGGGAATGGCGATTGATGTGTCGCACCTCGAGCAGGACTTTGCTCTTATGTGTGATATGGGTGCTAATGCGCTTCGTTCGCTAAATGGCCCACACCGCGCGGAGTTGTATGATTGGTGCGATAAGAGGGGTGTGTTGGCGTGGGTAGATATGCCATTTACCCGCTCGTCGGTAGCCTTCGCAGATATATGTTATTACCCTTCTCCAGAGCTTAAGAATAGCGGCGTGGAGCAGTTGAAAGATATTATATATCAGAATTTTAACCACCCTTCGATTGTTATGTGGGGTTTGTTCAGCCTCGTATGGCAGAAGGGTGAGGATGTTGTGGCGTATGTCGAGGAGTTGAACGATGTGGCGCACGAGCTTGATCCTTCGCGCCTAACGGTGGCGTGCAGCAATAGCGATGGTGCGATAAACCTCGTTACCGACCTTATTGTGTTGCGTCAGGATGTGGGACTATATAAGGGCCACGTGGATGATGTTAGGGTGTGGTGCCGCCAGTTGAAGGATTCTCGCTGGGCAGATATGCGCTATGCGGTGTGCTATGGCGAGGAGGGTGTGATGAATCACAACACCGAGCGTGTGGAGCGTGCTACGCGTGGTACACGTCACCTCCCAGAGCGTCGCCAGACATATATGCACGAGCGTTATGCCGCAAATATCGAGGCCGAGGGTAACTTCTGGGGTGTGTGGATAGATAATATGTTCGACTACGCCTCGGCACGCAGAACATATAACCTCAACCAGTCGGGTATGGTGGCTTATGACCATAAGACAGCCAAGGACTCCTACTACCTATATCGTGCGAAGTGGAATAAGGAGGATGTGACGCTACATATTCCTTATCGTCGCTGGGCGGAGCGTCGTGATACGTTGCAGTTTATCGACGTGTATAGCTCGACGGGAACACCTGTTGTAGTGGTGAATGGCGATGAGGTCGCAGTGCGCCGCATAGCTGAGGGACACTACTCTGCCGATTCGGTGATAATTAACGGCACAGCAGAGGTTATCGCCTACGATTCGTTGCGAAAGCGTAGCGATAGAGTGGTGCTTCGTTGTGGCGAGAGCTACTAACTAAAATTTCGACTTAAGGAGTATCTCGTTTGCGGCAGGGCCCTCGCACATCACAAGATCGAAAATCGAGAGATTGGGGGTGAAGGGTAGTCGGTCGCTAAATACCTGAATATAAGGCTCGGCAACAAATGCCGAGTCTCTTTTTTTGTCACGTAGGTCGATGTCCGACTCAGTGGCAATAACGTAACTTTCGCTGATGCGTGGTACGGGACACTTTAGGATAGAGCATACGGCCTCCAACGTGGCGTGGTTGAGGTCTACCAAGTAGCGCCACTCTCTGTCGTAGAGCTTCGCAAAGCGGTCGGCATAGTAGTCGTAGTAGGGCGAAGAGCGATATGCCGACTCCATAGCCACAAAGTGCTGATGCTGCCAGCGCTTCGAGTAGTCAATCTTCATCGAGCGCATAGGCTGGCGGGGACGGTTGGCGTGGGAGAGCTGCACCGAGAGCTGCATAACACCTCCCGAGGTCATAATCTCTGTGCGGTTACGCTCCGAGCGTTTCACGTAGTTCTCGCCAAGGTCGATAACAACATCGTCGCCACCCTGACGGATAGCAGACCAATACTCCGTAGAGCCAAAATATGCTGATGGAAGAATTATCATAACGTCTTGATTTACTTGGTAAATGCCATTGCCACCCACTCATCCTCCTCGAGGGTTGTGTGGTGGGTAAGACCGTATGAGGTGGCGCCGTGCATAATATCCTCAATATCCTGATGTAGGAAGCCACTCAAAAGCAGCGTGCCACCCTTCTCCAAGGCGTTGTAGTAGCGCTCTATGTCGCCAAGGATGATATTTTTGTTGATGTTTGCAACGACCATATCGTATCTCTGTCCCTCTATTGCCTCAACGGTGCCGAGGATGATATTCATCTTTGGGGCGAGGTCGTTAAGCTCCGCGGCGTACTTCGCGCTCTCGGTAGACCAAGGGTCGATATCTATGGCATCGGCCGTCGTAGCACCACACTTCAACGCCGCGATAGAGAGTACACCTGTGCCACAGCCTACATCAAGGATACGGCCACGACAGCGAAGCTCCGCGATAAGGCGGCACATCATACGTGTAGTCTGGTGGTGTCCCGAGCCGAAGGACATCTGTGGCGCTACAATGATGTCGATAACGCCCTCGGCAGGTGGGGTATGGTGTGGCGCGCGGATAAGGAGCTTGCCATCTACATCTACGGGCTGAAAACCCTCCTCCTCCCACGCAGCATTCCAATTCTCATCCTCAATCTCCTGCTCGCCCTCAACCGAGCCATACTCCGTAACTATAGCGAGAGCCTCGTCGCGGCAGTCGCACCACGATGTAGAGAGGATATAGGCCTTCAAAAGTAGCCCCTCGTCGAGAATCTCGGTGTCGAAGCTCTCGAAGGGGTAGTCCGAAAGAAAGGCGGTGACGATATCGGCCATCTCCTCGCTTGCGCAACGTATGCAAATCTCGGTATATTGCTTCATAAGAGTAGCGTTTTTTGCGATAATGTAGATATTATGTAAAATAATTTTCGTATCTTTACCACAAAGATAAGCAAAATATGGCGGATGTAACCAAAAAGTGGGAGAAATTAAGAACCGACTACTTCAGATATATTAAGACCGAGAAGCGTCTGGCGGCAAATACGGTGGAGGCATATATGGATGACTACAATGAGTTTATGCACTTCATACTGCGTCAGTATGGCGTTGTGCCAGAGGAGGTTAACTCGGTGATGATAGGGCGATTTATGGAGTGGCTCTATGCCGAGAAGCGTAGCAGTGCGTCGCAGGCACGTAGGCTAAGTGGCATAAAGAGCCTCTATAACTACCTGCTCCTCTCGGAGCGTATCGAGCAGCTGCCAACCGAGAATGTCGATGCCCCGAAGGCGGAACGTATGTTGCCCGATGTGTTGAGTGTCGAGGAGGTGGATGCACTGCTTCGAACATTCGATATTACAACCGTGAAGGGGTGTCGAGATAGCGCGATAGTGGAGGTGTTGTACTCTACGGGATTGCGTGTTACGGAGCTTGTGACGCTACGTATAAACGACCTATTCTTCGGCGAGGGGTATATCCGTATTGTGGGTAAAGGTGATAAGCAGAGGTTAGTACCGATAGGCTCCTCGGCACGTGATAAGATTCAGCTATATATGGAGTTACGTCGCCCCGCGAAGAGTTCCGAGGCGACACTGTTCCTCAACAATCGTGGTACGCCACTGACACGCGTTATGGTCTTTACGATAATACGTCAGGCGGCCGAGCGTGCGGGAATACGTAAGCAGATAGGACCTCATACGTTGCGCCACTCCTATGCTACGCATCTGCTTGAGGGTGGTGCGAATATCCGTCAGGTGCAGGAGCTTCTGGGACACGAGAGCATCTCGACAACGGAGGTATATACCCACCTCGATAGGAGGCATCTGCGTGGCGTGGTGGATGATGCCTTTGCGGAGGTTAACAAGGAGATTAAATAAATTCGGATTATGAAACGTATCTTATTAGTAATTAGCGCATTGCTTTTTGCGGTTGTGGTATCTTTTGCTGCGCAGGAGCAGGTGAAGATAGAGTGTGCGTGGGGTGATATAGCTGCAACGTTGGCAACGCCCGAGGGTGAGAGCGATGTGGCGGTGTTGATTATCGCGGGTTCGGGACCTACGAACAGAAATGGTAACTCGGGCTTAAACCTCAATACATATGCCTACAAGATGCTCTCGGATGGCCTTGTGGAGGCGGGATTTGCGGTGTTGCGCTACGATAAACGTGGTGTGGGAGAGAGTTATATCCCTGCGGAGGCGGTGCCTAACCTGTTGTATGATGATTATGTGGATGATGCCGAGAGGTGCGTAGAGTGGTTGCGTGAGAGGGGTTATAAGAAGATATTTCTTGCGGGCCATAGCGAGGGTGGTAGCATCGCCATCGAGGTTGCACAACGTGGCGAGGTGGCGGGTTTGGTGCTTCTCGCGGCGCCAGGTTATCCGATGGATGAGGTGCTTATATGGCAGCTCTCGCAGCAGTTAGTGCCAATGCATATGGGGCTCTTCATTCAGGCGGAACGTATCATCCGTACGCTAAAAAGTGGAGGGGAGGTTGCCGAGGAGAGTGTGCCCGCGGAGCTACTATCGCTGTTCCACCCTACGGTGCAGCCATTCCTACGAAGCAGTATGTTGCGTGAGCCTTGTAGGATGTTGGCCGAGTGTGAGGAGCCAGCGTTGATTATCACCGGAGGACGAGATATTCAGGTTACGGTCGACAATGGTGAGGCGCTCGTTGCTGCGGCAAAAAATGGCCGTCACGTGACGATGGAGAGTATGTGTCACGTGCTGAAGGATGCTGCGTCGAGTGACCGTGTGGAGCAGTTGCTGAGCGTATATACAGACTCGAAACTACTACTAACAGAGGATCTTGTGCCAACAATTGTGGAATTTATGAATAACGTAATAACTAAATAATAGTTTGCCTATGTCACTATTTTCAAAACTTTTTAAGCGCTCTACGGCGCCCGCATATCCCTCGGATGAGGTGCAGATTAATGGCCGCAGCCTAAAGTTGACATTCTTCGCTCACGCCTCTATCGCCATAGAGTATGAGGGACGTGTGATATACGTGGACCCTGTGAAGGAGAATGCCGAGTATGAGAAACTGCCAAAGGCAGATATGATTCTTGTAACGCACTCACACTATGACCATTTCGATATGGCGGCTATAGAGGCTGTGCAGAAGGAGGATACACGCATCCTGCTGGATAAGACCTCGGCAGAGGGTTTCCAGGGCGACTGCTACACGATGTTGCCAGGTGCGGTGGCAGAGCCTTTCGAGGATATACGTGTTGAGGCTGTGGCGGCATATAACACCTCGGAGCATCAGTTGCAGTTCCATCCAAAGGAGCGTGAGGATTGTGGCTATGTGGTGACTCTCGGAGGTGACGTGCGTATCTACGTTTCGGGAGATACGGAGCCTACGGTAGAGCAGGCAGCATTGCAGGGTGTCGACATTGCGTTTATCTGCGTGAACCAACCATATACGATGACTCCAGAGCAGGCCGTGGCGGCGGTAAAGACCATACAGCCAAAGATTTACTACCCTTACCACTATGGTCAGGTGGATGAGCCTACGGATGTCGAGGCGTTGAAGAGAATGCTCGAAGGTGTAACAGATGTCCGAATCCGTCCATTGGCATAGGGGCTTAAGTATTAAGGAGTTAGGGCGTCGGCTACTGTCGGCGCCTATGTTAGTTGCGCTACTACTTTTGGTGGGAGGTATCCTCCTTGCGCGATATTTTGTGTTGCCGCCGTTGGTTGCAGAGTTCACGCTATGTCTTTTGGTAGGTGTGGGGTGGTTCTCGAAGCATAGGGCGGTGTCGTGGGGATATGCCGCGGTGGCATTGCTGATGTTGGGGTATGTCGTTGTGGAGTACCGCACGCCTTATGCCTCGCTGCCGTATGACACCGTTGTGGAGATGGAGGTTGACGTGGTGGGTATCCCTTCTCAAAAGGAGGGGTATAGCGTTGCCGAGGGGCGTATCCTACGTTGGCGTGAGCAGGAGGCGTGGCAGAGAGCGGATGATAAGGTGCAGTTGTGGTTGCGCACGGATAGCATTGGTGCGGGAGATAGAGTTGCGGTGTGGGGTGAACTGCGAGAGCAGATGTCGCGTTACGAGGAGTATGATGCACTGCTGCGGAGTCGTGGTTATGTGGGTGGTGTGAGTATCAGCGATGTAAATATCGTTGCGATGAATACGGAGGTGCATAGGACACTGCACCAGCGTGCCGTAGCAAAACTCGAACGCTATACTACCGATTCGCTGTCACACGCTACGGTGGAGGCTATGGTTGCGGGTACGCGACATAAGATGCCAAAGGCGTTGCGTGAGGCGTATGCCGATACGGGACTTGCTCATTTGTTAGCGGTGTCGGGCCTACATCTGGGTATTGTGGCGATGGTGGTTATGGCGCTCCTTATGCCGTTGAGGTTGCTGCATCGCGGACATAGAGTGGCGAATGTCGTGGTAATAGTTGCGATATGGGCGTTTGCGGCGATGAGTGGTATGTCGGCCTCGGTGGTGAGGGCGGCGATAATGCTCTCGATGCTTCAATTAGCGCGCCTTACGTCGTCGGTGAGTAACTCGGTAAATATCCTTGCGGTGACGCTCTTCGTGATGCTTGTGTATAGACCAAGCTATCTCTACGATATCAGTTTTCAGCTCTCGGCACTCGCCGTGGCGGGAATACTTCTGTGGGGTGTGCCACTGATAAGGGCAATTGGCGCTCGAGGGTGGGTGTTAAGGGCCGTAACCTCGACTGTTGTGGTGGGTGTTGTGGCGACGTTGTGGACGCTGCCTGTAGTGTCGCATACGTTTGGTAATCTGCCACTTGCGGGTGTGGTTATCACGCCTGTGGTGATGCTTTTTGCCTATGTCATAGTGGGAGCGGGACTCTTCGCAATGATACTCCCAGGTCCCTTGGCAATGCCCTTTGCGGTGGTTGCCGAGCGTTGCGCGGGGTTGCAAAATAGTGTAGTGATATGGGCTGCGGAGCGAGGATTTACGGGCGTGGAGTATGCGATGAGTAGCGGTGGTGTGGCGGTATGTTATGCGCTCTTTGTGGCGATAACCATCGTTGTGTGGTCTATTTATAGAAAAAAAGTGGTAACTTTGCCTAAATATGTTAACCAAGAGTGATATAGAGTTGCTACGTAGCGAGGAGCTACGCAGAGCAATTGACCAGAATATAGAGCGTGACCCACAACGTGTGGCGCTCGATAAACGTGTGCCGTATGCTGCGCTGGTGGCCACACAGGTGAAGTATCTGCAACGTGCGCGAAAGAAACTGCCACATCTCTACGAGGCGCGATGTATAATTCCGCCACGAGCCTTCGAGCAGTCGTCGAGTATGGAGAGCGCCGAGCGTAAGGCTATCAGCGGTGAGAAGTTGCTGGATTTGAGTTGCGGATTGGGTATAGATGCTATGGCTGCGGCGCGAAATTTTAGTAGTGTGGTGGCCGTGGAGCGTGATGAGGTGCTGGCCGAAGTAGTGAGATACAATATGTCGCTGTTGGGGGTTGAGAATGTGGAGGTTGTAACAGCCTCGGCAGAGGAGTATATAGCCTCGACAACGGAGCATTTCGACTGGGTGTTTGTGGACCCTGACCGTAGGTCTGACCAGGGTAAGAAGATGGTGAGAATGGAGGATTGCTCGCCAAATGTGTTGGAGATGATGCCTCGCCTACGGGAGATTGCGGGGCGTGTGGCGATAAAGCTCTCGCCGTTGTTTGATGTCGATGAGGCGTTGCGCCTACTGCCCGACTCGGTGGTCGAGGTGGTGTCGCTCGGTGGCGAGTGCAAGGAGTTAAACATCTATACCAATGCGGGTGAGAGTGTGGTGCGTATCGCAGCGGTGGGAGTTGGAGAGTGGGAGTTTGCAAACGATAAGGTAAATCTCCCTGCACAGAGTGGTGAGTTCGAACCTTCGAAGTGGCGATACTTGATAGTTCCCGATGTTGCGGTGCAGAAGGCGAGAGTTGCGGTGGCGGCATTCGATGGCTATGCGCAGTTATGGTCCAATAACGGCTTTGCCTTTTCGGAGGAGCTTCCTGCGGGTGCCGTGCCTGGTAGGGTGTATGCCATAGAGCGTATGGAGCATTACCGTCCCAAGGAGCTAAAGCGTGAGTTGAAGGGTGTAGGTGTGGAGATTCTAAAGCGCGATACACGACTCTCGGTCGACGAGGTGCGAAAGGCGATAGGTGCGAAGGCGGGTGGCGAGCGAATACTTGCCGTAACAACTATCGGAGCGGAGAATTGGGTGATTCACATAAAACCGTTATCTTTGTGATATGAAAATATTTAAACACATAAACCACCTGATACACAACTATCTACTAAGAGTGGATATTGCCGAGCATAGCCGTCTGCGCAGAGGCTATCGCTTGCTATACTACACGTTGCGAGGTAGAAATATGCACCGCACGATTATAGATAGTGCGGCCCTCACGCTATATACACTCTTTGCACTTGTGCCACTGCTTACCATCGTATTGATAATTCTTGGTCGTGTGGGAGTCTTCGAGCGAGGTATTGCCATCCTCTATTCGAGCGTGCCGAAGGATTGGTATTCGGTGCTTGACCGCCTTGTAGAGATTGCTACCTCGGCAGCCTCGAACATCAAGCCAGGATTCTTGGCGGTGGTGGGTATCGCGGCGTTGTTGTTTATGGTATTTACGCTGTTCCGCACCGCCGAGGAGTCGTTCAATAGGGTGTGGGGCGTGACGAAGAAGCGTGGATTTATACATCGTTATGCGGCATATATCGTGGTTGCGATATTTGTGCCGGTGTTGGCGTTGATGGCGGTTATTATCACGTCGGACATTCTCTCGTTTGCGGGATTCGGAACGGAGATTAATAGCTTGGTAAGCCACCTGTTGGCACTTACGTTGGCATCGCTGGCGTGTACTTTGGTATATAAATATCTCCCCTATACACGTGTGCAGTGGCGCTCGGCAATTGTGTCGGGTATCTTCGCGGGTGCGGTACTATCGTTGTGGCAGTGGGGTTATGTCTATTTCCAGTCGCTGATGACCTCGTACAATATCATCTATGGTGGTTTGGCCTTTGTGCCACTCTTTATAATGTGGGTGCAGATATCGTGGAACATCCTGCTTACGGGATGCGAGATATGTAGCGTGTTGCAGCATCGTCATCGCTTCGAGCGTATCGACCGTAGGCGTCTGAAACGCAATGAGGAGGATGTGCGTCTACGCCGCGAGAAGCGCCTGAGGGTGGTTATCGTAGGCTCGGGAAATGTCGCAGAGGCATTGGCACGTACGATAAGTGGCGTTGCGGGAGTGGACCTCGTTCAGCTCTTTGCTCGTAACAACGAGCGTGGTATGGAGGTGGCACGAATCGGAGGTTGTCACTGGGAGAATGATAGCGAGAAGTTGGCGCAAGCAGATATATACATCATATCGGTGAGTGATAGGGCGGTGGCATCGGTAGCCGAGGATTTGCCATTCCCGAAGGATGCTATTGTGGTGCATACTGCGGGTAGCGTGCCGATGATTGCCATACCAGAGCGTGGTGGAAAACGTGGTATCCTCTATGCGTTGCAGAGCTTCACGAAGGGACGTGTCATACGTCTTGATGATGTGCCGCTGTTCGTGGAGGCGGATAGCGAGGAGACACGCGAGGTGTTGATGAGTTTTGCGCGCTCGATATCTTCGCAGGTGGAGTATGCCGATTCGGAGCGTAGAAAACGTATCCATCTTGCGGGCGTGTTTGTGAATAACTTTACCAACCATCTCTATGGCATTGGAGCGAGTATTGTCGATGGCCAGGAGCTATCGTTCGATGTGCTCAAGCCGCTGATTATGGAGACTGCGGCCAAAGCAACGGCGACGGATGACCCTGCCGAGGTGCAGACAGGACCTGCGGTGAGGGGTGATAGAGGTGTTACGATGGCGCATCTCGATATGCTGAAAGGAGATGAGGCTAAACAGCGAATTTATAAGGATTTAACAGATAGTATATGGGAAACTTCAAAGAAGATGTAGCACGTGTCGAGGCTCTGGTTTTGGATGTTGATGGCGTGATGACCGATGGAGGTATTACGCCGCTGCCGGATGGAGATTTCGTGCGTACCTACTACGCAAAGGATGGATATGCTATAGCCTATGCGATACGTGAGGGTGTGAAGATTTGCGTTATCTCGGGCGGAAGAGGTAAGATGTTGGAGAATCGCCTAAGGATGTTGGGCGTAACGCGTGTGTACCTCGATTGTATGGATAAGGTAGAGGCGATGAGGGAGTTTATGCGCGACTATAATATTGACGCAGAGAATGTTATATATATGGGTGACGATATTCCCGACTTGGAGTGTATGCGTCTTGTGGGTATTCCTGTTTGCCCTGCGGATGCCGCAATGGAGGTCATTGAGGCATCACGCTATGTGTCGGAGTATAATGGCGGTAGAGGTGCTGTGAGGGATATTATCGAGCAGGTGCTTCGTGCCAAGAACCTCTGGGCAAAGAACCTTAAAGGATTGCTCGGCTCGAAGGATAAGTAATATTTTCGAGGGATAACTCATTGAAGCTCATCGTCTTTTGCGGTGAGCTTTTTCTTTTCCGAGAGCTGCTTGCGAAGCATATGCGGGGTGATGTTGTGATGCTTCTTGAATACCTCGATGAAGTGTGAGACGTTGTTGTAGCCACATAGTTTCGCGAGGGAGGTGATGGTGATATCCTTCTCGGTGAGAATCTTGCGCGCGAGTTCCATACGCTTCGAGATAATCCATTCGTGAGGCGAGCCACCAATCCACTCCTTGAAACGGCGCTTGAAGGTTGAGAGCGAAACGCAGCAGCGTTGCGCCATCTCTTCCATAGAGAGATTCTCGGTAATTGCTTGTTGGATAGTGTTATAGAAGCGCTCCTCTTCCCGTTTGTCGGCAACCTTTAGTCGACCGTCACGACGCTGTATGAATTGTATGATCATCTCTGTTTCGTTGATGGTAAAACCTAATTCTCGTACCTCTGTGGAGTTGTTTGGTGGCATATTCCCTGTCGATATTAAACCATTATTTATATTGATAATTATCTCTGTCATAGTGCTGAAATTTTAAGTTTTAGAGGCTTGAAATGTGACCTATTTACAATACAAAGGTAGTATAAATATTATTACCAGCAAAATATTTTGCCCTCTCCGCACCCTCATTGGCCCTATAATGGTATCTATATTAGCCGATATTTGGTTGTTGAGCAATGCTTAATGTATTGATATTTAACGTTGTATATTTGCTGTTCGCATTACAATATATTTGGCCCTTTCGGGTTATATATTTTTACGCTCATATTTCGATATTTATCCTTTTGTGCGAGAGGTTGCCGATACCGTAGGGGATAAAAATTTCGGAGGGAATATTGTTTTATTGAAAAATAATTTTTAATTTTGTGGTACTACTATGGTAGAAACATTCGGGTTGCCACCTCTGTATATTACATAGAGGAAATTCAAAGGTCTGGCACCAAAATTTATGCCAAAACAAAAACTTAAAACTAACTAATACCTTAAGATTATGAAAAATGTATGTTACAGAATCCTTCAGGAAGAGGGTTACGTTCCAACTTATGATGATGATGGCGATATCAAGTTTAAGGCTCAGGGCTGCACTTTGTATGTAATTGCTCCAGAGAAGGACGATATCTATCTTCGCGTATTGCTCCCAGGCTTCTGGTCTTTGGAGAATGAGGAGGAGTTTGCAAAGGCTCACTTCGTAGCTAATAAGCTCACAAAGGATTATAAGGTTGGTAAGATCTACTTGGATAAGGAGGATACTCACGCCTCTTGTGAGGTCTTTATCGACAAGAACGACGCACAGCTTAAGAGAATTCTCCTCCGTTTGGTGAACCTTGTATTGAGTATGCGTCAGGACTTCGCTAACGAGATGCGAGCATAACGAGATTAACAATTTCCTCTAACCTAAAACCAACTTGGCAATATGAGTTACCAAGCGTTTATAAGTTATGCACGTGCCGATTATCAAAAAGGCAAGGAGGGCCTCGTCTCTCAAGTAAAGAAACAACTTGAGGAGTATGGCGATGACCGACTTAATGTGTGGTTCGATGAGAGTTCTATTGAGTCAAGTAAGGACTTCGTGGAGTCTATTGCGAAGGCAATTGACGAGTCGCATATCTTCGTTGTGGTGCTTACCGAGAATTCGTGTAATTCGGACTGGGTATTCAGAGAGCTGTGTTATGCGGTGGATAAGCGTATGCCTATCGTGCCAATTAAGGCTATCGAGGAGTTCCCACAGAAGATTAAGTTGATTCTTGGTGCAACCGAGCATATTGACCATTTTGCCACTCCTTCTGTTACGCTACAAAGATTCAAGAGTACTGTAGATAGCCTTTTGGGACAGCTTGAGTTGGAGGATAGTAGAAATGCCGAGATTATCCGTCTGCGGAAAGAGCGTGATGCCTTGGAGTCTATTATCAAGAACTATGAGGAGTATTTGGTGAAGTTGAAGGCCGAGGTGGATGAAAAGACCTTGAGTCTCAAAGCATTGGAGTGGGAGTTGACGATGCGCGTGAAGACCGTGGAGCTTATTACTAACGAGGTGACAAGTAAGTCCGAAAGGCTACATAAGGTGATAAGCGCTCTCGAAGGTGGCTCTAAGGGTCAAGATGAGGTGGCTAAAGATGAGGTGATTGCTCCTGCGGAGGCTGTAACGCCTGCGAGGGAGGATAAGCAGGAACCTGCAACGACTGAAGAGGCTACTCCTGCACCAGCTCCTGAGCCTGCACCAACCTCAACGCCTGCATCAGAGGAGTCTACACCTGCCGAGTCGCCAGCACCTGCGCCAGCGGCGGAGGAATCAAAGGGTGAGAGTCCGCAAAAGGCGATGAGCGCACTTATGGCACATATGAAGTTCCTTAAGCCAACGCCAAAGGAGGAGGCACCAAAGTCTGAAGGTGGCGGGGAGTAAGCGCCGCTAAAGGTGAATAGGAAATTGAAATTAATTGTATGGGACCGACTAAAGAGATTTAGGTCGGTCTCATTCTTTTTGTGGGTGCAGAGAGGCGTGCGGAGAGGCGTGCGGAGAGTGGTGCGGGGAATGGAGTGAGTGCAGTGTCGTGTTGCGCAGAGGAGTGCAGGCCGAGTCGTAAGAGTATTAGGGGTGGTGTTGGCGAGGTATGACGCAGATATCGTGAGGGTGGTGTAAAACAAAATGGGCAGCTGCAACTTGTGCAACTGCCCATATATATAATAGGTAAAGCCTATTCGCCCTGCTCCTGTGGCTGGCCCTCGCGCTTGGCGCGTGCCTCCTTACGAATCTTCAAAGGAGTCTTCTTCAGATACTTACGGCAGAAGAGTGCAAAGTGACCGTGGTTGGTGAAGCTATACATCTTGATGATGCTCTTAAGCGGTACGTTTGTCTCGGTCAATAGGCGCTCAATCTCCAAGATACGCTGCTTCTGCATCCAACTATATGGCGTGTCGTGGAACTCCTGCTTAAACATATTGTTGAAGTGCTGGATGCTGAAACCACAGATGTCGGCCAACTCCTCAACGGTCTTAACACGTGGGGCGTTGTTGCGCACCAACGATACGAACGACTGGTTGCGGTCGAAGAGGTTGTAGAAGGTGCGGAGCTGTACCTGTGGGGTGTAGAAGAACTTGAAGATGACGAACATCTCCTGAATCTTCGCGCGGTGCAAGTGGTTGCACTTCATAGAGTTAGCAAGATACAACTTCATAGATTGCAACAAGCACATCATAGGCTCGTTCATCGCAACCTGCGTGAATTTGTAGTTGATCTTCTTAATCTTACCAACGATGCTATTGAACGGAATGATGTCGCACGCCGCACCTGCTGCGATGAAATGCGCACGGACAATCTCCACGTCTGTAATTGCTGTGACCTCATACTGGTATGCGCGGAAGCAGAACACGAAGTGACCTTCGCGTACCGTATAATCACGACGCTCCTCGGAGGTAATCTCAAAGTTTCCCGAGGTGAGGAACAGGATGCAATTAGAGTCACCACGTTCGACCACCATCTTCTCACCCGCCTTAAGATTTAATAGGGTGAAACCTGCTTCAGGCTCAAGGGTATAAGAGTGGCAAGTAGCCGGGCACTGATTTGACATATTATTTAAGTTTATGGGTTATTTTTAACTCGATTCTTATTATGTTTGGCAATACAAATATACGCAAATATATTTAAAATCCAAGCATTTTTTATGGGAAACATTATAAAAATATGCAAATAACAAAGTTTTAGGACCTTTTTTATGCGTAAAAAGGCCCTAAAAGTACTATTTATGGATATTTGTTTGCGACTTTTCGTGGAGCGATTATGGCTCGAAGTTGCAGCGTAGCGACACTGGCACAGGACGCTCGGCCTTGATGCGGCCAATCATAATGTCGAGGTACTTCTGGATGTCGTCACGAAGTTGCTTGTATAGCGGACACGAGGTGTAGTTCTCGTTATCGAGAAGCACATCGCGGATGGAGCGGAGCGTGTTGGTGTAGTTACTCAACTCGTTTTTAAGCGCCACGCCCTCGACCTTCGAGTTGTGAATCTTGGCAACGGAGAGCTGGCGGAGTTTGTCACAGACAGCCATAAGAAGTGGCATCGTGACGTTATCCATCAGCGTATGTCCGTGCATATAGAGGTAGCAATTGTCGCTCTCCACGCCCTTGCTCTTAATCCTCTCGCCGAAGGCTGCTACGTCATCAATCATATCGGGGTTATCGCGCTCCAGGGTTATGCGGCGACGCTCGACGTTGCGCTCAAGCCACGCGAGGGTATTCTCGCCATTGCGGCGAATGTCGACATAGCCGAGACGTACCGAGGCGCGGAACTCGGCCAACGTGAAGACGCTCTCGTGGGATAGCTGTGCGGAGTAGACGTACCACAAAAAGAGTGGATATATGGCGCGAGAGTAGGCGGCCATAAATCGCTCGAAATCGAAGATACGCATATCGTTCTTCGTAGCCTTGACGCAGACATTACGTAGGGAGGGGGCATAGCAGAGGTAATTCTCTGTGGCATAGGTATATGTGTGGAACATATTCTCCGCCTCGAGAATCTCACGCGACTGCTCTGTGCTGCCATCGAAGAGGTAGTCGAAGTCGGAGTCTACGCACAGCAATACGCTCTCCATATTCGTTTTGCCAATCATCGACATAAGCACCTTCTTACCCTTGGGGAGGTCATCACGATTGGGTACCGAAATCTCAAAACGAAGATATGGATTGCGGAAATGGTCGAAAATAGAGCGCCAGAAGGCAACATCCTCATAACCCTCGACATATACCTTCACAAGGTATCTATCATCCTCGGGAGGAAGGATGTCGGGAAGTTGCTGGGGATTGTATGCCGCAAGGTCGCGGCGACGGCTAAAGCGTTTCTTAGGTTTCATAGGGTAAAGTTATAAAAATTTTTCGTAACTTTGTGGAACTTATAGCCAAAATTTAAAACGATATGTCAGATTGGAAAGAGCGTCTGGGTGTGGTATTCTCGACAAACCCCGACTTTAACTATACAACCGAGGGTGAGGCCGAGGTGGCAACACTTGCGCCTGAGAAGCAGAACCTTAAGATATGGCTCGATAGACTCAAGGGTGGTCGTGTGGCTACGGTGGTGCGTGGCTTCGTAGGCTCGGAGGAGGATTTGTCGCAGCTGGGTAAGGAGTTGAAGAAGAGCTGTGGCGTGGGAGGTACGGCGAAGGATGGTGAGATTATCATCCAGGGTGACCACCGCGACAGAGTCCTCGAGTTGCTCGCGAAGGCGGGATATAAGTGCAAAAAGGCGGGAGGATAAAGCGACGAAGAGTATGAATGTAGAGCTTATTGTCGTAGGTAAAACCGATATGAAGGAGGTTGAGGCGTTGGTAACGATGTACACCAAGCGCATCAATCACTATGTGCGTTTTGCTATCACCACGATTGCCGATGTGCGTAACACGCGAAAACTCTCGGAGGCGGAGCAGAAGCGTCTGGAGGGTGAGGCGATACTACGTCTTATAAACGATTCGGACCACGTGGCGCTGCTCGATGAGCACGGTGCGGAGTTGCGCTCTATTGAGTTTGCGGAGCTTATGCAACGCCGTATGTCGTCGGGCGTGAAGCGTCTGGTATATATCATTGGTGGGCCGTATGGATTCTCGGAAGCTGTGTATCAGAGAGCTAATAGCAAGCTCTCGCTCTCGAAGATGACATACTCGCATCAGCTTGTAAGAGCGATATTTACCGAGCAGCTTTATCGTGCGTTTACAATCCTTAAGAACGAACCATATCATCACGAGTAGAGAAGTTGCATAACACGGCCACTTTGGCGTTGCACTCACTCTCAAAATGCTCATTTACGAATAATAAAGGGTGTCCCGTTTGGGGCACCCTCATTGTTTATTCGATATCTGTGTTCCACTCACCTTCGGCACCATCATAGATGATAGCTCGGGTGTCGCCAAACGACTTCAAAAGTTCATAGGCTTTGTAGAGGTTATATCCATTGCCCGATGGGGCGTTGGCGAGTCGGAAGGCGATGATGCAGGCGTGGTTTTGAGCGCGGCGGTACATCGTCTCAACGCGCATAAGGTAATCCTCCAAGAGCCAAGGAGCATTAGCCGAAGTGCCAGCGATGGTGCGGTCATCGGCCCCCGTAGGCGAGGAGATTGCTGCGCAGTCGATAACGTAGATACCAACCTTATCGCAGATGTCGTAGAACCATTGTGGCTGTGGATAGGTTGGCGATAGGCAGTTTATGCCTTTGGCCTTCAAGGCTTTAATCTCCTTCTCGGTGGTAGCTCTATCTGCCGCAGCGTTGTATCGCGACTCCTTAAGTTGGAGTGGCTGACCAAAGGCGGTAATCTCGCCCTTATCGTTATAGCCATACTCCGCGAAGCCCACCTTGAAAGGCATATACTCCCAAAGAATACCATTGCGCTTGGTGTAGAGCATTAGGTCATAGAGTTTAGGGTTTGCGGGACTCCAGCGATTAGGGTTAGAGTGGTAAACCCAAGGTCTGAAGCGCATTGTGTCGCGCGAGAAACCTGTCATAGCGAGGTCATTAACGCTATAATCAATCAGCTTACCATCAGGTGCATAGATGTCGTAACCCACCTCGATAGTCTCGTCCGTCGAGAATGAGTTATCAACCTCAACGTCGAGGTGTAGCTGTGCAAAGCGATTCAACGAGTCGGGGAGTAGGCGGATGTTAACATCGTAGATGCCCAACTTACGCTGCGCAAAGATGTAGCAGTTGGAGAACTGCGTGCGTGGCGACGTGGCGATATCCTCGGCAATAGTCGACATATATGGCTCGGCAACAACAACGATAGCTACGGTGTTATCGCCCTGGTCGAGATATGGCGAGATGAACAACTCCGAAGGGGTGTGCTTGTCGATAGGACGCGAAATCTGTCGGCCGTTAACGAAGATTGTGTAGTCATTGCCGACGCTCTCCATATGGAGGTAGGCGTTGTAGTCGTTCCACGATGCGGGAACGGTGATGACTTGCTCGTAGACCGCACGTACGCCACCCTCATCGCTCTGGAACTGCAACGTAGGAGCTATGGCGATATACTTGTCAATCTGTGTGCGGATGTCGCGCTTGGCATCCTCGCGTTTGTCGTAACAGAGGAACTCGGTGCGGGCAATACGTGCCTGCGCAAATGCTGCGTCAACCACTGCAACCATCAGCGCAACGACCAAAAATGGTAGATATATGCTCTTTTTCATAGTGTTAATTCTCTCTTTCTATATCACAAAGGTATAAAAAAGTGGCAAGACAGCAATCATTTATAAAAAAATTAGTAATTTTGTAGCCTATTATGGCGTTATCCGACTAACGAAACGAATGAAATAAATAATATACACTTATGAAACTTGTTAGAATTGCCGAGATGCTCAAGATGGAGGGCGACGGCAGAGATGTTACTGTCAAGGGATGGGTACGTACAAAGCGTGGCAACAAGAACGTTGCATTCATCGCGCTCAACGATGGCTCATCAGTTGCAAACATTCAGGTTGTTGTAGACCTCGCAAAGATTGACGAGGCTGAATTGAAGGGTGTTACCACAGGTGCTTGTCTTCGTGTAGATGGTAAGCTCGTTGCATCGCTTGGCGCTGGTCAGGGCGTTGAGGTACAGGCCGAGAAGATTGAGATTTATGGTACCGCAGATCCAGAGACATATCCTCTTCAGAAGAAGGGCCACTCGTTGGAGTTCTTGCGCGATATCGCATATCTCCGTCCTCGTACAAATACCTTCGGTGCTGTGTTGCGTATTCGCCACGCTATGGCGTTCGCTATCCACAAGTACTTCAACGATAGAGGTTTCTACTACCTCCACACTCCACTTATTACGGCTTCGGATTGTGAGGGTGCTGGTGCGATGTTCAACGTGTCGACTCTCGATATGAGCAATCCTCCACGTACAGAGGAGGGCGCTGTAGACTACTCACAGGACTTCTTCGGTAAGCCTTGTAGCCTTACTGTATCTGGTCAGTTGGAGGGTGAGCTTGGTGCGTTGGCATTGGGACAGATTTATACCTTCGGCCCTACATTCCGCGCCGAGAACTCGAACACTCCACGCCACTTGGCAGAGTTCTGGATGATTGAGCCAGAGATGGCATTCTACGAGCTTCAGGATGATATGGATTTGGCCGAGGATTTCTTGAAGTATCTCATTCGCTATGCAATGGAGAACTGCCGCGAGGATCTCGAGTTTATGAATAAGATGTGGGATAAGGGCTTGTTGGAGCGTCTTCAGTTCGTTCTCGACAACGACTTCGTACGCCTCGACTATACTGATGGTATCGAGATTTTGAAGGCTTCGGGCAAGAAGTTCGAGTTCCCTTGCGAGTGGGGTTGTGACCTTCAGTCGGAGCACGAGCGCTACCTCGTTGAGGAGCATTTCAAGCGCCCTGTAATCCTTATCAACTATCCAAAGGAGATTAAGGCATTCTATATGAAGCAGAATGAGGATGGCAAGACTGTTCGCGCGATGGACGTTTTGTTCCCACAGATTGGTGAAATTATCGGTGGTTCGGAGCGTGAGGCAGACTTTGGCAAGCTTTGTGCAAGAGTGGATGAGTTAGGTATGAGCCGTAAGGAGCTGTGGTGGTATCTCGACACACGTCGTTGGGGTTCGGCGCCACACTCAGGTTTCGGTCTTGGCTTTGAGCGCTTGCTCTTGTTCGTGACAGGTATGGGTAATATTCGCGATGTAATCCCATTCCCACGTACACCAAAGAACGCAGAGTTCTAAGCCATAAAGCCTAATAAACGGCCGACCACAAGGTCGACCGTTTATTTTTTAACAACAACACTTTGATATGGCACACAGACTCCAACAGACAATCTCGCTTCAAACGAAGATATCTCCACAGCAAATACAGATGATAAAGCTGCTGGAGCTACCTACTATGCTCCTTGAGGAGCGTATCAAACGTGAGATAGAGGAGAATATCGTGTTGGAGGAGGATGTGGATGCTAAAAGCGAAGGCGATGAGGCTCCAGAGAAGATATCTGTGGAGGAGTATATCGGCAAGGAGGATGATACACCAGCTTATAAGGCGCGTGTGAATAACTTCTCGAAGGATGATAAGCAGCGCCCTGTATATATCTCGGATGGTCACTCGCTCGGTGAGTATCTCGTGGAGCAACTACGCTTCCGTTCGCTCAGCGAGGAGGAACTTATAGTGGCGATATATATCGTGGGAAGCATTGATGATGATGGCTACCTGCGTAGGGATATCAACTCGTTGAGCGACGACCTTGCCTTTACGCGAGGTATGGATGTCTCGGCAGAGGAGGTGGAGCGTATTCTCGGCATCGTGCAGGAGCTTGAGCCCGCAGGAATAGGAGCGCGAACCTTGCAGGAGTGCTTGCTGCTGCAGATGAATCGCCAGCATCTTGATACACCACATAAACTCCTTGCGCATAAGATTATAAGCTCGCACTTCGAGGCCTTTGCCAAGAAACACTACGAGCGTCTTATGCAACGTCTGGATATCAGCGAGGAGGATTTTCGTGAGACGATAGAGTACATACGTAGCCTCTCGCCAAAGCCTGGAAATATGTACAGCGAGGACGGGGTGGATGCTACGCCATACATAACGCCCGACTTTCTGCTCGATAATAGCGATGGTCAGATGCGCCTGATGATGAATACGTCTGGTGTTCCCGAGGTCAGAATCTCACGCCGCTACCGCGATATGATGCGCGATATGGTGGCTCCCGATGGCACGATAAAGGCGGAGGATAGGGAGGCTGTGCAGTTCGTAAAGTCGAAGATAGACTCTGCGAAGTGGTTTATATCGGCGATTAAGCAGCGCCACGATACGCTGATGCGCACGATGCAGACCATCCTCGATTTCCAGCGCGAGTACTTTCAGGATGGTGATAAGAGTAAGCTGAAACCGATGATTTTGAAGGATATTGCTGATCGCACCGACCTCGATGTGTCGACAATATCGCGCGTGGTGAATAGTAAGTATATCCAAACGCACTTTGGTATCATTCTGTTGAAGTCGCTCTTCTCGGAGGGTATGCAGACCACATCTGGCGAGGAGGTCTCGAGTCACGAGATAAAGACTATACTTGCGGAATGTATTGATAATGAGGATAAACGCCATCCGCTGACGGATGAAAACTTGATGGATATCCTCAACGAAAAGGGGTATAAGATTGCCCGCCGTACGGTTGCGAAATATCGTGAGATGCTGGATATCCCCGTCGCACGAATGCGAAAGCAGATATAAATACCTCAATAACATAACAAAGGGTTGTCCGATATGCGGGCAACCCTTCGTTTTGCACTTTTCATTATGGATTAGAAAGCCGTCTCAGCCTTCACATCCTGATAAAACTTTGCGAATACAGTCTGGTAGAATGGCACAAGCCACAACATTGGGATAAAGAGTAAGAGTGCCGACAATATTGCGAGACCTGCAAAGCCAAGAGTGATGAGGAAGAGGCGCATCTTATGACCCTGCATCATCTTCATACTGCGACATATAGCCTCCTCTGCCGACAACTCAGGATTGTCGAAGAGGATGAAAGGCGCCAAGAAGTAAGAGAAGCTCTTGATGATACCTGGCACGATGAGCAACAGTGTCCACAATACTGTATATATAGATACAAGCAGACCAAGAGTCACCGACTTAATGTAGTACCTATCATTGAACATACCAAAGATGTTTGCTACCTGGAGCGACCCCTCGCGGCAGAATCTCAAATAGGCATAGTAGATACCATAACTAATTGGAATACCGGCGAAGATGTAGGCTACACTATATAGTAGGTTTCCAACAACAGAGCCCTCACCAAACGCTCCCTGTAACACCGCGATAAGAGACATCAACAATCCTCCCACGAGGCTGACAGCAATACCCGCACCCCAATTGCCCGACATTGCCATCTTGGCATCTTGTCTCAATTCAGAATTTGTTTTCATAGTTTTAAAGTTTATATTATACATTAGGTTTCAAGCCAGGCAGATAAGCAAACGTTGCCCTAAATGCCATCTATAAACACTGCATATTGCGTAATGCTACTACGAATATACGAATAATTATTCTAAAAGCAAACGTATCCACACTAAAATTCTAATAATCATATCACCCACCTTACCACGTTAATACCATTTTTTGCGGGTTAGAACATATAATTTGTAAAAAACGTGCTAAATATTTTGCAGATTGGAAAAATGTTTCTATCTTTGCACTCTGTAATGACAAAGTGATTTGTTATTTCGGAATGGTCTGATGGGCGAGTGGCTTAACCAACGGTCTGCAAAACCGTCTACAGCGGTTCGAATCCGCTTCAGACCTCTAAAATCCCTTCTACACAGCAGTGTGGAGGGGATTTACTTTTTTTACGCCTAAATTTACGCCTAATGTGGCACGCATTTCAGACCTCAAAAATAGGCAAAAACCATCAATATAGCAAGTCTATGCCTTGTATCGTCGCATAAATTTGTCCACCTCTTTTTTCTCAAACCAAATCTTTCGACCTCGTTGCGAGTAGGGAATTTCTTTGTTGTTTTTAATCTCCTGGGCGACTGTTTCCCCAATATCTAAGTAACGAGCAAGACCATCTATCCCGCAGATGTAAGGCGAACTTTGCTCCTCTGCTAATTTCTCCATCTTCTTTTCCACGGCTTCAATCACTTTTGCCGTAATCGTGTTAATCACTGCATCATCACAAATTCTGTTGTAGTCATAAAATTCCATAAAGTTTAATTTCTTTATTGGAATATACCCATACGCAAGGTTAATGTAAAGAGATTTTCTCGCTTTGCATAAATAATTTTTTAATCAACATACAATCTCTTAGTTGTTTTACTAAACTTACCATATTTATTGATGTCGGGTATAAGACAACCCGCTTAACTATTATGGTAAAAACAATATATTATGAAGTAGAAAACCAAAAGATTTGCACAGTTTCAATGGCGTGCCCTCCAATGGAGAATAATGAAGTCGAACCCTTAACTATGTATGTGTGTATGTAAACCTGGAACGACCGTTATTGATGCGCTGACACTCTGCTATAAAGCGGAAGATGACTTCTTGGCATATATGAGAGAGGTAAGTGAAAGTATAGATTTTGACAAGTTTTCTTTATATCGCACAAAAGGTGAACGCCATAGCCAATATTTCAATGTTAAGCTATACGGGACAAAAGTTGCATCTTTGTATTTTGATAGATATGGAGCAAATGGAAAAGAGCCATATATTTGGTTTCGAATAGACAATTATGTGCTATATGATAAACCTCTATTAGTAGAAACATTATCACTGCCCGAACTTCTTGACCTACCTTTTAACAACTATACACACTTGGACTTAGCACGAGATTATCGATATAACATTGGGAATCGTGTAAGAACTATGATGCGTAATCCCGAACTCAAAACCATACTCAATGGGAAACAAATAATAGATAGAAAAAAAACGCTCAAAAATGTTTTTAGGGCTTGTGGTATGAGTCTTGACCGAGATGGAGGGAAGGGTCTCGTCATTAAGCAGGCCAAAGCGGCACGAAATAAGAATAAAGGCAAAACGCTTGCTTGTTACGATAAAATAGAAGAGATTAAAACAGAGTCTCACAAGCAATATATTTTAGACTTTTATGGCAACCCTAAGCGACTTCATCGACTCGAAGTAAGACTCAATACTGACGATATTAGAAGTATCGCCACAAAACTTAATATCGTCTTAAACGAAGATATTATCTTCGATATAAACCTGCTTGACGCTATATACTTGCACGCATTGCGTTCACTGCTGCGGTTCAAAAAAGGAAGCAAAGAACTTGAATGGAAAACGCTTCTTGATAGCAATCTCAGGTATAGATAACAACGCCCCCTGGGAATGCATATATTTATTAGTTATTACACTGTAAATAATGTGTTTACGCTCAAATAAATCACAACCCATTTATTAACCAATAGGGGAACTTTAATACTGTATTCCTCCACTCCCCAACA
>JAFYRB010000101.1 GCA_017559615.1 Alistipes sp. | reverse complement strand
TTAAGACGAGTGTTCTCGTTAGCACCACAGAAAGTATCAACTACGTAGAGCTTCTTTGAAGAGAGCTCCTGTGCAGCCAACTTCTTCAACTCTGCCCAAGCAGCCTCTGTTACAGGCTTGTTATCGTTCTTATACTCGTCAGATGTCCACCAGATAGTATCCTTAGTAGTCTCATCCATTACGAAGAACTTATCCTTAGGTGAACGGCCAGTGTACTCACCAGTCATTACGTTCACAGCGCCCATCTCGGTTACAACACCCTTGTCGAAACCAGTAAGGCCCTCCTTAGTCTCCTCCTCGAAGAGAGTCTCATACGAAGGATTGTAAACAATCTCCTGTACGTCTACAATACCGTACTTTGATAAATCAATTGTTGCCATAGTCCTAAATAGTTTTTAAATTTTACGTTTTATAATTATCTTCTCTTTATTCTCTCACCACGGAGTCTTTCTCAAGACCCAAAATCGTTGCAAAGGTACAACATTTTTTGACACTGTGAAATTTTTAACAGATATTTTTTAAATTTTTTTATAAAAATATTTTTTTCTCACACCAACAACGTTGTAAACTACGCAGTTAGCATCTGGCAAACCTACGATTATCATAGATAGGAGCGCAGTAAACCTACTACAAAACGAGGTACTTTGGTAGTTCGCTCGTCGTCGTGAGGCGGTGTTGAGGCATCCAGAAGCATCGCGACAAACCTCCGAGCCTCGCGACATACTCCCCTATCCAAAGTCGAGAGCATCAACTCTCTATTTATGTGGAAACTCCGAGCATCGAGATTCGCACTCCCCAGCACCACCTTCCGCCCATCGACAAGAGCCATCTTGGCGTGAACAAAGGCACCACGAAGCAATCTCAACTCCACGCCGGCATCCACTATCTCGCCATACATCGCCCTCATCAGCGCATCCAACGCCCATACATCACACCTCTCGGGAGCAACTATCGTAACCCTCACACCGCGCTTTACGACATCCCTTAGGAGCGCGATTGTTCGCCGCGTAGGAAAGAGATATGGCGTAGTGATTATCAGCTCATTACGCACCTCACGCGCCACCATCTCGAAGAGCATATCTATCCCCTCGTCTGCCTCCGACCAATGGAGCGATAACTGCCTACCCTGCGGAGTATCCACGCCATAGTTATCTCCCTTTGCCGAAAGGTAGTCAAACTGAAAAAGTTTTGCCAATGTCTCCACATCCCTTCCCGTAAAGCGCAACTCTACATCATACCACACTCCAAGCCTATTCCCCAGGACATATCTATCTGCAATATTCACACCTCCAACGTGCGCCACACACTCATCCACGATAACCATCTTGCGATGATTCCGCAGATGCGACAACGATGAGTACGTCACCACCTCTACCCCGTTGTTGACAAGCATTCTCTTCATCTCGCGCCCAATATTCCTCGAGCCATAACCATCCACCAATAGCCTCACACGCACTCCCTGCCGCGCCTTACGAACAAGCAGACGGGCCACGCTACGCCCCACGTTATCATCCTCGAAGATGTAAAACTCCATATCTATTGCCCTACGCGCGCGCTGCATATCGCCAATCAGCGAGCTAAAGATTTTCGAGGGCGAAGTAAGAAGCACCTGCTCCGATTTTGGAATATTGTTATTTTTTCGCATAATAGTGTCGGTTTATCTCGTTGGAGGCTATCTACGGCACACTTTATGCCAAAAAATTTTGTCATTTAAGAAAATTCATCTACCTTTGTGGAACATTTGAGGAAAAGACTACGAGTCTTCGTTTAGGAGTTCTAATCTAAGGTCGATACCGCGCTCACGAGGGGCGTTGGAGTGGAGATAGAGGATTAGGATTCATTATTTTTTTATGTTGTAAAAAAAGTAAAATTAAAAAATAAAGATTATGAGTAACGAGATTATCTACCTCACAGCAGAGGGTATGAACAAACTTAAGGAGGAGCTTCACCACTTGGTATCTGTGGAGCGTCCTGCCGCTGCTGCAGCCATCGCCGAGGCACGCGATAAGGGTGACTTGTCGGAGAATGCCGAGTATGACGCAGCACGTGAGGCACAGGGACTCCTTGAGATGCGTATTGCAAACCTTGAGCAGACACTTCAGAAGGCACGCATCATCGACGAGTCGAAGATTGACACCTCTAAGGTACAGATTCTCAGCCGCGTAAAGCTTCTAAACCACAACGTTAAGCGCGAGGTTGAGTACACTATCGTATCGGAGAACGAGGCTAACTTGCGCGAGGGTAAGTTGGCAATCGGCACACCTATTGCCAAGGCATTGCTTGGCAAGAAGGTCGGCGATGTTGTTGAGGTTCAGGTACCTGCGGGTATGTTGAAGCTTGAGATTTTGAATATCTCAATCTAATCTCAACCCACAATAAAATAAAAGAGGTTGTCCATCGTGGACAACCTCTTTTATTTTGATAGAAGTTGTATAACAAATGTTATTTTCTGTTCTGGAAGTAGTATGGTGCATAGCTCCATCCGCAAGCATCGTAGAACTTACGCAACACCTCCATCTTACGACGAATAGTCGACTCATCACGACGGTCTACCGCCCACTGCACCTCCGACATCGCAGCAAGACGTGGCAAGAGCTGCTCCTCAACCATCGAGATATCCTTCAAATACTCCGACCATACGTTACACTGCACGCCGATGATATTCTTGCGCGCCTCATCCGAGATACCCTCGAAAGGATCCCAGCCGTAAACCTTCTCGAAGTTGATATGGCCTCCGATACGTAGTCCCTCACCCTCGCGGCTCTCGGTCTGATAGAAGTCGAAGTAGCAGATTGGAAGTGGCGTCATAACAACCTCGTGGCCGTGTTCCGCAGCATAAGCGCCAATCTTAGCACCACGCCACGCCATAACCGTAGCCGTAGGTGTCACACCACCCTCCAAAATCTCATCCCAGCCAATGATGCGGCGGCCCTGAGCGTTGAGGAACTTCTCGATGCGTGATACGAGGTAGCCCTGAAGCTGCTCCTCATTCTCAAGTCCCTCGGCCTTCATCATAGCCTGACAATGCTCACACTCCTTCCAACGATCCTTAGGACACTCATCGCCACCAATATGAATCAACTCCGATGGGAATAGCTCGATAACCTCCTTAAGGACATTCTCAAGGAATGTGTAGGTGCTCTCCTTACCAGCGCAAAGCACCTCTGGAGTAACGCCCCACATAGTCCATACCTCGACATCCTGCTCCTGGCAACCCAACCAAGGCAGAGCGTGGAGTGCCGCCTGCGAGTGACCAGGCATCTCGATCTCTGGAACAATGGTTATGTAACGCTCCTCGGCATACTTCACAACCTCGCGAATCTCCTCCTGTGTGTAATAGCCACCGTGAGGCTTGCCATCCCACCACTTTGGCTCAAGGCCGTGGCCGATAAGCGTCTCCTTACGCATAGAGCCCTTCTCGGTAAGCTCTGGGTATGCCTTAATCTCGATACGCCAACCCTGGTCATCGGTCAAGTGCCAATGTAGGCGATTGAGCTTATGTGCCGCAAGAATATCGATATACTCCTTAACATCCTCCACACTCATAAAGTGACGACAAACGTCGAGGTGTGCGCCACGATACTTGAACGAAGGCTCATCAGCGATAAAGCCATAAGGCACACGGCAGTTGTTCGTAACGAGAATCTGGCGCAAGGTCTGAAGGCCATAGTAGACACCCGCCTCGTCACCACCAATGATAAGCACGCCCTCCTCCGACACGGTCATCTCATAACCCTCTGGAGCGATGCAGCTATCGGTGCGAACCTTGATACCCTTGTTTCCGTGTTTCGACATACGCATCTGCTTCTCAAGACCGAGCGTAGCCGTCATATCCTCCGAGAAACGTGTCGCAGGGGCCCACATCTCATCCACAACGATGATACGTGTCTTTGCCGTTACGGTATACTCACCCTCTGCCTCGAGGTCTACGTACGAAGGCTCTGGGACAACGTTAAGCTCACGTGCCGAGAGCGTAGCAATTGAGAGCAACGATGCCACTACGATTGCTAAAAATGAAAAAAGTCTCTTCATAAACTATGCTGTAATTAAATTTTATTTCAACTCTACAAAGGTAGACAAAAAAGTGAAAATTTCAAAGCCACACCTATATTATAATATATAGTCTCGCTGCGTAGCACGATTCTTGACACCTCTGCCACAAAAACCTTATAGCTATGACAACTGAAAATTACGCAAAAACGGAGTATCTTATCGACCGCTGGTGGCTCTCGCTTATCGTGGGCATCGCATCCACAGCCCTCGGATTTATAATCTTGGTGCAGCCCGCCGCGAGTTACTATACTCTGGCCGTATGGATGGGTGTGGTTATCCTCCTCTCGGGCATTATGGGGCTGATGCAGAGCCTCACGTCACACAACTACTTCGTACGTCGCGGATGGCTAATACTCGCCTCCATAGCCGACATCATCATCGGCCTTATTCTTCTCTTCAACACCCTCGTTGCAGAGTATATGATGCCTATCATCTTAGGCTGCTGGCTCCTCTACCGTGCCTCGGCGATGATGAGTTCGGGACTACAACTTAAGCGCTATGGCAATCGTGATGCAGGGTGGATGATATTCTACGCTATAGTTATGCTCATCCTCAGCGTAGCAATCCTGTGGATGCCTACAACTCTGGGGGCAAATATGGTTATACTTCTGACCTCCGTCGGACTCATAGTCTATGGCGTTGGTATGTTCTCGCTCGCGATGCGGCTGTGGGAGATACACCGCCACGCACGAACTATTGGCGCAAATGAGTAGCGCCCGACAACTAAATATCCATATAAAAAAGAAGGGCAGTGTCCAGCGTTGGACACTGCCTTCTTTTTGCAAGACTTACGCAGATTACTGCAAAATCTCAAGAATCTTGATAGCTGCAGTAGCCACAGGAGTACCAGGGCCAAAGATAGCAGCAGCGCCATCCTTGTAGAGCTGGTCGTAATCCTGAGCTGGGATAACACCACCTACAACAACTACGATATCCTCACGGCCGAGCTTCTTAAGCTCTGCGATAATCTGAGGAACGAGTGTAAGGTGACCCGCTGCGAGTGATGATACACCCACTACGTGTACGTCGTTCTCCACAGCCTGCTTTGCTGCCTCCTCTGGAGTCTGGAACAAAGGACCCATATCTACGTCGAAGCCGATGTCGGCATAACCTGTAGCAACAACCTTTGCACCACGGTCGTGACCATCCTGACCGAGCTTAGCGATCATAATACGTGGCTGACGGCCCTCCTGCTTAGCAAAGTCAGCACACATCTGCTTTGCCTTATCGAATGCTGAATCTGATTTCACCTCTGCTGAATATACACCTGAGTTTAGACGAATAACTGCCTTGTAGCGACCTACGATCTTCTCGCAAGCGTCAGAGATCTCACCCAATGATGCACGTACCTTTGCAGCCTCAACTGCCAACGCGAGCAAGTTGCCCTCGCCTGTACGTACACACTCTGTGATAGCTGCCAAAGCCTTCTCTACAGCTGCGTTATCGCGGTTAGCGCGCAACTCCTGAAGACGCTTAACCTGGCTCTCGCGTACTGCAGTGTTATCTACTGCGAGGATATCGATAGGTGCCTCCTTCTCCAAACGGTAGCGGTTAACACCGATGATAGTCTCAACGCCAGAGTCGATACGAGCCTGCTTACGTGCTGCAGCCTCCTCGATACGAAGCTTTGGAATACCTGTCTCGATAGCCTTAGCCATACCGCCAAGCTCCTCAATCTCCTGGATGTGAGCCCAAGCCTTGTGAGCGATCTCGTGAGTGAGTGACTCAACATAATATGAACCTGCCCAAGGATCTGCCGAGCGGCATACGTTAGTCTCCTCCTGGATGTAAATCTGTGTATTACGAGCAATACGAGCAGAGAAGTCAGTAGGAAGTGCGATAGCCTCATCCAAAGCGTTGGTATGCAATGACTGAGTGTGACCCAAAGCTGCACCCATAGC
>JAFYRB010000100.1 GCA_017559615.1 Alistipes sp. | reverse complement strand
GTGGTGATGACTTCGACCACGTGTTGATTGACTATATGGCCGAGGTATTCAAGGCAGAGCATCAGATTGACCTTCGTCAGGACCCTATGGCACTTCAGCGTTTGAAGGAGGCTGCCGAGAAGGCGAAGATTGAGCTTTCATCAGCTACAACTACCGACATCAACCTCCCATACATTATGCCTGTTAACGGTATCCCACAGCACCTCGTTATGACACTCACACGTGCCAAGTTCGAGCAGTTGTGCGACCACCTCGTACAGAAGACCATCGAGCCTTGCCGCATTGCATTGCGTGACGCAGGTCTTCAGGCATCACAGATTGACGAGGTTATCCTTGTAGGTGGTTCTACACGTATCCCTGCTATCCAGCGCGTTGTTGAGGAGTTCTTCGGTAAGGCTCCTAACCGTTCGGTAAACCCTGATGAGGTTGTAGCCGTAGGTGCTGCTATCCAGGGTGGTGTCCTCACAGGTGAGGTTAAGGATGTACTCTTGTTGGACGTTACTCCACTTTCACTCGGTATCGAGACATTGGGTGGTGTTATGACACGCCTTATCGAGGCTAACACAACTATCCCTACTCGCAAGACACAGGTATTCTCAACTGCTGCCGACAACCAGCCTTCGGTAACTATCAACGTATGCCAGGGTGAGCGTGCTATGGCTGCTGACAACAAGTCTATCGGTCAGTTCAACCTCGATGGTATCCCAGCAGCACCACGTGGCGTGCCACAGATTGAGGTAACATTCGATATTGATGCTAACGGTATCCTTAACGTATCGGCTAAGGACCTCGGCACAGGCAAGGAGCAGAAGATTCGTATCGAGGCATCAAGCGGTTTGACCGACGCGGAGATTCAGCGTATGCGCGACGAGGCTAAGGCTAACGAGGCAAAGGATAAGGCCGAGAAGGAGCGTATCGAGAAGATTAACCTCGCCGACTCAAACATCTTCGCTTCGGAGAAGAACCTCAAGGAGTATGGCGACAAGCTCCCAGCAGATAAGAAGGCTGCTATCGAGGATGCTTTGGCGAAGTTGAAGGAGGCTCACAAGAATCAGGATTTGGCAGCTATCGACTCGGCTATCGAGGCGTTGAACGCTGCTTGGCAGGCTGCATCACAGGATATCTACGCACAGCAGCAGGCACAGGGTGCGCAGGGTGCTGGTGCGCAGGGTGCAGGCGCACAGGGTGGCGCAGAGCAGCAGCAGGCACAGCCTGAGGATGTAGAGTTCGAGGAGGTTAAGTAATCGAATAGACTACATATACGACAAAAGGTCAGTCCCAAGGGGCTGACCTTTTTTGTCGTGCATACGCTATAAGCCGAGTTCTGTACCTCTTGCGAGGCCTCTATCATTTATCTACGACTATGGTCACCCATAGCCTCTAGCAACCTACCCCCCGACATCGGACGAGCAACCCTTAATTGTCGGTATACACGGTCTTGCAACCCACAAGACGCACAGCCGAGGAGTATTGCTACCCTCGCGGTGGGCTCTTACCCCGCCTTCTCACCCTTACCCTTGCGGGCGGTTATTTTCTTCTGCGTTACTATACCCTCACGAGTATCAAGCCATTAACTTGTGTGGTGCTCTCTGTTGCTCGGACTTTCCTCTTCCACCATAGGTGTCAGCGATAGAGCGCATATGCGGCGGCAAAGGTACGAATTTAGTCGTAAAAAGCAACAAAAAAAGGGGGATAATTAATACCCCCCTCAATCGAAATACCTATTTATATATTATAGGCGAGCCTTGATAGCCTTCGATGCCTCCTCGTAGCCTGGCTTGTCGAGAAGCGCAAACATATTCTTCTTATACGCCTCAACACCTGGCTGGTCGAAAGGATTTACACCAAGGATGTAACCCGAAATACCGCAACCCTTCTCGAAGAAGTAGAGAAGCTGACCAATGGTACGTGCGTCGATGCGCTCAATCTCGATAATGAGGTTTGGCACGCCACCATCGAGGTGTGCAAGACGTACGCCAAGCTCCGCCATCTTGTTAATCTCCGAAAGACGCTTACCTGTGAGGAAGTTCAAGCCATCGAGGTTAGCCTCATCAGCCTCAACCTTAACCTCATACTTCGAGTTCTTAACCGAGATAATAGTCTCGAACAAGGTGCGCTCACCCTCCTGAATATACTGGCCCATAGAGTGAAGGTCGGCAGTAAGTGTTACGCTTGCAGGGAAGATACCCTTACCCTCCTTACCCTCTGACTCACCATAAAGCTGCTTCCACCACTCGGCGATATACTGCAACTTTGGCTCATAAGAGCCGAGAATCTCAATCTTCTTACCAGCCTTATACAACTCGTTACGCACGATAGCATACTGCGCAGCTGGGTTCTGCTCGATAGGTGTTGCCTCCGATGTAAGACGCTCCATCTCGCGTGCGCCCTCCACAAAGGCATCTACGTCAACACCCGCAACAGCCAATGGAAGAAGGCCTACTGGCGAGAGTACAGAGTAGCGACCACCAACATTATCCTCGATAACGAATGTTGGATAGCCCTCCTGTGTTGCGAGAGTCTTGAGTGCGCCACGAGCCTTATCGGTAATAGCCACGATACGCTCCGCAGCCTCTGCCTTACCATAACGCTTCTCAATCTCAGCCTTAATAAGGCGGAAGGCGATAGCTGGCTCGGTTGTAGTACCCGACTTTGAGATTACGATAGCCGCGATAGAGCGATCCTTAACAGCATCCATAAGCTCATAGGTATAGTCCTCCGAGATATTCTCACCCGCAAAGACTACCGTAGGATTATCGTGCTCGCGCTTGAGGCTCTCAAACGAATTTGCCATAGCCTCCAACACGGCCTTAGCACCAAGATACGAACCACCGATACCAATGCAGATAACAACCTCGGCACGCTCACGCAACTTCTTTGCTACGGCCTTAATCTCTGCCATATGCTCGTCAGTGATTGACGATGGAAGGTTTACCCATCCGAGGAAGTCATTTCCCGCGCCCTCACCCGAGTGAAGAAGGGCATTGGCACGTGCTGCTGCGGCCTGCATCTCCGCTGTGATTGTTATGCCACTATGCTTGGCATCAAACTTCATAAGCTCCATATCCGTTATGTTTTAGTTGTTCAACATTCTACCTATTTTACCTCCTCACCGAAGAGTGTTGCCGACGAGCAGCATGTGATGCGCACACGCACATAATCACCAATCTTATGGTCACCACGGTCGAATACCACCATCTTGTTCTGCGACGTGCGACCCGAGAGCTGCTCCTCGCTACGCTTCGATGTACACTCCACCAAAATCTCAAACTCCTTGCCGATATCGCGCTTGTTGCTCTCTTCCGAGAGTCTGTTCTGAAGGTCGATAATCTCCGTAAGGCGGCGAGTCTTAACATCCTCTGGCACATCATCGCCGAGGTTACGCTGTGCGAAGGTTCCAGGGCGCTCCGAGTACTTAAACATATAAGCGAAGTCGTAGCCCACCTCCTTCATCAACGAGATGGTATCCTGATGCTCCTCCTCGGTCTCGTGCGCGAAGCCCGCGATAAGGTCTGTGGTAATGGCACAATCGGGCATATAGCGGCGTATAGCTGCCACACGCTCCAAGTACCACTCGCGAGTATATTTGCGGTTCATACGCTTGAGCATCTCCGTAGAGCCTGACTGCGCTGGCAGGTGGATAGCCTTGCAGATGTTAGGCATCGAGGCCATAGTCTCCAAAAGCTTATCGCTGATATCCTTTGGATGTGACGTTGCAAAACGCACACGCAACAGCGGTGAAATTTCGGCAACCTGCTTCAACAACTCTGGGAAGTCAACCTCACCAGTACGGTAAGAGTTTACGTTCTGACCCAAGAGTGTCACCTCACGATAGCCATTCTCGAAGAGTGTACGAGCCTCCGCAACGATAGTCGCAGCATCACGGCTACGCTCGATACCTCGAGTATAAGGCACTACGCAATATGAGCAGTAGTTGTTGCAACCGCGCATAATAGCGATAAAGGCGCTCACACCATTCTTATCCAAGCGCACTGGAGCAATCTCGGCATAGGTCTCCTCCTTCGAGAGTTCGACATTCACGCCCGCGCCGCCATTATCCACCTCACGCACCAAACGTGGAAGGTCGCGATAGGCATCAGGTCCTGCAACGATATCTACACCCGTACCACCTTTTGTAAGCTCCTCCTTAAGACGCTCGGCCATACAGCCGATGATACCGATAATGAGCGAAGGCTTCTGCTTACGCATACGGCGCATCTCACTCAAACGGCCCCAGATACGCTGCTCGGCGTTATCGCGAATAGAGCAGGTGTTGATAAGCACGATATCTGCCTCCTCAAGGCTCTCGGTATAGCGATAGCCCTCCTGCTGCATAATCGACACGACAATCTCCGAGTCGCCGACGTTCATCTGGCAACCATACGTCTCGATGTAGAGCTTACGTCCCGCGCCTGTGAGTGGGCGCAAATTATTTAGTCCTATATTCATTAGTGCTGTTTACTCGTTAAAATTTTGCGTTCGAAAGCGCTAAATCATCCTACAATTGGACTACTCCGTAGGCATACCATCCTCCTGTGGGAATGGCTTAAAGCCCTGACCGAAGGTGTCGTACGCATCGGTAACAACCACAAATGAGTGTGGATCAAACTCCTTAATCTTCTGCTGTACGTTACGCACCTCCTTACGGCTAACAACGAGGAAAATCATCTCCTTATCGTTATTGGTATACATACCCTTTGCCTTGAGGTAGGTACCACCACGATCCAAATCGTGAAGGATGTATTCACGCATCTCCTCCGAGTGCTTATCGCAGATGATGTAGAGCAACTTATCGCGTGATGCACCATCAATAGTGTAACCCAAAACCTTAGCATTCACAAAGATACATACACCCGAATAGAGCGACAACATAACGCCAGCACCTGGGCCATCGATACCAACACCGAAGCCAATAACAATCAAACCGCTCAATACGATGATAGCATCCGAGAGCAATACGCCATTTGCGAACTTCATCTTGGCAAACTTATGGAGCAACATACCTGTGATATCAGTACCACCCGTAGCGGCGTTGTTACGAATTACGATACCTACACCCACACCACTGAAGCAACCGCCGATGATAGCAGCCAACATAAGGTGCTCCGAGAGGTTGATATGACCGCCGAGCAACTGCGCAGGGTCCAAAGCCTCGATAGCAGCACGTGTTGGGTATACGAGGTAGTCAAGAAGGTTCATAATACCTGGGGTGATGAACGATGCAAAGATTGTGCGACCGCCAAACGTACCACCAAAGAGAATCAATGCTGTACAGATAAGAGGTACATCGAACATATAACCAAAGGTACCAACCTGAATCGAAGGGAATAGGTTGTGTAATACGAGTGCCAAGCCATAGATACCACCAGGCACCATATTATAAGGGTTGATGAATACTACAAAGGCTACTGCAACGAGGAAACATCCCAATACAATCTGGCCTATTGAAGCCCACCACTTCCAGGATGTTACCGACTCTACCATAGAGCCTACAATTTTCTCGATGTTGATTTCAAGTTTCATAAATATGCAATTATGTAATTTCTTATAGCAAATTTACATTTTTTTTTCAAAACAGCAATACATCGCTCTAATTTTTTCGCGCAATCAGTTCTGAAATACTCCAAAACGCGCTATAAGGTTTTAAGAATATTGCTTGAATAAAATTTGGGGGTTAGCCTTTTTTTTGTATCTTTGTATAATGAGCAAGTGTGACTAATAGTCATAACTTGCTATGTTTCAGCTAATAACAACTTTTTATGGAAGACTGGACTGTAACCACGTGGCTATGTATCATAGCGCTTATGATTGCTGCATACCTTCTCGGCTCGATTCCGAGTGCAGTGTGGATTGGCAAGAAATATTATGGCATAGATATTCGCGAGCACGGCTCGAAGAATGCTGGCACCACGAATATGCTTCGTGTGCTGGGTAAGCGTGCTGCGTTGCCAGTCTTTATCATCGACTACTTCAAGGGTTTTGTCGCAGTAATCCTAACATCCTTAATGCGTTACGACGATGCTGTTAGCGAGGCGTGGATTATCAACCTCCGCATCATCGCCACCGTATTTGTGGTCTTGGGCCACATCTACCCTATCTTTGCGGACTTCAAGGGCGGCAAGGGTGTTGCCACGCTACTTGGCGCAGGCACAGGTATTTACGCCCCTATCCTTATGCTCTGCTTCGGCGTATGGTGCTTCGTATTTGCCATCTGGCACTATGTTTCGTTAGCATCTATGGTTGCGGGCTGCTGCTACCCAAGTTTCGTGATGATTTTCTCGACTATGACCTACGATGCTGATGCACCATTCCAGAGCATTCCATTTATCGTATTCTCGTGGATTGTGGCGATACTTTTGGTTGTCACACACCGCAAAAACATCGGCCGTCTGCGAACAGGTACCGAGTCGAAGATTTACCTTTGGGGAGGTCCCGATGAGGAGAAAAAGGAGAATTCCGAAACCACAGATGAAACCCCTACCGAGGCCCCTACAACAGAGGAGAAATAGTCACATAAAAGTATATTACGATGAGAAAATTTATAGTTTTGGTTGTAGCACTTGTTGCTACATCAATGGCTTTTGCACAAGATTTTGACGCAAAGTTTGAGGATGCTACACTACGCCTCGACTACACCTTTATGGGTAATGCTACGGAACAGCACATCGCCATCGCGGAGCTTTCGTCATCGCCTAATTGGTATGGCCGCCGCATCAACCTCGACAACGTGCCTTTAATGGGTAATGGCGACCTAACGCTCTATGACTCTGCAACTAACGAGGTTATCTACAAGACATCATTCTCGTCACTATTCCAGGAGTGGATTACAACGCCCGAGGCACTTACCGTTACCAAGAGCTTCGAGTTTACGCTTCTTGTTCCTATGCCAAAGAGCAACGCTACGGCGCAGCTCGTACTTCGTGACAACACGGGCAAGGAGAGCAGCCATACCTTTAGCATCAATCCTGGTGACGTTCTCATCCGCGACAATAGTAAAATCGAGCCACTTCCATACAAGTATGTACACAAGGGTGGCGACTCGAAGGAGTGCATCGACGTTGTGATTCTTGCCGAGGGTTACACCTCAAAGGAGATGAAACTCTTTATGAAGGATGCAGAGATTACCGCCAAGGAGATTCTCTCTTACGAGCCTTTCAAGAGCCATAGCGATAAGTTCAACTTCATCGCCGTTATGAGTCCATCGGTGGATAGCAACGTTAGCGTTCCACAGGAGGAGGCGTGGCGCACAACGGCAGTAGGCTCTAACTTTATGACCTTCTATATGGCACGCTACCTCACCTCTGGCAAGGTATATTCGATGTACGACTTGGCAACAAACATCCCTTGCGAGCATTTCGTAATCCTCGCAAATACAGACACTTATGGCGGTGGTGGCATCTATAACTCATATACCCTCACTACGGCTCACCACAAGGATTTCCGTCCTGTTGTAGTTCACGAGTTTGGCCACTCGTTTGCAGGTCTTGGCGATGAGTACTTCTACGACAACGATGACGACAACGACAATATGCACTCACTCAAGCACGAGCCTTGGGAGCCAAACATCACCACTATGGTCGACTTCGACTCGAAGTGGGCAGATATGATTGAGGAGGGCATTGAGATTCCTACTGCCGTAACCCCAGAGCGCACCGCCAACTACGTCGTAGGTGCTTACGAGGGTGGTGGTTACTTGTCGAAGGGCATCTTCCGTCCTACGGACGTATGCCGTATGCGTAACAACACTGCGGAGCGCTTCTGCCCTGTCTGCGAGCGTGCTATCGAGCGTGTTATCCTCCATCAGGCGGAGTAACACAACCCGCATAACAACCGAAGAGGTGGCTAACGATAGCCACCTCTTTTTTTTGCGCTGATGACACATTGGCCCTATTGTTGTATATCGTAGCAGAGGTATTACATTTAACATTTCGATTATGACTATGACAACTATTGCTACGACGTTGCTCACACTTGTTGAGCTTCCCTATGCCTACGATGCTCTGGAGCCATATATCTCTGCCGAGACGCTCCACTTCCACCACGACAAGCACTACGCCACCTATGTTGCGAAGCTCGGCGAGCTGACCGAGGGTACGCGCTATGCCACGATGCCCCTGGAGGAGATTGTCCTGAGCAGCGACGGCGCAATCTTCAACAATGCAGCACAGGCGTGGAACCACGTCTTCTACTTCGAGAGCCTCGCCCCCAAGGCCAAGCACCACCCAACAGGAGAACTTCGCCTTGCCATCGACGAGGCCTTTGGCTCGTTAGATAACCTCAAGAGAGAGATGACCGCGATGTCGCTCTCGCTATTTGGCTCGGGCTGGGTGTGGTTAGCCGCCGACCGCGATGGCAAGCTCTACATCATCTCCAAACCTAATGCTGGCACACCACTAACGGATGGTCTCACGCCACTGCTATGCATCGACGTCTGGGAACACGCCTACTACATCGACTATCGCAATTCGAGGAAGGATGCCGTCGAAAATATCTGGAAGGTGGTCAACTGGGCAAAGGTAGAGGAGCGATACGATGCTATCTCGATATAGCCCACCACTATAACAAAACAGAGGCGGCACTTAATTAGAGGCGGCACATAAAGCACTAAAAGAGGGCGCAAAAAACAGAGGGCGGCACATAAAGCACCGCCCTCTTCGCTATATTGATACGGCAGCAGAGCCGCCCTACCACGTCAAATTACTTAATGACAACCAATGGCTGATCAGCAGCTACGGTATCACCCTCGGCTACAAGGAGTCCGAGAACCTCACCCGCATAGTCCGATGAGATAGAGTTCTCCATCTTCATAGCCTCGAGAATCATAACCTCCTGACCTACAGTCACCTTATCACCTGCCTTAACCTTAATCTCGATTACACGGCCTGGAAGTGGTGCGTTAACGGTGTTGCCATCCGCTGCAGTAACCTTACGCTCTGCAACCTCTGCGCCATCGTCCTCCATAGAGTCAGCAACCTCGATAAGGATAGCATCAGCAGCTACGGTGTCACCCTCGGCAACCAAAATCTGCTTCACGAAGCCTGCGTAGTCGGTAGTGATAGAGTTCTCCATCTTCATAGCCTCGAGAATCATAACCTCCTGGCCTGCAGATACCTTATCACCAACCTTCACCTTAAGCTCGATAACGCGACCTGGAAGTGGAGCGCATACGGTCTTACCTGTTACAGGACGCTTGCCTGCAGCCGCAGCACCAGCCTTCGCGCTCTCAATCTCGATGATAACGCCCTCGGCCTGTACTGTATCACCCTCCTTCACGATAATCTGCTTAACCTTACCTGCGAAGTCCGAAGTGATAGAGTTCTCCATCTTCATAGCCTCGAGGATAGCAACCTCCTGACCTACAGCTACGGTGTCACCAACCTTAACCTTAAGCTCGATAACGCGACCTGGAAGTGGAGCAACGATAGTATCGCCCGTAATAGGCTGAAGTTCTACAGCCTCCTCCTTCTTCAAAGATGGGTCTGCAGCAACCTTCTCTGCGTATGCAGCCTCCTTAACACCTGTGAGGTAAGCCTTTGCTACGAGTGGGAACAACTCCAACAAAAGCTCCTCCTTCTCGTTCTCTGCCAAAAGTACGCCACCCGCCTTCTCAAGAGCTGGGTTAGGCTGCTTCTGGTACTTCGATGTATCGTAAGGACGCTCCTCGCGGAAGCCACAAATCTTCTCACGGAAGTCCTCATCAATCTTAACTGGAGTACGGCCGTAGTCACCCTTAACGAGACCTACAAACTGTGCCGACTTATTAGTATACATAGCACGACCAGCCTTCTCATCCATAGCGCAGTTTACAGCCTGTGCGCCTACGATCTGCGATGTAGGAGTTACGAGAGGTGGAAGACCTGCAGCCAAACGTACTGGAGGGATAAGCTCCATAGCGCGTGGAAGGATATCCTCTGCGCCAAGCTGCTTAAGCTGTGCCACCATATTTGAGTACATACC
>JAFYRB010000099.1 GCA_017559615.1 Alistipes sp. | reverse complement strand
GCTGTGAGCTGTGCGATAAGGTTCTTCTTAATAGTCTCTGCGTCAGTATATGGCTTCGCGTCAACGTTCTGATATACAGGGCAGATAGGTGTCATAAACTCTGCCTCGGCGATAGCAGCCTCAAGCTCCTGACGTGCTGGCTCCATAAGTGGAGAGTGGAACGCACCACCAACAGGCAAACGCAATGCGCGACGTGCGCCAGCCTCCTTGAGCTTCACGCAAGCCTCGTCAACCGCAGCGTCAGCACCCGAGATAACCAACTGACCTGGGCAGTTGTAGTTCGCGCCGATAACAACGCCGTCAACCGATGCACAAACATCCTCTACGGTCTTATCATCCAAGCCGAGTACCGCAGCCATACCACCAGGCTGCTGCTCGCAGCACTTCTGCATAGCCATAGCACGCTTCGATACGAGCTTCAAACCATCCTCGAACGACAATGCACCAGCGATAACCAATGCCGAGAACTCACCCAAAGAGTGACCTGCAACGCCATCAGGCTTAACGCCAAGAGCCTTTGCCAAAATTACCGAGTGAAGGAATACTGCTGGCTGTGTAACCTTTGTCTGCTTAAGGTCCTCGGCAGTACCCTCAAACATAATATCTGTAATACGGAAGCCGAGAATCTCGTTAGCCTTCTCAAAAAGCTCCTTTGCCTCTGGCACGTTATCGTAGATATCCTTACCCATACCTACGGCCTGCGAACCCTGGCCAGGAAAAACATATGCGTGTTTCATTTTCAACTAAAATTATGTCGGTTGCCCGACGTATTCATATAATTTTCAGCGACAAAAATAAGTATAATTTATGAAAATACAAAATGGAGTATTTTTCCACTACGGAAATCATACTCCATTTCGTAAATCTTGATGCGCGTTTATCGCAGTATAGCCTGATATTCGTAGACGTCGTAGAACTCTCCGCCGTAGCATATCCACGCCTTACGCACTCCACAACGCTCAAATCCACAGCTCTCAAATAGTGCGATGCTTGCGATGTTGAAATCATCCACCTCTACCCATATCTGCTTTACATTTAGGGTGTTGAGGCCATACTCCTTCATCGCCTCTATTACCTCGCGGGCATATCCATTGCGGCGGTCCGACTTCTCGTAGATGAGTATTCCGAGGCTGAAGCGCTGGTGCTGCGGGTTGAAGTCTATAATGTCGACCGCACCAACAACACGCCCCTCCACTTCTACGACCAGACGCAACTGGCGAGTGGTGTAAATGTCATATTGCTGACAGCGTATCCACTCCATCAGTCGGGCGCGCGACACAGGCTCGGTGTTTGCGCCAATACGCCATATCTCCGGGTCGTTCTCCCAGCGGTAGAGATACTCCACATCCGAGGGCTCCATAGCCCTGATGCGGCAGCGAGGGGTGAGGATATCGTTCATCATCGGCGCGTTTATAGTCCGATAATCTTGTTGCGGATAAGCATCGCCACGCCCCACGCATTTGCGCTGTCGGTCATCTTCGACACGCGGAACTTCGTATCCTTATATACGAGGTTGAGCGAATATTTGCTCGTTGCCGACTTTAGTGGAAGCATAAGATACTCTCCCGCCAAGGCGAGGTTACCGCCCACGATAACGGTCTCGGGATTGAAGGTGTTGATAAGGAATGCGACAGCCTTGCCGACCTTCTCGCCCACCTCCTCGATAAGCTCAATCGAGAGGTTATCGTCGTTACGTGCCGCAGCGATGATGTCGTTGATATGGATGCTTTCGCCACGGTCATACATCTCGCGCAGACGTGTATTTACGCCATTCTTAATGAGTTGCACAATCTTCTCCTCCACGGCGATACCCGATACCTCGGTCTCAAGACATCCCTTCTTGCCACACGCACAGATAATCTCGTTGTCGAAGAATGGGATATGTCCGAACTCGCCCGCAAAGCCATTGTTGCCGTAGTAGAGCTTGCCGTCGATAACAATACCGATTGCCACACCACGTCCCATATGTAGGTAGATGACGTTGCTCTCGTTCTTCGACTTACCGGTTGTGTACTCCGCGAAGCAACGTGCGCGGGTGTCGTTCTCAAGCATCACGCGGATGCCGATGCGCGACGATATGATATCTCGCAGTGGCTCCTCCCACGATGTGAAGTACTTATACGAGCGACCTGTCTCGGGGTTTACGCGACCTACGATAGATACTCCCACGCCCAATATTTTATCTCTATCCACGCCACTCTCGGCGATGAACGTCTCGATGCTCTGGCAGATGCGCTCCAAGCACTGAGGGCGGTCCACCAACTCGAAATTCTCGTCGGTGTACTCCTTGATGATATTATTCTGAAGGTCGGTGATTACGAAGGTCATATTATCGCGCGATACGTTGATACCTGCGAAGTATATCGCCGAGTTCGCCAAGCCGAAGACGTTAGGGCGGCGACCTCCAGGAGTCTCCACCTTACCCAGATCGATAACGATATGGTCGTCGACAAGCTCCTGCACAAGTTTGGTCATCGTAGGCACGCTGATGTGAAGCTCACGTGTAAGCTCCGAGAGGGTGCTATCGCCGTTAATGGCCATATAGGCAATTATGTTGCGCTTAATAATATTGTTCTTATGTGTTATGCCTTTGAGGTTCTCGCCAGCATCAATATTAAAAAACTTTGCTAATGATGTCATTTTTATATCTGCTAAGTTTAGTTTCTAATACAAAGATAATAAAAAAATTTACAATTAACCATAAATTTTTAAAAAAATACAAATTTTTCGAAGATTTGTTATTTCGCATTAGAAATGCTATCTTTGCATATTATATATAATAGTTGTTGCTATGTGCATCGGAGGGTTGAAATCATACATTAGGGTTGCGCTACTGCTGGTTTGTGGCGCGATAGTGGGGTGTACGCGCGGGGAGTATCTCGAGCGTATCGACTATGCCGAGCGTATTGCGGTGGATAATCCCGCGGAGGCTCTCGATGTTATGCGTAGCATTCCGCGCGATGAGATTCGTGGCAACCGCAGTAAGGCGCGTTATGCGCTGGTGTATAGCGAGACGATGTATCACAACTACATCGACTCGGATAGTGACACGCTCACACGTGCTATGGCGGAGTACTACCTCGAGAGTGATGACCACGCGGAGCGCGCCCGAGCCCTATATCAACACGCACTTGTGAAGCGTATGCAGGGCGAGTTGGCCGAGGCGATGCTGATGCTTGAGGAGGCCGAGGTGTCGCTTGCGGAGTGCGAGAATGGGAAGTTGTTGGCCCTTGTGCATCGCACAAAGGGTGATATCTATAACGATGGTTGTCTCTTTGCCAATGCCCTAAACTCATACGCCGAGGCAAGGCATTATTTCGAGGCGCAAAATCTTGAGTATCACTACTATAGTCTGCTCTATGATATGGGAGCTACGGAGATTCAGATGCGTGATTTCGAGAGCGCCCGAGGCTATCTTTCGGAGGCTCTGGAGTATGGCATCGAGAGCGGACGTAAGGATTTCGTATGTGCGGTGCTGCACGAGATGCTTGAGTTGTCGATTTATATGGATGACTACGAGGCGTGTGGTGCGTTGCTTGAGATGTTCGACACGCACGATGCGTTGCTCTATGGTCAGTCGCACTACTATGCTGTGAAGGCTATGTACCTGTCACATCGAGGTGCTATGGACGAGGCGCTACGAATGTTGGACGAGGCCGAGGAGATGGAGGATGTGGAGTGGGCAGATATAGAGTATGCACGATATATTGTCTACCGCAATGGTGGTGATGCGAAGAATGCTCTTGTGTGGCAGGAGCGTAGTAAAAACTCGCAGGATGCACTGATGTTGGAGGTGCTGGAGCAGCCTGTGCTAAATATTCAGCTCGATGCCTTGCGTGAGAGCCTGTCGTCGGAGCGTCGCGAAAGAGAACTTGTGGCGCAGCGTAATACACTGATATTCATCGCTGTTGCCATTATCGTTGTGGCGTTTGTGTTGTTTGTCGTGCGCCGCCTGAAGCGTAAGAACGAGGAGCTGGAGCGCTATATCGCTGCCGTGGGCGAACTTCAGGATACGTTGAAGATGTTGCCACAGGAGATGTCGGCATCTGTGGGTGCGCTCTATCGTGATAGGTTCAATGAACTTAACGAACTCTGCGACATCTACTACGACCACGAGGGTACGTCGCGCTCCAAGAGTGTGATATACAATAAGTTCATAGCGACCATCGAGGCTATCAAGGGCGATGAGGAGCGTATTCAGGAGCTTGAGGCTACGGTGAACAAGTACCGTGATGGTGCGATGGAGAAGTTGCGTAGGGAGATGCCACGCCTCAGCGAGCGTGATACACGTGTGACGTTGTACCTCCTCGCGGGATTCTCGAATCGTGCGATAGCGATATTTATGGATAGCGATCCTGTGTCGGTATCTAAAATGAGATATAATATCAAACAGAAGATTAAGAGTGCGAATATAGCTGATAGTGAGATTATTATCGCGGCGCTATCGGAAAAATAGAGTGAGATTATGAAGCGAATTATAGGATTTATAATCGTGGCTATCATAGCCATTGTTGCGGTGTCGTGTGAGGCGGCGATGGATAATGTAGAATCTCCATTTCCAGGAGGAGATAAGGAACAAGGACTACTCCCAACAAAACCCATCAAGCGTCGCCCGATAGTTCCAACTACACGTCTGCCACGCCCACGTGTCATTGGATATGAGAATCTCTCGAGTGGTACTCTCAATAGTTGCGAGGTGGTGGAGCCAGAGTCGGAGGAGTTTTATGAGGAGTAGTTGGCATCTATTTTGCCCGCCCATCCCCACGAAAAAGTAACCCCAGATGTCTTTACGCATCTGGGGTTTTGTTATATCGTGTCGCCTATAGGGCTATAGCCACTTCTTAAATTTGAAGAACCAGAAGGTGAAGCCCGATACAATAAGCATCAACGCTATGGCCCATAAGTAACCATACTCCCACTGAAGCTCGGGCATAAACTTAAAGTTCATACCATACATACTTGCCACCAACGTTGCAGGCATAAAGATAACCGCAGCCACGGAGAATATCTTTACAATCTCGTTCTGCTCGATGTTGATAAGACCGAGTGCCGCATCCTGAATATAGTCCAAACGCTGGAAGCTGAAGTCGGCGTGGCTGATAAGTGAGTTAACGTCCTTAATCATCAGCTGCAAGCGTGGGTAGATATCATTTGGAAAGCGCTCCGAGCGCAAGATGCTCGAGAGTACACGCTGACGGTCGAAGATATTCTCGCGGAGCAACATAGTGTTCTCCTGCAAGGCATTGATACGGTAGAGTACCTCCTTGTCAATCTTCGAACCACCGCTAATCTCCTTACTTACGGCAGCAACCTGCTTACCTACCATCTCCACAAGGTCGGCATCGTAGTCGATACGCACCTCGAGCAACGAGATGAGGATGTGGTAACCCGTTGAGTAGGAGCGGTAGTTCATCTGCAGACGCTTCTCCGCCTCGCGGAAGGTGCGAAACTCCGCCTGACGCATCGACACCAACACACCCTCGTTCGAGATGATGAACGATACAGGCTCCACGGTGAACGAATCGCCCTGTGGCACAAAGAAGTTAGAGTTCGAGATAATAGCATTCTCGGTCTCGGAGTATTTCGCCGTAGCCTCAATCTCCTCGACCTGCTGCTTGGTCTGCAGGCTCAACTCCATAAAATTTTCTACGGCCTTCTGCTCCTTGATTGTAGGCTCGAGAAGGTCGATCCAGAGAATATCATCGAAGCCGAGCTCGTCGAAAAGCTCGGTATCGGCATTGCGGATAATCTTGTTGTATTGCTTAAGATAGATAGTAATCATATCTCCTCCTAAAAGTTTTATTCTTTTTATTCAACTTTGCCCTTCATCGGGGCCTTACTTTGGGGCGGAATACAATGAACGCCCCATAGGTCGGAGGTAAGAAGCCGAGCGATATTGCTGTGTCTTATGAGGACACCTCGCACGACCTCTTTAATAGGATCGGGGGACTATCCTTATGCCGGCGTCCCAGAACTTCTTAAGTGCTTTATGTTTCTCGTCGTCGAGAATGAAATCTATGTTACGTGTGAGGTAGTCGTAGGCCGTGATGCCACCATCTGCGCCCATATAGCGCGACTCCGACACAGCCTCCCAGATATGCTCTACGCCAAAGGTCAAGGCACGCTGCAACTCGTCGGTAATCTCATAAGGTACACCCTTACGTGCCACCCATACCGCGAAGGCAAAAGGCAACTTCGTAATCTCGCGCCACTCGATGGCAAGGTCATAGGTGTATGCAAATCTTCCCTCGTAGCCAAACACCTTGTCGCCAATAAGAAGGAATGCGTCACCCTCCTTGACCTGCTCCACAACGGCGTAGTCGGGCATATGCAACCACTCTGGCTCGATATGCCACTTATGCTTTGCCAAATAGCCACACAACTGCACCGATGTGCGTGAGTGAGCATCGAGCCATATACGCTTCACACGACCAATAGGCGTATTCGACATTACGGTTACGGTGCGCACAGCGCCCACAGCGCCAATGCAGTAGTCGGTAATGATGTTTGTCTGCTTGAGTTCGGGTACCACAGCCGCAGGGAGTAGGGCGATATCTGCCTTACCCTCGATATAGTTCTTTGCACACTCGGCTGGTGGAGCCAACAACAAATCGGCACGAAGGTTATCTGCGTGCTGGAGTCCATAGACGAATGGTATCGTATTGAGATACGATACGGCTGTTATTGTAGGAATGATAGCCATCGTCCATACTGTTGTTGTTATTGGTTAGACTTTTTGCGGCACTCCTCGATGCCACAATATCAGTGCAAAGGTAGTACAAAAAATCTTCCGAAGCAAAAAAATGGCAAAAAAAGTGATGTTCATTATATATAATAATGTATCGAAACGAAAAAAAGATTGTGCGAGGTGTTGCAAATTAAAAAATAAGTGTTACCTTTGCCGCCGAATTAATTATTGCAATATTAATTATAACAAAAAGACGAAAATGAAAAAGGGTATTCATCCAGAGAATTATCGTTTAGTGGCATTCAAGGATATGTCGAATGACCACGTGTTTTTGTGCAGGTCCGCCGTT
>JAFYRB010000098.1 GCA_017559615.1 Alistipes sp. | reverse complement strand
AGCGTAACATTGTCGATATCAGCGGTGGTAAGAGTGCAGCCTCGTATATCAACTACGGCCGTGTCCGCACGTGGGGCGTGACACTTGCTCTGCGCTACTCCTTTTCGGAGTGGCTCTCGGTGGGTGGCAACATCTCCTATATGGATGTTCGTGATAATATGCCTATTGCCATCGGCACTACGTCGATGCCTAACCTCGGCTATGGCGACCGTATGCCTAACATCCCATACCTCTTTGCCGATAGCGACATAACCCTCACGTGGCGTGACTGCATCGCAAAGGGTGATGCACTAACACTTACATACGATAACCAGTATCTCCACAACTTCTACTACTACTCGTCGCGCATCGGAACCAACAAGGGCGATTATATGGTGCCGTCGCAGCTCTCGCATAACATCTCGTTGGGTTATTCGCTTCAGGGTGGTAAGTATAACATCTCTGTCGAGTGCCGTAACTTTACCAACGAGGCGCTCTACGATAACTTCAGCCTCCAGAAGGCTGGCCGAGCCTTCTATGCCAAGTTCCGCGTGGCATTTGGAGGTAGATAATGTTAATAATTAAAAACGTAAATATATGAAAACCAAGATTCTATCAAAACTTATTATCGCAACTATTGCTCTGCTTGCTACTATGGCGTGCCAGAACGAGAGAACTCATCTCCCAGCGCCCGATGATGGCACCCCACGTCCCTACGTTATTGCCTCGCAGGGTACCTTCTCCAATACCACCACCAATGCGCTTCTCTCTGCAGCGTCGCTCGACGGAGGTAGCATAGGTATGGAGCGTGGCTTGGTCAACGATGGTGCTTCGTACTGGGTGTTCTGGGGTGATAAGTATCTCTATGCTCTGACCTATAATCAGGGAAATGCGGGTACCACACGCTCCTATGTTATGAACGATGATTATACGCTTCGCGCCCGCCCTGCGGAGTATGCCGTACGCCGCTTCACTACCGTAGGCATCTACGATAAATTCGTTATGACCACCTCTACGGGTGATGGCCCACAGGAGTTGGCCGATGAGAATGGCTACCTCCCGAAGTCTATCCTTGTGTCGCTGTTGAATGTCGAGGATGAGACCTACACCACAAATAACACCCTTGAGGAGCAATATCTCTCGGAGAACTTTCTTGGCAATGGAGAATTTGTTACCTTTGCAGGACTTGAGCAGGTTGGCGATAAGCTCTTCACCGCTGCGGTGCCTATGGGCCTTAGTCAGTATGGCGTTAAGGCAGAGGGTGGCCGCTGGGTACGTGAGGGCTTCGAGGATTTGATTAAGCGTGAGGCTGGAGGCTCGGGTAGTGGTGCCTATAAGGAGGGCGAGTTGCAGTGGACGCAGTATCCTGATGAGTGCTGGATTGCGATTTTCGATGATGAGACTCTTCAGAATAAGCGCCTTCTCCGCACCGATAAGATTAGCTATGCCGCTGGCCGTTACAACTCGCAGTACTATCAGATGGTCTGGGGCGTTGAGAGTGGCGATGTCTACGTATTCTCACCCTCGTATGCCAAGAGTATGAGCGATGCTCGTCAGCAGACCACGCTCCCTGCGGGTGTAGTGCGTATCAAGGCCCAGGAGTTGGAGTTTGACGATAGCTACTACGTAAACCTTGAGGCGTTGAGCAATGGACGTTCGTTCCAGCGCACGTGGTACATTGGCGATGGCAAGTTCCTTATGCTGATGTATGACTCTATCCTCGAGCCTGGAAAGAGTATGGTAGCTAACGAGTTGGCTATTTTCGATGCCGAGGCGGCTACACTTACCTACGTCACAGGACTCCCATCGTCGGATGTTATCTCTGGTTTTGGCAATGCTCCTTATAGCGAGGAGGGCAAGTGCTACATCGCCGTTACAACCACCGATAACTACCCTGCGATATATGCTATCGACACCACCACTGCCGCGGCTACGAAGGGCCTTACCATCGAGGCTACATCCATAAAGGCTGTAGGACGCTTGGCGGTATACTAACAAAGAGTAAATTTTTTACACGATGAGAAAGATAATGAAACAGCTCCACTTGTGGCTCTCCCTCCCTGTGGGCCTTGTAATCTCCATCACCTGCTTTTCGGGTGCTATGCTTATTTTCGAGAGGGAGATTACGGAGTCTGTGCAGCGCGAATACTACTTCGTTGAGGAGGTTGGCACGCAGAGAATCTCCTTCGAGGATGCTATTGCCGCTGTTGAACCTATGCTCGATGCGGAGCAGCGTATCACGGGTATCACCACCTTCTCGGATTTGGAGCGCGCGTGGAAGGTAAACCTCTCATCGCCGAAGGGTGCTGCGGTCTATGTCGACCAATATAGTGGCGAGGTACTTGGTACTCCTGAGCGTCTGCCACTCTTTAGCACAATGTTTCGCCTTCATCGTTGGCTTATGGACTCTCGCCCAGCAGATGGCGGGGTGTTCTGGGGCAAGGTTATCGTTGGCATCAGCACCCTTGCATTGGTTGTTATTATCCTCTCGGGCGTAGTGATATGGATTCCCAAGAGCGTGAAGATGTGGAAAAATCGCTCGCAGATATCTCTGTGTAAGGGTTGGCGTCGCTTCCTCTACGACCTACACGTCGCAGGAGGTATATATGCCACACTCCTAATCCTCACTATGGCTCTTACAGGCCTTACCTGGTCGTTCGACTGGTATCGTGATGGTCTCTATCGCCTCTTTGGTGCCGATACTACGGCTACCTCCTCACACTCTGCTGCACCTCGTGCGCAGCGCGATGGCTCATACTCAGCAAGCGAGATAGCCTTCGAGGATGTCGCAGCCCGCTACGATGACTATACAAATATCGTTATTTCGCCCACCTCAATCTCTGTTAACTTGTCGGGTTTTGGCAACCCTCGCGCCGCGGATAAGTACTCGTTCGATGCTTCGACGGGTGCTATCACCTCTGCGGAGATGTATGCCGACTCGTCACGCCAGCAGAAGATGCGCGGATGGATTTATGCCCTCCACGTCGGAAATTTCGGAGGCTATGCAACGCGAGTGTTGTGGTTCCTTGCCGCCTTGCTCGGTGCAACACTCCCCCTAACGGGCTACTATCTCTGGATAAAACGCACCTTTGCGGGTAGGAAAAAGTAGCCTTATATATATAAATATAGGTATACTGCACGGTTTTTTAAAATTAATAAGAATTTATAAAAAAAATTAATAAAATACTTGCAGATTAAAAATAAAGTAGTACCTTTGCACCCGCAATCAAGAGATACACGATATCGAATGATGATGCAGCGGTTCTCGGAAAAATTTTTTTGAAAAAAGTTCTTCAAAAATTTGGTGGTTAAAAATAAATCACTTATCTTTGCACCGCTTTTCCGCCATTAAAAAATGGCGGGACGAAATTAGGAAGTTCTAAGAAATTAGAATATAGTTCTTTGAGGTAATTGAGCAGCTAAAGTTTTATCTATCTCCTATGAGATAATTTCAAACAATACCTTTGAGATTAGAGCTACGATATAATTCAAAATTTTTTACAATGGAGAGTT
>JAFYRB010000097.1 GCA_017559615.1 Alistipes sp. | reverse complement strand
TATCAACCTCCTTCAAGTACATAAGCAACTTACGACGCTTACCTACGAGGCGCAACAACGAACGCTGTGTGCCGTAGTCGTGACGGTTGCTCTTCATGTGCTCGGTAAGGTGGTTGATACGGTAAGTGAATAACGCGATCTGGCTCTCGGGTGAGCCTGTGTCTGTTGTAGACTTGCCGTACTGGCCAAACAACTCCTGCTTCTTCTCAGGTGTCAAATACATAATGATTTAAGTTTTATGGCACTCTCCCACTATTTTCCCGAGGAGCTATGCCTGGTTCCACTCCACGACAGATCATCCTTACCTTAGATCCTGCCGGAGCGTGGCGCAAAGATACAACATTTATCGTTAACGGCAAAATCTTTTTCAAAAGAAAAAGGAGTAATCGACAAAGTTTTTAGCACATTTCTTTAGTTTTGTCCGCAAATTTGTAAATTATACACACAAAAGCGGTTAGACGAGGGCGCGGCGAGTTGAAAATTTCTTTGCCTCGTCTGCCATTTTTTCGAAGATTCGCAGAACAAACCTTACCGCCCGACAACTAAAATCACCACACACCAAAACAAAACTATACTATGCAAAAAATATAAGATTATATTCATTTTTTTAAATATAAATACAACCATACTTAAATAAATTATCTATACGCACAAAAGTGGCATTTTTCTATTTTTCCATACTAACCTCTATTTTTTAGGGCGCAAGGGTTGAAAATTGTGATTTTTTACCTATCTTTGTCGCGATTATTATTAATAACAGAGTCTATGTTGGTAAGAGTAGCCCGAGTTTTCACTTTCTTCTTTATTGCCTCTTTGCTCGTAGTAGCAACGGGATGCAGCACAAGAAGTAGCTATATCACTGTAGACGGCACTGCACTCGGAACGTTTGTTCAGGTGAAGTGCAACACCACCCTATCCCCCACAGACATCGCCTCAATTATCGAGGAGGTGGACACACAAGCAAAAGCATCAATGTCGATATTCAACCCCAACTCGTTGCTCTCGCAGATAAATCGCAACGAGACGGAGGTTGTGGATAAGCATATCGCCTACAACATCAACCTCGCACGTCGCTTCTCGGAGATTAGTGGCGGTGCGTATGACATTACGATTAAACCACTCACCGATGCGTGGGGATTTGGTCGTGAGCGCTCTACGGGCGAGGATATCAATGTCGACTCGTTGTTGGAGTTTGTAGGTTATGAGAAGCTCTCGTTGGAGGGAGATAGGCTTACAAAGCGTGATGCACGTATCCAACTTGACCTTAACTCCATTGCGAAGGGCTATGTTGTGGATATGGTTGCGGAGCGTCTTGAGGAGTTGGCCATAGAGGAGTATATGGTAAACATCGGCGGCGAGGTGCGATGCAAAGGTCATAACCCTCGAAACCAGTTGTGGTCGATAGGCATAGAGACACCATACGATGGTAATATGGCGATGGATAGCTTCGAGAAGATTATCTACCTCGAGGATGCTGCGGTGGCAACATCGGGCAACTATCGTAGGTTCTACATCACCGAGGCTGGCGAAAAGGTAACACACACACTCAACCCACGTACGGGATACAGCGTCGTAAGTTCACTTCTCTCGGCTACGGTGGTAGCGGATGAGTGTGCCGTAGCGGATGCTGCAGCCACGATGTTTATGGCTCTCGGCTCGGAGGAGGCGTTGGAGGTTGCAAAGAGGTGTGAGGCGGAGTATGGATGGAGGTACTACTTCATCTTCGCGGATGGGGATGGTTATCGTGTGGAGGCGTCAACAGAGTTTATAGAGTAGACGTATGAAGGCGTTGCTTCTATATAATCCCCAAGCGGGAAAGGGCCGCGTAGCGCGACACGTAGCAAAGATTGTGGAGATTTTCCGCGAACAGGATATTGAGCTTCACGCCAAGGAGATTCACTTCAACGAGAATCCGTTTGATGGCGACGAGGATACGGAGTTGGCGGTAGTATGTGGTGGCGATGGCACCATAAACTATGTTGTCAACAGAATGAAGGAGAGAGGGTTGGATATCACTCTCGGCATTATCGCTGCGGGTACGGCGAATGACTTTGCAGGGGCGCTGGGCGTTAAGAGAGGGATATTAAATGCCGCACGACAGATTGCCCAGGGCGTGGAGCGCAGAGTAGACTGTGGCGTGGTAAATGGCACCTACTTCGTGAATGTGATGAGCTTTGGAGTGCTTACCACAACGTCGCAACAGGCGTCCGACAAGGAGAAGCACCTGGTGGGGAAGTTGGCATACTTGCGCATCGGAGCGCACGACCTAAGGAAGATGCACCGAATACCGGTGGTTGTAAAGACCGAGGAGGTGGAGATACGCACCGAGGCGGCGATGGTATTGGTGTTCAATGGCCGTAGCGCAGGGCGATTTAAGTTGGCACCCGAGGCGAGTGTGGAGGATGGACTCCTCGATGTACTCGTTTTGGACTATCAGCGTAGAGCGACTACCTATATGAGTATGATGCACTACCTCTTGGAGGGTAAGGATAGCAATGTAAGGTATCTTCGAAGTGCAAAAGTGGAGCTACAATGTGAGATTCAGGAGCAGACCGACATTGATGGACAGCCAGGGCCAAGTTTCCCACTCCACATCGAGTGCCTCAAGGGGGAGCTACGTGTGAGAATATAAGCTCGAACAAGAGGGGCAAAGAAGATTGGGGCGACAATGCTCGAATAAGAGGGAGGCAAAAAGGTTGGGGCGACAATGCTCGAATAAGAGGGAGGCAAAAAGGGTGGGGCAACGATGCTCGATTAGGAGAAGATAAGGATTATTAGGGCGAGGGCGCCCAAACAGAATAAAACTATTAGATAACAGGATAGATGAAGCAGGATGGAATAAAACGAACCTCGATTGAGAGGCTCAAGTCGCGTTTCGAGACATCTTACTACTCGGAGGATATGGTTATCACTCCGTTGGTGATGTTCCGCGAACTCGACGACCTTACAGCATTGATACAGGGTGTCTCCATCGGCGTAACGGTAAGTGGTACTGCGCGTATTAAGATTAATGGCAAGCTCCACGAGTTGCGCCCAAACACACTCTTCATATTCAACGAGAACACCGTAATCGAGCAGGTGAAGGCCTCGATACGCTCGTCGGGATATATGATTACCTACTCGCAGCAGTATCTAAACAGCATCCACGTCGATACTCAGGATTTGATTTCGATTTATCACGGATTCTTGGATGAGCCTTGCGTGCAGATTAGCCCCGAGGAGGCTACATATATTCACGATATCTCGAAGCTTATGCGCTCGGTACTCTGCGACTACGCCCCAACGGCAAATCGCCAGAAGATTATCAGCTCGTTGTTTGCGGCGATGTTCCACTTCGTGATGGGTATCCTTCAGCGTCATACCCTGCCTACAAATGGCGCGGTGAGCAACCGTACGGATGAGCTCTTCAACACCTTCCTCGACCTCCTACGCAAGCATTGTAGCACGGAGCGAAGTGTGGAGTTCTACGCCTCGAAGATGAACATCACACCAAAGTACCTCTCGCTAATCCTTAAGAAGAAGAGCGGTCGCAACGCCTCGAAGTTGATTGACGAGGCGGTGGTATACGAGGCAAAGCGTCTGTTGAAGTACTCGGGCTTGAGCATCCGCGAGATTGCCCTAAAGCTAAACTTCGCATCGCAGAGCTTCTTTGGCAAGTACTTCAAGCAGAGGGTGGGTGTGTCGCCATCACGATATAAGATATGGGATGGTCGCACCGAGGATATCATCGCTAACGACAGCGCATTCCCAGATCCTATGCTCGAGCAGACCACAGAGATAGACAATTAACAAACAATTAATATAACCAAAACAAAAAATTATGAAAAATCTTTTCAAGTCAGTAGTGCTTTCTATTGCACTAATGCTACCATTCGCAGTGTCGGCACAGGACGTTGCGAAGACTACTGGTTCGGTAGTTAATGAGAATGAGGGTGCGCCTGTTGAGTGGGCTATCAGCGCCGAGGAGTTGGAGGATGGCAACTTCGCCGTTACTCTCGAGGCTACTATCGCTGAGGGCTTCCACGGCTACCCTATGACCGATTTCTCGGCTCCTTACTTCGAGTTCGACAACGCTGAGGTTGTTGGCGACATCGTTGAGACTCTCACACCAGAGGAGCACGGCATTGATGAGCTTACAGGTGAGCCTTCGCTTATCTACTACAACAAGGCTATCTATGTTCACACCATCAAGGCTGAGGCTGGCAAGAAGGTAACAGGTTACATCAGCGCAACTATCTGCACTAACGACACTAACCAGTGTACTTCAAACCCTGCTACATTCTCTATTCAGATGCCAGGTGAGGCTGTTGTAGCTGCTGCTACCGACACCGAGGAGAGCTCTACCTCTGCTGCTACACCACTCGATTGGGGTTCAATCATCACAGCTATCCTTTGGGGCTTCGCAGCATTGTTGACACCTTGTGTATTCCCTATGGTTCCTATGACCGTATCGTTCTTCGTTAAGGGTTCACAGTCACCAGCACAGGGCCGTTTCCGTGCTACTATGTACGGTTTCTTCATCGTGGCTCTCTATGTATTGCCTATCGCTATCCTCGTGCTCCTCTCTAACGCATTCGGCACAAATGTAGCGGGCGATATCTTCAACGCTATCGGTACACACTGGATTCCTAACCTTATCTTCTTCGTAATCTTTATGGTATTTGCTGCATCGTTCCTCGGTGCATTCGAGATTACACTCCCATCATCACTCGTTAACAAGAGCGACGAGGGTGCTGATAAGGGTGGTTTGGTAGGTATCTTCTTTATGGCACTTACCCTCGTACTCGTATCATTCTCTTGTACAGGTCCTATCGTAGGTTCGGTTATCATCAGCTCTACAAGCGGTGGTGTATGGATGCCAATCATCACTATGTTTGCATTCGCCTTGGCCTTCGCACTTCCATTTACCGTACTTGCGTGGTTCCCATCATTGCTTAAGAACTTGCCAAAGAGCGGTGGTTGGCTTAACTCAGTTAAGGTTATCCTCGGTTTCATTGAGGTTGCTCTCGGTCTCAAGTTCTTGATGACTGCTGACCAGACTATGCACTGGGGTATTCTCGACCGTGAAACATACCTCGCTATCTGGATCGTGGTATTCTCACTTATGGGTCTCTACCTCCTCGGCAAGCTTCGCTTTGCTCACGATGACGAGGTTAAGCACGTGTCAGTATTCCGCCTCACACTCGCTATCGCAGTATTCTCATTCGTGGTATATATGATCCCAGGTTTGTGGGGTGCACCACTTAACGCTATCTCAGGTTACATTCCACCTATGAGCACTCAGGACTACCAGGTAAATGGTCGCTTGGAGAATGCTAACGCAGGTCGTAAGTATGCCGACTTCCTCCACTTGCCACACCAGCTCGAGGGTCACTTCGACTTCGAGGAGGCAGTAGCTGAGGCTAAGAAGCAGAACAAGCCTATCTTCGTGGATGTTACAGGTCACGCTTGCAACAACTGCCGTGAGATGGAGACTATGGTATGGAGCAACGACCGCGTATTGCCAATGTTGCGCAACGACTTCGTTATCTGCGCACTCTATGTTGACGATATGACCAAGATCGAGGATGGCAAGCGCCTCGGCTCAGTAAACGCAGCCTTCGCACAGGAGCGTTGGGGCGTTAACGCACAGCCAGGCTACATCTTGCTCGCACCAGACGGCGAGACTGTTCTTGCAGGTCCTCGTGGCTACGACACCGACATCGATGCATTCGTCGAGTTCCTCAACACAGGCAAGTATGCTAAGTAATAACCCTTAGCATAGCAACAAAATAGGGCTGCCCCACACGGGACAGCCCTATTTTATTTATGTGCATTTAACCAAGGTGCGCCTTACGCAATATGCCGCATAGCGTGTAACCTACGGCGCGCTTTACGCAATATCTATACGCGCTATATCGGCCGCATTACCAGCGTTCACCACTGACACGCCCACTTAAACACGCCCCTTAACTAAAATTTAGCCACGGCACGAACACGACAATCGTAGTGTTTGTAGTTGAAGTTAGTGTGGTGACTATTCATATAAACATTGTGTGCACAGCGCTCATCGTGCTCGGTTGACGACCAGCATATTCTGTTAAGATTGTAATCTATGAGCTTTTTAGCACCACGCTCCTCGAGGGTCTTATTTACGGCATCGAACACCTCTTGATCAAGGAGCAGCGCCGCAAGCTCGTCGATAGCGGGAAGGTACCAATGGGCACCGTGCTCCCTACACCAAATAAAGGCAAGACTCTTCTCATAATCGGCACGCGCAAGCACCTTATCCGTATTACTATCTCCATCCGTCGTGCTCGTAGCTCCCGCCATAAACACCTCCTTTGACCAGGCGAGAGTCGCCTCGTCGAGGCTCACGATTCTGCCGTGTTCGCCCCCATCCCACACCTCATAAACAACACCCTCTACGCCATTTTCAGAGAAGAAGTCGCCAACGGCATACCTCGTATCAGAGTTACGAAGCGGCCTTTGAGGCTTTGTGAGCAGCGGATTTTCCGATGCTGCTGGACGCGCCAAGCGCGAGTAGATGCTATTAGCCATAGTGTTCGGTTTTATTAGTTACAAGCCCTCATTGCCACCTTCGGACAGCGACAACTGCGATGTAGACCAACGCATATGAAGGGCTATATAAAAGGGCCGATGAGCGGCCCTTAAACTATCTATTGGAGTATTACTCCCAAAGGTTACGAGGGTAGGTACCCGCCTCGATAAGACGCTCGATAGAGGCCATAAGAGCAGGCTTATCCTCCTTGTAAGTCACACCAAACCAATCAGATGTTGTGCGAAGAACGCGCATAGTGGCAGTCTTGTCGGCGATGAGCTTATTAACCATAAGTGGGATGAAGAACTCAGCCTTGAGGTTCTCGATATTTGCCGCAAGGAACTCCTTGAAGTACTCAGCCGAGTAGTCGAAGTAGTCTGGTGTGAAGCCAAAGAGGTTCATCGACACAGGGGTATTCTCCTCAAGCGGCTCATCAGCACCGCCATCGTGGAATAGGATAGTGCCATTGACGCGCTCAATCTGTGTACGCTCAACCATACCCGTAAGGTTACCCTCCTCATCTACGGTACATACACCACGCGACACGGTGCCATTCTCCGACAAGGTCTTAGAGACCTGATAGCCCACCATACAATACTTCTGGCTGCTACCCTCAAGCTGTGAGAGGTAGTCGCTGATAGTGGCATATGCCTCCTTACCATAGAAGTCATCGGCGTTGATAACGGCAAAAGGCTCGTTGATGACACCCGCAGCCATCATAACTGCGTGGTTTGTACCCCAAGGTTTAACACGACCCTCAGGCAATGCGAAGCCCTCAGGTAGGTAGTCGAGCTCCTGGAACACATACTCAACGGCAATCTTACCGCCGAAGCGCTCAGCGTTGAATACCTCCTTGAACTCTGCCTCGAACGAATGGCGAATGACGAATACCACCTTGCCAAAGCCCGCACGCACAGCGTCATAGACCGAGTAGTCGATGATGGCCTCGCCGTTAGGGCCTACGCCATCCATCTGCTTGAGTGAGCCGTAGCGAGAACCCATACCTGCGGCCAATACTAAAAGTGTTGGTTTTACCATAATTATCTATTTTATTAGTTCATTTTCATAATACAAAGGTAAAAAAGTTTATTATACTTTGCAAAGTATCCATCCATTTTCGTTATATTTGCGAGAATTTATTGAATCATAACACAAGAGATATATGGCACAAAATATATGGAGCCGCTTGACCGAGAAGCAGCAACTTATAATGCGCGATAAGGAGAGTGGTGGCGAGCAGTGGAGGCTCAACATTTCGCTCCTCGCCTTCTGGGGTAGCATCGTATCGTTCATCATTATCGTCTTTGCCACCCTACTGCTGCTTATGGCCTACACCTCGCTCCTCGACACCCTGCCAGGTTACCGCACCAAGGCAGAGCGTCTCAACGACGAGCTTACCGAGAGCATTATGCGCCTCGACGCTATGGAGCGCAACATCAGCGATATACTCGCCTACAACGAGGCCGTAGCACAGATTATGGGCGGCAGCACCCCCACGCTGCACTCTACCGTGATGACCGACACCATTCGCTACGACAAGTCACGCATCCTACCCACGCGTGCCGACTCGCTCCTGCGTGATGCCCTTGAGCGAACAACGGGAGAGTACTCATTGTCAAATACTAAGCCACTAAAGGCCGAGGCGGCGATGTTTAGCACACCGCTTAGAGGTAGCATCACACGCCAGTTCGACGCCCCTGAGTCGAGCTACGACCTTGCCATCATCAGCATCGACGGCGACGACTCGGTAATGGCCGTAGAGAATGGCACGGTGATAAGCATCGACGACATTGTCGAGGGCAAGTACTGCGTTATGATACAGCACACGGGAGGCTACATCTCGGTCTACAAAGGTCTTGGCGAGATTCTCGTCCGCAAGGGCCAGACCGTGCAGAGCGGCTCGGTAATAGGACGCCTACGAGGTGCTAATAGCAATGGTACGGAGTCTAACTGCGAGCTCATCTTCGAACTCTGGCGCGATGGCACCGCCGTCGACCCTGAGCGATACATCCTCTTCTAACCCACAACCCCCAAACACCGATAGTGATGAGCATTGAGAGATTAGCCATATTGGGTTCTACGGGCTCCATTGGAGTGCAGACCCTTGACATAGTACGCCGCAACCCCGACCGATTCAAGGTGTCGACACTTGTGGCGCACCATAATTGGGAGGCGCTGGCTGCACAGGCACGCGAGTTTGGTGCAGAGAGCGTTGTTATTGGCGACGATAGGCACTACGCCGCACTCAAAGAGGCACTCCGTGGTACCGACATCGAGGTATTGGCTGGCAGCGAGGCTATCAACCAGGTAGCGCAGAGCTATCGTAGTGACACCCTCGTCAACGCCCTTGTGGGATATGCTGGTCTGCACCCAACATACAAGGCTATCGAGAGCGGCAAGCGCATAGCCCTCGCAAATAAGGAGACGCTGGTCGTGGGTGGCGACATTATTATGTCGGCGGCACACCGCAAGGGTGTTGACATCCTACCTATCGACTCGGAGCACTCGGCAATTATGCAGTGCTTGGAGGGCGAGGCACGCAAGAGCATCCGCAACCTCATCATCACTTGTAGCGGCGGTGCACTGCGCAACACACCACGCGAGGAGCTCGCTGGCGTGACGGCAGAGATGGCACTCAAGCATCCGCAGTGGTCGATGGGCGCAAAGATTACAATCGACTCGGCGACACTCGTAAACAAGGGCTTCGAGGTTATCGAGGCACGCTGGCTCTTCGACATTGAGCCCGAGCGCATCAAGGTGGTAATCCATCCGCAGTCTATCGTACACTCGATGGTTGAGTTCACCGACGGCTCTGTCAAGGCACAGCTTGGCAATGCCGATATGCACACCCCAATCAGCTACGCACTCCTCTACCCTGAGCGCTCGAAGGAGGCGATGGAGCACTTCTCCATCCTCGACTACCCTACGCTCAGCTTTGCTGAGGTCGACAGACTCAAGTACCCTGCGCTCGACATCGCCTACGAGGTGCTCCAGCGTGGTGGCACAGCGCCCTGCACGATGAACGGTGCTAACGAGGTGGCGGTGGCGGCCTTCCTATCGCATAAGTGCGGCTATCTCGACATCGTAGGCGCCATACGCTATGCATTGGACAACGCCTCGTTCGAGCAAAGCCCATCGCTCGACACCTACGATAGAGCAAATATCGAGTCGCGTGAATTGGCTGCGCGCTACTTAAAACTATAACAATAACCAACTATAAACCAATATATTAAAGCAATTAAATTTGGAATAAAAATATGACAGGAATACTTATTCAGACACTTCAGTTCGTGGCATCGCTTTCGATGCTTGTCCTTATCCACGAGTTTGGTCACTTCATCACAGCGCGTATGTTTGGTGTTCGCGTGGATAAGTTCTACCTCTTCTTCAACCCCTGGTTCTCGCTCTTTAAGTTCAAGCGAGGCGACACGGAGTATGGCATCGGCTGGGTGCCGCTGGGCGGCTATGTATCGCTCTACGACAGTCGTGAACCGCTGATGACCGAGGAGGAGAAGTTGCAGTCGAAGTTCGAGGAGGCAAAGAAGAGCCTCAAGGCGTGCAAGGCGGCAAAGGATAGCGAGGAGTACACGGCGTTAAGCAACGAGGTGGAGAACCTTAAGACGGCTATTGAGGAGGTTAAGGAGCGTATGCGCAACCTCCCAGCCGAGAAGAACGAACTTCGTGGCAAGAGGGCGTGGCAGCGACTTATCGTTATGCTTGCTGGCGTCATTATGAATGTGCTCTTTGCCATCGGCATCTACACCGCTATGCTCTACACCTGGGGCGAGCAGTACTACCACAATGAGGATATGGTCAACGGCTACATATTCAACGAGGAGGCTGAAGCCCTCGGCTTTGTCGACGGCGACCGTATCGTGAGCATCGACGGCGAAAGCATTGGTAATGTGGCGGAGATTAACGAGCGCCTGCTCATCGTAGACCACGACTTGAATGTCGAGGTACTCCGCAATGGCGAGGCACATAGCTTCACGCTCGCAATGGCCGACCTTGTAGATATGCGTGAGAGGGGCGCGTACAAGGGCTTCATCGGCGAGTTCGTTCCATTTGTAATCAACGGTGTGGAGCGTGAGAGCACCGCAGAGGCTGGCCTTATGGTTGGCGACCGCGTGGTTGCGATTAATGGCACCGAGGTTAGCGACTTCGTTGGCTCGACACACCTACTTCAGGAGGCTAAGGGCAGCGAGGTAAGCATCGTCGTGGAGCGCGGTGAGGGCGAGATTGTTGAGCTCACCATCCCCGTAGACGAGAATGGAACAATAGGCATCAAGGTTGCCACCGTGGCACCTCGCCGCTATGAGTATGGCTTCTGGGAGTCGATACCTGCGGGCCTTGCTGAGACGGGCAAGCAGATTTCGTCGTACTGGAATCAGCTCGTGATGATGGTCAACCCCGACACCAAGCTATACAAGGAGATGGGCGGCTTCATCTCCATCGGCAGCATTTTCCCCGAGGTGTGGAACTGGTTTAACTTCTGGAGCATCACGGCACTACTCTCAGTAATCCTCGCCGTTATGAACCTGCTTCCTATCCCTGTACTCGATGGTGGCCATGTGCTCTTCACGCTCTGGGAAATGATTACGGGCCGCAAGCCAAGCGAGAAGTTTATGACGATAGCGCAGAACATCGGCTTCTACATCCTTCTTGCGCTACTGATCTACGCCAACGGTAGCGACATCCTTCGCCTTTTTAGCTAACGACTATGGCAAAGAGTAAGAGTGTATTCTTCTGCACCTCGTGCGGCAACGAGCTAACGAAATGGATGGGTCGCTGCCCCGCCTGCAACGAGTGGGACACCATCAAGGAGCAGGTGGTGACGACATCCAAGGCCGTAGCTATGCAGCGCAGCAGCGCAGAGCTTAGTCGTGAACCTCGCCTCGTGCAGGATATCGTGACCAAC
>JAFYRB010000096.1 GCA_017559615.1 Alistipes sp. | reverse complement strand
GGTTAACGGCGTATCGTGGTTGCACGGTGAGGTATCGAAGGATATCCTTGGCAATATGTGGCCAGGCTACTTCTAGAATGAGCTTCACATTGGCTACGTAACTAATGGTGTTCACTTCCCAACTTGGGTAGCATCGAACCTTCGTCGCCTCTATGCTAAGTACTTTGGCAGCGCATTCGAGGGCCACACATACAACATCCCAGAGTGGCAGAACGTACATAAGATTGACGATAAGGAGTTGTGGCAGGAGCGTATGTTCCTCAAGAACCGCCTTATCAAGACTATCCGTAAGCGTTACAGCGATCCTACACAGGTACGTCTTCAGTCACCACGCCAGATGGTTCAGGTTGTTGATAGCATCAAGCCAGATGTGCTTACTATCGGTTTTGCACGTCGTTTCGCTACTTACAAGCGTGCTTACTTGCTATTCACAAACCTTGAGCGTTTGTCGGCTCTTGTAAACAATAAGGAGCGCCCTGTACAGTTCATCTTCGCAGGTAAGGCTCACCCTAACGATAAGCCAGGTCAGGACCTTATCAAGCGTATCGTAGAGGTATCAGCAATGCCAGAGTTCGTAGGTAAGATTGTCTTCTTGCAGAACTACGATATGGAGCTTGCACGCCGTATGGTTCAGGGTGTTGACGTATGGCTCAACACACCTACACGTCCTTTGGAGGCATCAGGTACTTCAGGCGAGAAGTGTGTTATGAATGGTGTTATGCAGTTCTCTGTTCTCGACGGTTGGTGGGTTGAGGGCTACAAGGAGGGTGCTGGTTGGATGCTTCCTATGGAGCGCACTTACGCTGACCAGCGTTTCCAGGATGAGCTTGATGCCGAGATGATATACAACACTATCGAGGAGCAGATCGTACCATTGTACTACGACCGCTCGGAGGATGGCGTTCCACATCGCTGGGTTAACTCTGTTAAGAGCTGTATTGCGGACATCGCTTCAAACTTCACAACAAACCGTATGCTTATCGACTACGAGGAGCGCTTCTACAACAAGTTGGCAGCACGTAAGTCACTTATCCTCGATAATAACTACTTGTTGGCACGTCAGATTGCAGCGTGGAAGCGTAAGGTTTCGGCAGCGTGGGACAACGTATCAATCATCGACGTTAAGCGCGCAGAGATTGAGAACGAGGCAATGTTCGTAGGTAAGAAGTACCACTTCGAGCTTACTATCGGTCTTGCAGGTTTGAGCAAGGAGGATATCGGCGCCGAGCTTGTTGTAGCTACACAGATTGAGGCTGGTCAGGCTGCAAACGTTATCGAGACACGCCGCTTGGAGGTTATCGCTTCGGATGAGAACACCGTAACATTGGCTTTGGACTACGCTCCAGAGCATACAGGTATGTTCGACGTTGCGTTGCGAGTATTCCCTTCAAACGACAACTTGGAGCACCGTATGGACTTCGCACTTGTTAAGTGGGCATAACCACATTAGCAATATTTCTCAAGATACCCGAGTGGCATTTCTGCTACTCGGGTATTTTTATGGACCTAAAAAAGTATGTTGTTGCGAAAATTATTATTACCTTTGTTTGTTGAAAACCAAATTAATGTGACTATGAAACGTACAATCATCGACCTCTTCGAGGAGTCGGTAGCCAAATATGTCAGTAAAGAGTTTCTTCTTGAAAAGCACAACGGCAAATTTGAGCCTACGACATATAACGAAACAAAACGTCGAGCACTAAACATTGGTGCAGGTCTTGCAGCATTGGGCGTGGAGCGTGGCGACCGCATCTCTATCCTTGCCGAGGGTTGTAACAACTGGATTATCTCGGAGTTGGGACTCCTCTATGCGGGTGCTATCAGCGTACCTCTCTCGATTAAACTTGAGGAGGCTAACGACCTCACCTTCCGCCTTAAGCACTCGGATGCGAAGGTGGTATTTGTATCGAACCACCAGCTTAATAAGATTCGCAATATCGTAGCGGAACTTCCTGATTTAAAACACGTTATCGTATGGGGCAATGTAAATGGAGGTCTTCGCGAGGGTGAGGTATCACTCGAGGATATCGAGGCTCGTGGTCAGGAGTGGCTTGAGGCGAACCGCGAGGCATTTATGGCTATTGGCAAGTCGTTGGAGAATGATGACATCGCCACTATCACCTACACCTCGGGTACTACCGCAGACCCAAAGGGCGTGGTGCTTACACATCGTAACTATACGGCCAACGTCGAGCAGTCGTTGTCGGTTGTCTCTATCCCATCCGATTGGCGCACGCTTATCATCCTTCCTCTCGACCATTGTTTCGCACACGTTGTAGGATTCTATATTATGATCGCTTGTGGTGCGGCGGTTGCAACTACCGAGGTTGGTCGCACACCTATGGAGACTTTGAAGAATATCCCTCTCAATATCAAGGAGGTACGTCCTCACTTCTTGCTCTCTGTTCCTGCTTTGGCAAAGAACTTCCGCAAGAATATCGAGACCACAATTCGCAAGAAGGGCAAGACCACAGAGCGTCTTTTCAACCTCGCGCTTAAGACCTCGTATGCCTATCAGGCTGATGGCTACACAAAGGGACGTGGCTGGCGCGCACTACTTAAGCCTGCGGTGATGCTCTTCGACAAGATTCTCTACTCGAAGGTCCGCGAGGCATTTGGTGGCGAGTTGCAGTTCTTCATTGGTGGCGGTGCGTTGCTCGACAGTGAGCTTCAGCGCTTCTTCTACGCTATTGGCATCCCGATGTTCCAGGGCTATGGTCTCTCGGAGGCTACGCCAGTAATCTCTACCAATGCACCAACGAAGGGCAACCACCGTTTCGGCTCATCAGGCCGCTTGGTGCAGCCTCTCGAAATCAAGATTTTGGATGACGAGGGCCGCGAGTTGCCTGTAGGCCAGAAGGGTGAGATTGTCATCAAGGGTGAGAACGTGATGGCGGGATATTGGAAAAACCCAGAATCTACGGCAGATACCATACGCGATGGCTGGTTGCATACGGGCGATATGGGATATATGGGCGAGGATAACTTTCTCTACGTCTTGGGCCGCTTCAAGAGCCTACTTATCTCATCGGATGGCGAGAAGTATAGCCCAGAGGGTATGGAGGAGGCTATCGTTGATAAGTCGCCATACATCGATCAGGTTATCGTCTACAACAACCAGAGTCCTTATACCATTGCGCTTGCCGTAGGCTCGAAGGAGAACCTCAACCGCAAACTCGACGAGGAGGGTATTCAGGGCGAGGAGCGTTACAAGCGTGCTGCGGCAATCATCGGCGAGGAGGTTGCGAAGTATCGTCGTGGTGGCGCCTATGCCGATGAGTTCCCAGAGCGCTGGGTACCTGCGGTGATAGCCCTTGCCGACGAGCCATTCACCGAGCAGAACGGACTTGTGAATAGCACAATGAAGGTGGTACGCAACAAGGTTGAGAAGCACTTTGCGGATGCCATTGCAAATGCCTATACTCCAGAGGGTAAGGCGATTGACAACCCTCGTAACCTCGAGGCTCTAAAGCGCATCTTAGGTTAACGCACACATATATATATAATAAAGAACGCTACCCGTTTGGGTAGCGTTCTCTTTTTGCAACTCTATCGAGCGATTACTTCCAATCCATACAACGACACACAAGGTTACGGTCGCCGTAGCCATTGTCAATCTTTGTAACGTATGGGAAGAACTTACCCACAGCAACCCAAGCAAGTGGGAAGGCAGCCTCCTGACGTGAGTATGGGTGTGACCACTCGCCAGCAAGCTCCAATGCTGTGTGAGGAGCATTTACAACTACGTTATCAGCATTACCCGATGCCGCAGCAGCCTCACACTCACGCTTAATCTGGATAAGTGACTCGATGAAGCGGTCCATCTCAGCCTTTGACTCCGACTCTGTAGGCTCAACCATCAAGGTCTCGTGAACAGGGAACGAAAGTGTAGGAGCGTGGTAGCCATAGTCCATAAGACGGTGAGCGATATCACCACAGTCGATATTGTAGTCGTGCTTGAAGCGAGTGAGGTCGAGAATCATCTCGTGACCTACACGGCCGGTCTCACCAGAGTAGAAGGTCTTATACTCATCCTTCAACGCCGAAGACATATAGTTAGCATTTACGATAGCCATCTCTGTTGAGCGACGCAAGCCCTCGAAGCCGAGCATACGGATGTAGCCATAAGTAATAGGCAACAACATCGCCGAACCCCAAGGTGATGATGCAACGGCTGTGATACCCTCCTCGCCACCAGTCTCCATCAACGAGTGAGTTGGGAGGAACTTAATGAGGTGCTCAGCAACACATACAGGACCTACACCAGGGCCACCACCGCCGTGAGGCATTGCGAAGGTCTTGTGGAGGTTAAGATGACAAACATCCGCACCGATATATCCAGGGTTAGTCAAGCCCACCTGTGCGTTCATATTCGCACCGTCCATATATACCTGACCACCAGCATCGTGGATAGCATCTACGATATCACGAATACGGCTCTCGAAGACACCGTGGGTAGATGGATAAGTAACCATCAAACCGCACAACTCCGATGCGTGCTCCTCGGCCTTCTTCTTAAGGTCCTCAACGTCGATATTACCATTCTGGTCACACGCCACAGTAACAATCTTCATACCCGCCATAGCTGCCGATGCTGGGTTAGTACCGTGTGCAGAAGATGGGATAAGGATGATATTACGATAGCCCTGACCACGGCTCTGGTGATAAGCACGAATGATGAGCAAACCTGCATACTCACCCGCAGCACCTGAGTTAGGCTGAAGTGTACAACCTGCAAAGCCTGTGATAGTTGCGAGGTAGCTCTCGAGGTTCGAGATAAGCTCGCGGTAACCCTCGGTCTGATCCTCTGGAGCAAGAGGGTGAACGTTCTGGAAGCCTGCCAACGATAGTGGCTGCATAAGCTGTGCAGCGTTAAGCTTCATTGTGCAAGAGCCGAGTGAAATCATAGAGTTCATAAGCGAGATATCGCGCAACTCAAGGCGCTTGATATAACGCATCATCTCGGTCTCGGTGCGGTAAGCGTTGAAAATATCCTCGGTAAAGAAGTCGCTCTTACGCTCTACCTCCGCAGCGATAACCGCAGCCTCAACACGCTTAACAGCCTTTGCCTTCTTGCCACGTGCCTCGGCAAAAATCTCAACGATAGCCTGAAGCTCCTCGTCGGTAGTCACCTCGTCGAATGACATACGTACTGTGTCATCAGTTGGGTAGTACATATTAATCTCGCGTGCAAGAGCGATATCCTGAATTACAGATGCCTCGGCCTCAACCTCAAGAGTATCGAAGAGAGCCTGTGTACGCACCTTATAGCCCATAGCCTCCAAAGCCTCCTTAACGGTTACAGCAGCGCTATGTGCCACCATTGCTACACGCTGGAGTCCCTCCTTACCGTTATAAATACAGTAGAAACCTACCATCGAGGCCATCAACGCCTGTGCAGTACAGATGTTCGATGTAGCACGCTCACGCTTGATATGCTGCTCACGCATCTGAAGCGACATACGAAGTGCCTTATTACCCAATCGGTCTACCGATACACCGATGATACGGCCTGGCATATTACGCTTGTAAGCATCGCGTGTAGCCATATAACCAGCTGAAGGTCCACCGAAGCCCATAGGGCAACCAAGACGCTGTGTAGTACCTACTGCGATATCTGCGCCCCACTCTGCTGGTGACTTGAAGAGTGCCAACGAGAGAAGGTCTGCTACGGCAGTTACCAATACGCCAGCCTCCTTTGCCTTTGCTGCGAAGGCTGCGTAGTCGCGAACCTCACCATTAGCAGCTGGGAACTGAAGGATAGCACCAAACTCCTTACCCGAGAACTCATAAGTTGAGAAGTCGTCGCGGATAATCTCGATACCAAATGGCTCCGAACGTGTGATAAGTACGTCGAAGGTCTGTGGGAAGATATTCTCATCTACGAAGAGCTGGTTACGGCCCTGCTTCACAGCCTCACGTGAGCGCAATGCAAACATCATAAGCATAGCCTCGGCAGTTGCAGTAGCCTCGTCCAAGAGCGAGCAGTTAGCAACCTCCATACCTGTGAGCGAGAGGATTGCTGTCTGGTAGTTAAGAAGCGCCTCCAAACGGCCCTGCGAAATCTCGGCCTGATATGGAGTGTATGATGTGTACCACGCTGGGTTCTCGAAAACGTTACGTGAAACAACCGCAGGCACTACGTTAGGATAGTAACCCATACCGATGAATGAACGGAAGGTGCGATTCTTCGCTGCAAGAGCCGAGATGTGAGCGGCATACTCATACTCGCTCATAGCCTCTGGAAGGTCAAGGTCCTTCTTAAGGCGAATATTCTGTGGGATAACCTGCTGCAAAAGCTCCTCAACAGACTCAACGCCAATTGTAGCGAGCATCTGCTGCAAATCCTCCTTCGAGTTTAGACCTGTGTGACGGTCTACAAAGCTGTCAAAGATTTTCATTTGATTAAAAGGTTTATTTAGTTTATAGTTTTAGTTTCGTTATGGTTATAACTCTTTATTTGCAGTTTTAGTACTTAAACGAGCTGCCTCCGATAAACTCTCTTAGCAGCGACGTTGGTGGAATCTCCTCGGGCGCAATAGGCACAAAGTTATCCAAAAGTTTTAGGATGCGGCGTGCCTCGGCATACTCTGGCACCGTATCTGGCACCTCACGAAGCACAGGCTCGGCAATAGCCCTTAACACCGAGAGCTCGTAGAAGAGCGACGAGTTGAACATCACGTTGGCATTCTCCTGATATGGGAAGATATGCTTCTCCTCGCCACGACGCACCGCAGGCCACATCGTAAGCGTCTTAAGCGCATCGTTTCCACGCGTTGCATTGTCACGAATCGTGCGGCGCAACATACGGTTGTCCGTCGTAGGGATTCGCGAGAAGTTGTCCATCGCTACGGATGTGAAGCACGAGATGTAAATCTTGAACTTCTGACCATCCGCCACGCCAGGTGTAAGGTTAGGGTTTAGGGCGTGAATACCCTCCATAATAAGTATCGAGCGGTCGGTAAGTTTTAGTGGCTTCTCGTGCCACTGACGCTTACCCGAAATAAAGTCATAGCGCGGAATCTCCACACTCTCACCCGCCGTAAGACGGCGCAAGTGGTCATTCAACGTCACAAGGTCGATAGCCTCCAAAGCCTCGAAGTCGGGTTTGCCATCCTCACCAAGAGGAGTCTTATCGCGGTCTACGAAGTAGTCATCGAGGGCAATCAACACAGGATCGAGGCCCAACACACGAAGTTGCACACCAAGACGCTTCGAGAAGGTTGTCTTACCACTTGACGAAGGGCCAGAGATAAGCGCCATACGCACACCACGCTCCTGGTTAGCCTGGGCAATAGCGCGAGCGATAGAGGCAATCTTATTCTCGTGGAACGCCTCGGCAATCTTGATAAGCTCCGACGCATCACCCTCCATAACTCTGCGGTTAAGGTCACCGACGGTTGGCACTCCCATAATATCTATCCAGCGCTGATACTCGTGGAAGATATCGAACATCTTATCGTGGTTTATCGCCGTTGTGAGTTGCTCGGGGTTGGTACGCGCAGGAAGTGCAACATATAGGCCATTGCAGTAAGGCACGACATCAAAACGTGGCACATAGCCCGATGATGGCGCCAAGACTCCATAGAAGTATCCAGGCATATCACCCAAATAGTTCACCGTGCGGTAGAGCGTTGGGCGGGTTTCGAGGATATCAATACGGTCATCAAAGCCATACTTCTGGTACTCCTCAACCACCTCCTCCGCAAGACGCTTACGGCGTGTGATAGGGATATTCTGCGCCACAATTGCCTCCATACGGAGTTTCAACAACGTAGCATCTTCGTGGCTGATAGGTTCACAACCCTCAAACTCAGCATAGAAGCCATTACCCAACGAGTGACGGATGCGGAGCTTGCGCTCGGGGAATAGCTCGAGCGACGCCTTCTGCATTACAAACGACAGTGTGCGCTGATAGATGCGGTAGCCCTCGAAGTCGCGCATATCGAAGAACTCAACGGTAACAGGCTTAAAGATTCTATAACCCAAGCCTTTGTAGCGATTGTTAACTCGCGCAGCAAGGATGGGATATGGCTGCTCAAGGGCGATGCTTTGCACCACCTCCATAAGCGATGTACCCATCTCAACCTCTATTGTTGATGAGTTATTGATAAGTCGAAGTTCCACCGTATGTGCCATATCACTCTACATTTTTAATAAATGATGTGTAAAGATAGTAATTTTTTGTAAATTTGTAACGATAAATATAACAACTTATGCGAAAACATCTATTTTTTTCTACAATACTCCTTCTCCTGACGCTCATATCTTGTATGCCCAAGAGTGCAGAGAAGAGCCATATCTACATCCTCTCGACAAACGATATTCACGCCACGATAGATGCCATACCACAACTTGCTCAACTTGTTGCGGAGTATGAGCAGCGTGGCGAGGTGCTACTTATCGACTCTGGTGACAGAGTATCGGGTAATGCTTATGTCGACGACTCGGCACACCCTGGAGTACCTCTTATCGAGCTTATGAACGCACTTGGCTACGACGTTGCGACGCTGGGCAACCACGAGTTTGACAAAGGCTCCGAGGTGCTAAACGAGATGCTCAAGGCCGCAGAGTTTGATGTGGTGTGCGCAAACGTTACGGCAAAGAACAACGCCCTCGAGCCTCTGCGCTACACAATACGTGAAGTAAATGGTGTGGAGATTGGCTTTGTGGGTGTGGTCGATACCGACAACTATGGCTACCCTCTGGGAGGTAAAAGTGCATACGTAGATTACGCCTTTACATCGGATATTGAGACTGCCTACGAGGCGCTTAAAGAGATTGGGAAGGAGTGTGATTTTGTGGTGCTTCTCTCGCATATGGGACTTCAGAATGATATGCGCCTTGCCGAGCGCGAGGAGTCGTATGATTGGATAGCGGGAGGCCATAGCCACGACCTTGTTGGAAAGAGCATTAATAATACGTATATATCGCAGAACAACAAGAACTTACGATATGTAACCGTAGCAGATATCAGTGTTGCTGATGGAGAGATTTTAGGCGTTGAATACTCGCAGATAAATATGAGCGAGGTGGCGGCTGATAGCACCTTTAGCTCACATATCGAGGCCCTTAAGGCGAGCGACCCAGAGCTAAATACCATAGAGGGTTATGCTACGGAGGCTGCCACGAAAGAGGGTGTTGCGAACTTCACAATTGAGTCTCTTGCAACATACCCCTACGAGGGTGGCTTCACGCCCGAGGTGACCTTCTACCACTATGGCGGCATCCGTCTTGATGGCTTCGCGGAGGGAGATATTATTCGTGCCGAGATTCTCAACAACGACCCCTTCAACTCAACAATTTACATCGGCACCCTTACCACTGCGCAGATGCGCGACTTCATACTTCGCAAGTACAATAGCGGTAGCCCAGAAAGCCCCGATAAGGAGTCGCACTACCCCTACTTCCGTAGCGATGCTTCGTACCGCATAATCCTTGGCGAGGAGCCACAAACAAAGCCCGATGCCGTAGCCATAGAGTTCGACATCGAGGAGGGTGAGCATCGTGTTGCTTTGTGCAACTACATTGCTGAAAACTACATAGATAGCACCATCGTAGCACGTCAGCTTCGCCCTACGAACATCACCGTCCGCGAGGCTATGCTACGTCATATCCGCACCTTCAACGCTACGGGTTATACGCCAAATAACGAGTGCCGTCAGCAGGAGGTAAAACACTAAAACTAAAGAGTATGCTTGAGAATTGCTTTCAACACGAACTTATAGAGGCAGGATGCGACGAGGCGGGACGTGGATGTCTTGCAGGCTCGGTATTTGCCGCTGCGGTAATACTCCCCGCCGACTTTCACCACCCCTATCTTAACGACTCGAAGCAGATGACCGAGCGTCGCCGCGAGGAGCTACGCAAGATTATCGAGCGAGAGGCTGTGGCGTGGCACGTTGCCGAGGTAAGCCCCGAACGTATCGACCAAATAAATATCCTCAACGCCTCAATCGAGGGTATGAATATCTCGCTGAAGAGCCTTTCGACCACGCCAGAGTTTGCCGTCATAGATGGAAATCGCTTCCACACCGACCTCACAATACCTTGGCGCACAATAGTTAAGGGCGATGGTAAGTATGCTAATATCGCTGCGGCATCGGTGCTTGCCAAGACTCACCGCGATGAGTATATGATGCGTCTTGCCGAGGAGTTCCCGATGTATGGCTGGGCGAAGAACAAGGGATACCCAACACGTGAGCATCGTCTTGCCATACGTGAGTATGGCCTCACACCCTACCACCGTCTATCGTTCAACAGCAGCCCCGAGCAGCTGGAGCTATTCTAAAATAAAAAAGGCTACTTGGAATCTTCAAGTAGCCTTTTTCTTGGTTGCAACAGCAGGTTAGTCCAATGGATAAGCCGCTACGAAGCAATCTGCAACGCGAAGCTCCTCCTGATGTGCCTTGAGGTTCGAAACCGTAACATCACCTACGATATAGTTATAGGTATCGGATGTATACTGCTCGCGAATCTTCGTGAAATTAAGCAAGTTACGCTGCTCGGCACTCTTATAACGGAAGTAGACGCGGAAGGTGTGGTCGGTAGTGTACTGTGGCAACACCGAATCGTTACGCTTCTTATACTCATAGCGGTAGTTATAGCCACACGCCGTGATATCGCTCAACACTGCAGAGCCAGTAGGATGGCCACCAGCACCACGGCCGAACATAAACTGCTTGTCGTAGAACAAGCCCTTGATAACCACGCCATTGAACTCATCCTCAACGCTATATATATACTTATTGCGCGAGATAAGCTGTGGCAACACGCACATAATAAGGCGGTTGTCAATCTTCTCAACGTGAGCAACGAGCTTTATACGGCGGTCCTTCTCCTGCGCGAAGCGGATATCGGCATCGTTCATCGTAGAGATACCATAGGTGAGGATATTCTCTGGTGCAACGTAAACACCAAAGGCGTGAACAGTGATGATGATAAGCTTATACAACGAATCCCAACCATCAATATCGAGCGTAGGGTTGCTCTCCGCGAAGCCCAAATCCTGAGCAAGTTTCAACGCAGCCTCGTAGCTCATATGCTCGTTGAAAATCTTCGAGAGGATGAAGTTTGACGAGCCATTGAGGATACCCTTAACCGACGTGAGAAGGTCGTTATCGTAGTACTCCTCGAGGTTACGGATAACAGGGATAGAGCCACACGCCGATGCATCGTACAACAGCGGAGTATTGTACTGCTCCTGAAGGTCAATAAGCTCCAAGATATGGTGGCCGAGCATCTTCTTATTTCCCGAAACTACGGGGATGCGAGCCTTCAACGCACGCTTAACAATATCATAAGCAGCCTCGGCATCGTCGATAACCTCAACAATAAGGTTGATATCCTTATCTGCGAAGATATCGTCAGCGCGGTTTGTAAACTCCGCCTTCACGCCACGCTCCTTCTCCAAGTCACGAACGCAGATACGTTTGATATGCACACTCTTCGAGTCGATACGCTGCAACACGTCATAAAGGCCACGACCTACATTACCAAATCCAAAAAGGCCTATGTTAATATTTTTCATAACTATCTGTGATTTATAAAGTTATCAATAATTCTATTTAATTTCTCATGTTCCACAAGGAAGCCATCGTGACCAAACTCCGACTCTATGAGATGATACTCCACATCGCGGATATGCTCCCTAAGTGGCGTATGTGCCTCGGGCGGAAAGAGGATATCGGACGATATGGCAACCACCAACGTGCGGGCCTCGATGCTCTGCAACGCCTTGGCGATGCTCTCCCTGCCACGCGCTATGTTATGCGAGTCGACAGCCTCCGATAGGCGGTAATAGGAGAGAGCGTTAAACCTACGGCGTAGCTTCTCGCCCTGATACTGCTGATAGGTATGCGCACGGCGCGAGAACGACACCTCGTTAAGTTCCTGCTGCTCCTGCTGCGTAGCGTTATATGCCGCACCTCCGCGATAACTGATAAGGGCTATGGAGCGTGCAACGGCCATACCATCTATTCCCGCATCATCCCTACGTTCGCCCCACGTCTTATCCAGACGGATTGCCATACGCTGCGACTCGTTAAAGGCTGCAGCCCACGGCTCCGAACAAGTTGTGGTTGCTATAAGCGCGAGATTCTCCATAAAGTGAGGCTCCATAATCGCCCACTCCATACATTGGAAACCACCAATAGAGCTACCAATCAGCATCTTAACACGCTCGACGCCCAAGTGGCGAGCAAGGAGCTGATGACAACGCACCATATCACGCACCGTAATCTGCGGAAAATCGTAGTAATACTTCTCGCCCGTAAGAGGGTTTACCGAGAGCGGCGAGGTTGTGCCATAATGCGAGCCGAGGAAGTTGGCGCAGACGATAAAGTAGCGCGTAGGATCGAGGAAGCGCCCCTGCTCAACGGTATGAGGCCACCAATCGGCAACATCAGAGTTTGCCGTAAGAGCGTGGCACACCCATATCACGTTATCCTTCGCCTCGTTGAGCGTACCAAAGGTATCGTAGGTGATATCGACTTCCGAAAGCACCGCACCCGACTCCAACACCAGAGGCTCACTACAATGATAGACGTAACTCATATCCGAACGTTTAGATGTTAGATTAGATGTTAGATAACGCCTGCTCGTAATCCGCAATGATATCCTCTACGTTCTCCAAGCCGAGAGAGATACGAAGCAACGTAGGTGTGATGCCCGCAGCACGCTTCGCCTCCTCCGAGAGCTGCTTATGTGTGGTTGACGCTGGGTGCGTAACAACCGAAATAGAGACACCAATCATAGTCATATTTGCCGAAAGCTTGAGACTCTCAACAAACTTTACAGTAGAGTCGAGGTCGCCCTTAAGCTCGATAGTCAACACCGCCGAGGCGCCATAACGATAGTACTTCTGTGCCAAGGCATAGGATGGGTGGTCCTCAAAGCCTACGAAGCTAACACGCTCTACCTTTGGGTGCTGACGGCAGAACTCCGCCAACTTATAGGTAGACTCCACCTCGTGCTTAACGCGCAACGACAAGGTCTCCAAGCCGAGCAACATCAGATAGGCATCGAACGACGAAGGGCAGCAACCGAAATCACGCATACCATCTACCCTACACTTCACGATAAAGGCCTGTGAGCCAAAGGCATCGCAAAGGTTAAGGCCGTGGTAACCCTCCGACGGGCCATCAATCTGTGGGAACTTGCCCGAAGCACGCCAATCGAACTTACCGCTGTCGACGATGATACCTCCCATTGCAGTGCCGTGACCATTTATCCACTTTGTAGCCGAGTCGGTGATGATATCCGCGCCCCACTCAAATGGGTTACACAAGTATCCTCCCGCACCGAAGGTATTATCCACGATAAGCGGAATGTTGTTGCTATGTGCCACCTCCGCCAAAGCCTCGATATCTGCCACACGACAAGTTGGATTACCCATCGACTCAACAAATATAGCGCGGGTATTATCATCAATCATCTCGGCAATATCCTCCTTCGCATCGCTCTTTGCCAAGCGACACTCCACGCCCAAGTTACGCAACGAGATAACAAACTGGTTGTGCGTACCGCCGTAGAGATATGGCGAGGCTACGATATTCTCACCCGCCTTTGCCAACGCCGTAACAGTCAACAATATAGCCGACATTCCCGATGCTGTTGCCAAGGCCCCCACACCACCATAGAGTGCTGCGATACGCTCCTCATAGGCCGAAGTTGTAGGGTTATGCAAGCGAGTGTAGATATATCCTGGCTCGCTGAGCGTGAAGAGGTTAGCGGCATAATCACACGTAGGGAAGTGGTAGGCTGCCGTAGGGTGTATAGCAATACCTCGCGCATTGGACTCATCGACGTGATAACCGCCGTGAATCTGCAAGGTTTCGAAATGTAGTTTTCTATCGCTCATAGTTGTAGTATCTTAAGTAGGTTATATACACATACAATATCGCCATCGTAAATGGCGAGCAAAATATTTATCAGTCGGAGAGGAATGTGGTACGTAACCACATATATAAAAGAGAGTGCCTAACGGCACATTCGCATAGACATAGTGATAGTGGCCATTGCAAAAATAGCCATTCCAAAGTTGTATCTATGCTCAAAATTTATCATCGTCCTATCAGTAGGTTATACAAAGGTAGCAAAAAATTTTCATAAAACAAATCTCGCTACCCCACCTTCTCTCTCTGGCTAACGCATCACAATAACATTGCGTGCCTCCTTATGGCCATCCTTCGTCTCCACCACCTCGTAGGTAACACGCCAATTATGCTTCAACGTGCGATAGCCATCCTTTGCAATAGCCGTATAGTGGACATAAGTCTCCACGCCATCATCACCTGTGATGAAGCCGTAACCTCGCTTATCATCGAACCACTTGACACGTCCTTCCATAGTGCTATGCTTTATTTCGTAGTTCAAAGTTACAAATTTTATTATTTGATGCAATACCACAGAGCTACTTTTTTACGTTATATTTGTAGAATAGGATAAAAAATCCTATATTTGTCAATAATTTTTTAGAATATCCTATAAAACTATTTACTATGAATATGAAGTGGAAGATTGCTCTTTTGACACTTTTGGGCTTCTCTACTGCGGCTTGCTGCAGCACCAAGAAGGCTTCGAAGAGCGAGGATAAGAAGAATCAGGACATCGTGACCGAGCAGGAGGACCCACGCATTATGCTTATGTATGGTGTTCCTACACCTGACGGCGCTGTCGCACGTCCTATTGACGAGAATGGCAATCCTATCCAGGATGACCAGGCTGTGGAGTTCCCTGATGGTGGCGTGGCAAAGCCTGTGACCGACGAGGATGCACAGAAGGCTCTTGATGCTATTCGTGCTGAGAAGGAGGCTCGCGCACAGGAGGAGGCTGCACAGGAGTAAAACAATCGTACGGTGAAAGGAAAACGTTTAGGACTCCGCAAGCGCATCGGACTAAAGCTATTTAAGGGCATCTACGATGGCATTGTGGAGCGTCATAAGTTGCGTACACTCTTCTGGGAGTGTACGCTTCGTTGTAATCTCCATTGCCGTCACTGCGGTAGCGACTGCCGTACGGATGTTGCCGAAGAGGATATGCCTTTGGAGGATTTCCTCGCGGTGTTGGATAGGGAGGTAACGCCAAACGTAAATCCACGTGATGTGTTGATTATCTTCTCGGGTGGTGAGGTGCTTGTGCGCCGCGACCTTGAGGAGGCGGGACGCGAGGTTACAAAGCGAGGATATATGTGGGGTATGGTGACTAATGGTCAGAGCCTTACGCGTGAGCGTCTGCACTCGCTGGTAGATGCCGGTCTACGTAGCGTCTCGGTGAGTTTCGATGGCTTTGAGGAGGTTCACAACGATATCCGCCAGAATAAGGAGAGCTTCACACGCGCTCGTAGCGCCATAGGCTATATCCGTGAGGTGGAGGGACTTACCTACGATGTTATCACCTGCGTGACACCCGCGATGATTGACCGCCTCGAGGAGTGGAAGGAGTTCCTTATCTCGGAGGGCATCACCCGCTGGCGTATATTCTCAATCTTCCCCGCGGGACGTGCCAAGCGCGATGAGGGGTTGCACCTCAACCAGGAGCAGTTCCGCAGACTTATGGAGTTTATCCGTGCCACACGCAAGGAGGGACGCATAAACCTCAACTACGCCTGCGAGGGCTTCTTGGGGGGCTACGAGAGCGAGGTGCGTGACCACTTCTATATGTGTAACGCGGGTGTGAATGTAGCGTCGATTCGCGTTAATGGCGACATCTCGGGATGTACGAGCGTACGCGCAAACTACACCCAGGGAAATATCTACCGCGATAGCTTCTGGGATGTATGGCAAAACCGCTTCACGCAGTTCCGCAACCGCGAATGGACCAAGTGCGATGAGTGCGCCGAGTGTAAGGTATGGGAGTTCTGTCGTGGTGGAGGTATGCACTTACGTGACGATGAGGGCAAGCTGATGTACTGCCACTACAATATGCTTAAATAACAAAAGGAGGATGTCTGATGACGACATCCTCCTATTTTTTCACACTACAAGCCTCTACTTAATTATCACACAACGATTTACGATAGGCGTATCAGGTGTTGCGAAGGCCTCCTCCGAGTCACCCACCCACTGCGCTGTTATGCGCGACGAGTCTATACCCGCCTCCACAAGCCACGCTGCGACACTCTCGGCACGCTGCTGCGATAGTTGCTCGTTACGCTGCTGGCTACCAGTCTCCTTATCGGCATATCCCGTAACGGTTATAGGCATCGCCATATCACGAATCTGCTCGACGTAGGTCTCAAGCGTTGCACGTGCATAGTCCGAAATCTGCGCCTCGCCGATAGTGAAAAATGCCACGCACTCTGGTGCTACACACGCCATCATAGGGTGAGATGGTTGCGACGGATGTGATGGATGTGATGCCACCGCAGGACTACTGCTCTTGGCAAGCTCCGCCTCAAGCTCCTTATTCCTACTCTCGGCATCATCAAGTTCCTTTACAACCTCCACCAACTCCAAGTCACGCACCGCAAGACGCTCCTCGAGGTTGAAGATTGCTGCGAGATATCCATCTACCTCGAGCTGTGAGTAGGCAGGCGACCAATCTCGCTGATTGAAACGATAGGCAATACCCAACGAGGCTGACACCGCAAAGGCATAACGACCACCACTTCGTATCTCCTGTGGCAGATAGCGCTCGGCAAAGAGCCACGAACGAAGGTCAAGCTCTATATCCCTCTTCTGGCTTATGCGGATCTTATTGAGGAGT
>JAFYRB010000011.1 GCA_017559615.1 Alistipes sp. | reverse complement strand
GTGGTAACCACTTCATCCACGCTATCCGTCGTAACATCGACCTTAACGTTATCTTGTTCAACAACGAGATTTACGGTTTGACAAAGGGTCAGTACTCTCCTACTACCAAGCTCGGTAAGGTTACTAAGACCTCGCCATTTGGTACCGTAGAGAAGCCATTTACTCCAGGTGAGTTGGTACTCGGCGCTAAGGGTACGTTCTTCGCTCGTACTATCGACCAGGAGGTTATGCTTACTAAGGAGTGCTTGTTGGCAGCTGCAAAGCATAAGGGTATGGCAGTTACCGAGGCGTTGGTTAACTGTATGATTTTCAACGATAAGACTCACGCATTGTTTGCTGGCGATAAGGCTACTCGTGAGGAGAATACCGTACACTTGGTACACGGCGAGAAGATGCTCTTCGGTAAGGAGAAGAACAAGGGTTTGGTATTCGAGAATATGCGCTTGAAGGTTGTTACAATCGGCGAGGACGGCTATACTTTGGACGACGTCCTGACTCACGACGCAAAGTGTGTTGATACTACACTCCACACTATGTTGGCTGGTATGAAGTACCCAGAGTACCCTGTTGCTGTGGGTGTTATCCGCGATGTTGATGACGAGAACGTTTACGACATCAAGGTTGCTGAGCAGGTTGAGCAGGTTAAGGCAACTGCAAAGATTAAGTGCGTTGACGACCTTCTCCGTTCAGGCCAGACTTGGGAGATTAAGTAATCGACCAACTAAAAATGATGATGAGACCGACCTTGAGGGGTTGGTCTCATTTTTTATGGAGTCGCGTCATCTTTATGGTGTTGCCACATTCTTATAGAGGTGCGCGAAGGAGTGCTACGATATATGCAGTAACGAAAGAGTGCTAAAGGCACAAAAAATACCCACCTGGGAGAGGATGACCTTCAGCCCAAGTGGGTAATCTTATTTATGTTGCGTTCAGACGCGGCGAGGACTACTCGTACTGGCCAGTCTTGAGGCGCATAACCTCATCCTTGGTGAGGAAACGCCAAGCACCACGCTTGAGGTTCTTCTTTGTAAGACCTGCGTAGTAGACGCGGTCGAGCTTCTGAACGGTATAACCGAGATGCTCGAACATACGACGTACGATACGGTTACGGCCAGAGTGAATCTCTACGCCTACGGTCTTCTTATCCTCGCTTGCGTAAGCCACCTCATCAGCAAAGATATCACCATCCTCGAGAGTGATACCCTCGGTAAGAGTATCCATATCGGCACGTGTGAGAGGCTTATCGAGAGTTACCTGATAAATCTTCTTCTTGCGGTTTGATGGGTGTGTGAGCTGACGTGTAACATCGCCATCGTTGGTGATAAGGAGCAAGCCGAGTGAGTTCTTATCAAGGCGACCTACTGGATATACACGCTCGGTGCAAGCATCACGCACAAGGTCCATAACAGTCTTGTCGGCGTGTGGATCATCGAGCGATGTAACGTAGCCCTTTGGCTTGTTGAGAACGATATATACGTGCTTCTCACCCTGAAGGCGCTCATCGTTGAAGCGAACCTCATCGGTAGGAAGAATCTTTGTACCAAGCTCTGTAACTACCTGACCGTTAACGGTTACAAGACCTGCGAGGATGTAATCATCAGCCTCACGACGTGAGCATACGCCAGACTGTGAGATGAAGCGGTTAAGACGAATCTCGCCTGTTACGCGGTTAGGGTTGTACTTTGGATATGAACGTGGCTTCTCGTCACGACGTGGAGCATAGCTGCGCTTGCCATCACCCTTTGGTGCTGTGCGACGCTCCGATGATGCTGGACGGCCACCCTTTGTACGCTGCTCGCCATCACGTGAGAAACGCTCTGGCTTCGCACCACGCTCTGTGCGTGAGTAACCACCCTCATTGCGCTGTGGACGCTCCGAACGCTGTGGACGCTCTGTGCGCTCTGTACGAGTGTAACCACCCTCGGTGCGCTGTGGACGACCACCACGGCTATTGCCACGCTCTGGGCGCTCCGAACGCTCTGAACGCTCGCCACGTCTTGGAGCCTCATACTCTGGACGGAGACGGTTCTCGGCCGTGAAATGTGGGTTGTACGATGTACGCTTCTCTGCCTTAGCCACACGTGGGCGGCTCTCTCTGATGCCCTCATTGTCGCCATCACGGCGCTGACGAGGACTACGCTCAACGCGCTCTGTTGTTGAAGAGCTTACACGCTGACGCTTATCGCGGGCAAAACGCGATACGTTAGCCGTTGAGTCTGTTTTTGTTGTTTTCATCTTCTGTAAATAGCATTAAATTTGCGACCGCAAAGGTACATATTTTTTTTAATATTGCACCATTATTCAACATCTATGCCACAAAAAGAGGCAAAATTGCAAATTATAGTTAACTTTGCGGGCTAAAATTGAGTTACTGAGATGAATAGAGAGATTCTTCGTATTGCAATCCCCAACATTATTTCCAACATCACGGTGCCACTGATGGGTATCGCCTCGACATTTATTGCGGGACGTGTGGCGGGCAGCGATGGTGCTACGACTATCGGTGCGTTGTCGATTGGTGTTGCGATTTTCAACTTCATATATTGGAACTGCTCGTTTATACGTATGGGTACGAGTGGCCTTACGGCACAGGCTTTTGGTGCGAAACAGCATAAGGAGTACACGCTGATGTTGTGGCGTGCGGTGGTGGTAGCATTGGGCGTAGGTATGCTTGCCTTTGCATTGCAGTGGCCTCTCGGAGAGTTCTCGTTGTGGTTTATGAGTACGGGCGACGGGGCTTCGGATGCTATGATTTCGGACTACTTCTACACTCGTATATGGGCCGTACCTGCGGGAATTATGCTCTTTGCCTTCAACGGCTGGCTGACGGGAATGCAGAATGCCGTAGTGCCTATGGCGGTGGCGATTCTGGTAAACGTGCTACATATCGGTTTTAGCTACCTATTCTCCATCGTGGGTACGATGAGCATTGATGGCATTGCGCTGGCTTCGGTGGTGGCACAGTGGACAGGTGTGGTGACAACGGTGGTGATTATCGTAGCGATGTATCGCAAGAAGTTGGAGCGAGTGAGCTGGACGGAGGTGATGGATATGAAGGCGATGAAGCAGTTCTTCAACATCAACAGCGACATCATAGTGCGTACGTTCTGCCTCGTGGCCGTATATACCTTCTTCACGAAGGCGTCGGCAGATATGGGCGATAAGAATATCCTCGCGGTGAACACCATATTGTTGCAGTTGTTCACGCTATTCTCGTATATGAACGATGGCTTTGCCTTTGCTGCCGAGGCACTTACGGGACGTTTCGTGGGTGCAAGAGATGTGGCATCGCTGAAGAAGTGCATCAAATATTGCATCGTCTGGAGCGTGGTGATTGCCGTGGCGTATGTGGGTGCTTACGTAGGTTGGTGGCAGGATATCTTCACTCTGTTGGTAGACTCCGAGAGCGCAGATATCGCGGAGTTGCTGGCCGTAGCAAAGCAGTATATCGGCTGGATAATCGTAATACCTATCGCTTGCGCACTACCATTTGTGATGGATGGCATTATGGTCGGTGCGACGCGAAGTCGTATTATGCGTAACTCGATGGTGTGGTCGGCGGTATGCTACTTCGTGTTGCTATATGGTACGGGATGGTTGATAGGAAACAACGCTATATGGCTGGCATTCACGTCGTTTATGTTTGTCCGCGGAGTGTTGCAATACTATATGTCGGACAAACTACGAGATATATACCGCGAGGCGGAGAGTAGATAAAAATATCCCGATGAAGGTTTTAGGCCTCTCATCGGGATTATTCTTTGTATAGAGGAGTCGCTATCGGTTAAGCGCCATATCGCCACTCTTAACCCAGCCAAGACGCTTCATAATGGCGTGGAACAGAAGGCTCAACAATGCGGGAGCAACGAAGTACATTCCCAGAATCTCGGCAAGGAGAAGGGCGTGAGGTGTCGTAGCAGACATAGAGTCCCAGCAACCGAGAGGGCCTACCAAACCCGCAGTACCCATACCTGCACCCGCAGGGCTATTGGTCATCTTAAGAAGTACCGTAGAAACGGGACCGAGGATGGCTGCCGAGAGCGTAGGGGCAAGCCAGATAATTGGCTTACGCGCGATGTTACCAATCTGAAGCATCGACGTACCAAGGCCCTGTGAGATAAGGCCTCCGAGGCCATTATCCTTGAAGCTGATAACGGCAAAACCGACCATCTGCGCACAGCAACCTGCCGTAGCAGCACCTGCGGCTAAACCACTCAAACCGATGGAGATACACAGCGCCGCAGAGCTGATAGGAAGGGTGAGTATGCAACCTACCGACACCGCAAGGATAACACCCATAGTGAAGGGGTTAAGCGTTGTAGCGCGGTTGATAACATCACCCAACGACATTACCCACTCGCCAATAGGAACACAGCAATACTTGGCAAAAAGACCTCCGACAACAACCGCGACAAGAGGTGTGATGATGATGTCGACAGGCGTGCGCTTCGAGACCAACGAGCCAGCCTCGATACCTACAACAGCGGCCAAATATGCGCCAATAGGGTTACCGCCAACATCGCCCCACGAGCCACCAAGCGAGTAGCCCAAGGCTCCGACAACTACGGCAGAGATAGTAACCAGAGGGTCGCGCTTAAGGCCCAAGGCGATAGCAAGACCTATGGAGCCTCCGACAACAAGGTCGAGTTGAAGAAGTCGTGCAATCTCCGACAGAAAGTCAAGACCTGGGAGTTTGGCAAGCTGACCAATGATAAGTCCCAAGATGAGCGAACAGAAGAGTCCCATAGCCATATAGCTGAGGGCATCAACAACGTAGGTTTTGAAGAAACTCCTACCACCACGTGGTGCTTCGTGTGACATAACAAGTGATTATTAAGGTGTTAATTTTATGCTAACATTAAAACAAAGTTAATAAATAATATCGAAATGCGACGCTTCGGGGGTAAAAAAATGTGGCAAAGATTAGCAGATTAGGAATAATATTACTACTTTTGTGCTAAGAAACTTTAACTTATATTATAACTACTATGATTTCATTTATTATTTGGATTATCGGTATCGTACTTTGCATCAAGGCTGCAATGGAGATTCTTTCACTCGAGGGTGACTTCCTTAAGAAGGCTGTTGCGTTGATTCTTCTTCTTCTCACAAGCTGGGTAGGTCTTGCAGTATACTACTTCTTCGCAAAGGATAAGATGGCAGGTTGGGTAAAGTAATCGACCGATACTAATTTTTAGAGGGACTATCTTTCGAGGTAGTCTCTTTTTTTTGTCATATTTTCTTATCTTTGCATTATAAACAGACTCCAAATATGATAAAGTATAAAGAAGTAACACTCGAAAATGGTTTGCAGATACTCGTAAACCGCGACCACGCCTCGAAATTGGCGGCGGTGAACATCCTCTATAAGGTGGGCGCTCGCAACGAGTCGGAGCATAAGACGGGATTTGCACACCTCTTCGAGCATCTTATGTTTCGCGGTACGACGATGGTACCCGACTTCGACCTACCGGTGCAGATGGCCTGTGGCGAGAATAACGCCTTCACGAACAACGACTATACGAACTTCTACATCACCCTGCCGAAGGAGAATATCGCAACGGCACTGTGGTTGGAGAGTGACCGTATGCGTAATCTGAACCTCTCGGCAGAGGCGTGTGAGGCGGAGAAATCGGTTGTTATAGAGGAGTTTAAACAACGATATATCAACCAGCCGTATGGCGATGAGATGTCGCTGTTGCGCGGTATGTGCTACAAGGTACACCCCTATCGCTGGTCGACAATAGGCATCAGCCCAGAGCATATCGAGCGTGCTACGATGGAGGATGTGAGGGAGTTCTACGACCTTCACTATCGCCCTTCGAGAGCCATACTCTCTATCTCGGCAGATATGCCCGAAGAGGAGATGATAGCCTTGGCAACGGAGTACTTCGCAGATATCGTGGATATGGGAGGCGAGATTCCCGCAGTGGCAAAGGAGCCTGAGCAGCAGGAGCCACGACGCTTGGAGGTTGAGCGCGATGTGCCTGCTACGGACGTAGTCATAGCATTCCATATGGGTGACCGTCTGTCGCGTGACTTCTTCATTGGCGACTTGGCATCGGACCTCTTGGCGGGTGGCGAGTCATCGAGATTGGTCAACAGATTGGTCAAGGAGCGCGGCTTGTTCACGAGCGTCAACGCATACATCACAGGAAGCATAGACGAGGGTTTGTTCGTAATCAAAGGTCGCCTGATGCCCGACACCTCGGAGAGCGAGGCCGAGGAGGCTCTATGGGGCGAATTGAGGGACCTTATGGAGGGAAATATCTCGGACTACGAGATGGAGAAGGTGAAGAATAAGTTTGAGGCAAATATGCTGATGGGCGAGATAAACGTGATGAACAAGGCTATGAACCTCGGATTCTACGCGATGACAGGACGCCTCGAACTGATAAACCAAGAGGCGGAGATATTCCGTTCGATAACCCGCGAGGAGGTGATGGCATTTGCCAGCGAGAGATTCACCACCGACAACTCTTCAACACTTATTTACAGAGCAAAACGATGAGACCACAGCCAGATATCATAATCCCCGATAGCGTGGTGATGCCACGTACCGAGGAGCATACGTCCGCAAATGGCGTGAAGATTTACACCCTTAACTCGAATGACTTTGAGGTGGTGCGCTTCACGTTTGTATTCCGCGCGGGAAGCTCGATGCAGCATAAGCCATTCACGGCCTCGACGACCTCGAATATGCTTGCCGAGGGTAGCACAACCCTATCGGCACAGCAGATAGCCGATGAGTTGGACTTCTATGGCTCGTACTTCGATGTGAATATCGACAGAGATTATGTCTACATATCGTTTGCTACGTTGTCGAAGTTCTTTGCCCAGACACTTCGCGTGGCACGTGAGATAATCCTACGTCCAGCGTTCTCCAACAAGGAGTTACGCACCTACTGCTCGAAGCGTAAGCAGGGACTCGCCATCGAGCGAAAGAAGATAGATGTGCAGTCGAGAGAGTTGTTCGGAAAGGCACTATTCGGCGATGAGCATCCTTATGGCATTTCGGCCGACGAGAGCCTCTATGACGATATCACGAGGGAGGATATCGTGGCGTTGTATGAGGAGCTTTACACCGCTGATAACTGCTTTATGGTATGCAGTGGCAATATCGACGAGGCGGTGATTGGTGGTATAAAGGAGATTGCCGAGGCTCTGCCAAAGGGCAAGGCTACGCCCGCGGAGTTCCCCGCAACCGTGACCACGCACAAGGTGTATAAGGAGGTGGAGAGTGCCGTACAGTCGTCGATACGTATTGGTCGCCTGCTGTTTCCTCGCACACACCCCGACTTTGTGGGAATGCAGGTTGTGGCAACGGTACTCGGCGGTTACTTCGGCTCGCGACTGATGCAGAACTTGCGTGAGATGCACGGATATACCTATGGCGTGATGGCGGCGATGATAAACTTCGAGAAGGAGGGTTATCTGGCGATTGCTACGCAGGTGACACGTGACCATACCGAGGATGCGCTGCGTGAGATTTACTACGAGATAGAGCGTCTTAGGGAGGAGCCTATAGATGAGGAGGAGTTACAACTTGCCAAAAATATGATGATTGGCGAGATACTCCGAATTCTTGATGGGCCGTTTGGCATTGCGGATGTCACGATAGAGAATATTATGTGCGGTATGGACAACAGCTCGACGGAGAAGAACGTGGAGTTGATAAATGCCATTACGCCCGAGGAGGTGCAGCGTCTGGCGGCGAAGTACCTGCGTAGGGAGGATTTGGTGGAGGTTGTCGTAGGATAGTAAAAGTATGATTAACAGCGAACTAAAGGCATACGTAGAGGCTGAGATACTACCCCTCTATGACCATCACGATGCGGCACATAGGCGCGACCACGCCGAGATAGTCATTGCCGAGAGCGTGCGTCTGGCGCGTATCTACGGGGAGAGTGTCGATATGGCATACGCCATTGCGGCTTACCACGATACGGGCCTTAAGGAGGGACGTGAGGTGCATCATACCGCCTCGAAGCGCGTGGTGCTGGAGGATAGGATGCTCAGGCGTTGGTTTAGCGAGGAGCAGATAGCCATAATGGCCGATGCCGTTGAGGACCACCGCGCCTCGTCGAAGAACCCTCCGCGCAGCATCTACGGCAGAATCGTTGCCGAGGCTGACCGCATCATCATCCCTCGCTCGATAATTCGTCGCACGATACAATATACCCTTGCGAACCACCCCACTTTGGGGCGTGAGGAGGGCTATGAGCGTATGGAGGCACATCTAAAGGAGAAGTATGACTATGGAGGTTATCTGCGCCTGTGGTTCCCCGAATCGGAAAATAGCCGACGTCTGGAGGAGTTGCGACAACTGATAGCCGACAAACCGCGCTTGCGTGCGCTTTACGAGGAGATTTACGCCGAGGAGGTTAGCAAATAAGGATGAGGAAATAAAGAAGGGAGTTCGCTTTCGAGGCGACTCCCTTTGTTGTTGTGATGTTACTTACCTGAAGAAGTAGCATTGTTAGGCAACTTCGGGAAACAAAAAAAGCACCTCGGAATCCGAAGTGCCTTGGTAGCGAGACCCAGGATTGAACTGGGGACCTCATGATTATGAATCATGCGCTCTAACCAGCTGAGCTATCTCGCCATTGCCTTAAAAGCGAGTGCAAAGATAGAGCATTTTTCTTAACTTCCAAAATATTTTGCAACTTTTTTTTGCAACTTTTTACCCTCCAATACCCAACTCGCTATACATCACTAAATTAGGTGCGTGAAAATTTTATACGCGAACTACCCTACCAGCACAAAAAACACCCACACCTGTGTGATAAGTGTGGGCGTTTGTCGTGCGGTAGTGCTACGCGGACTACCGAAATAGTGTCACGCAGACTTATGTAGTAGTGCTACGCGGAGTACCGCAATAGCATTATGCAGACTACTTATTCTCGCTGTAGACGTACTCCGAAGCCGCAGAGTCATCGCTACGGTAGAGGTACATCTCCTCGAGGAAGAGCTTACCATAGTTGCCATTAGCATCCTTCGCAACAGCAACAACAGTGTACGCCTTCTCGTACTCGGCAATGTAGTTATAGTTAGTGTAGCAGTTTACGCGATTCTTCTCCTTCGCAACGTCGCGCAACCACTCTGCCTCCTTCGAGTAGAAGTCGATAGGCATTGTTGTAACCAAAATGTAAACCTCGTCAGAAGCCGTTACGCCAGAGATTGAGAGTGGTACAAGGGTGTAGTCCTCATAAGCAGCGTAGTCGCCCCAGTGTGTAGCATCGGCAACGGCAACCTCGGCCATATTATAGTGCTTGGTCCACGAGAGGTTGATGTCGGACATACCTGGGTTATCGCTCAAGGTCTTGAACTCGTGCTTGAAGATGCGAGTGTTTGGAGCCTCGCCATCGAGACCGTAGGCAAAGGCAACGTAGGTGGTGTTAGGCTGAAGGTCTGTGAGGTTCATATCTGTAGAGCCATAAGCCTGATAGAGCCAGTAGTCCTCCACGAAGCGCTTGAGCTTCTCCTCATCATCAGCGCCGTGAGACTCAAACTCCTCCTTGGTCATCACCGAGCGTGCGAACTTACCCTCAGGGTCGCTGGCAGTCCAGTATACATCGGCAGTGGTATAGAAGATGTTTTTAGCAACAATCTCGATAGTCATATCCGAAGCGTGAGCCTTATTGGTGCGCTTCTCGACGATGGTGATGTCGGATGCTGACAAGCCTGTCTCGTGGTCTACGGCGAAGATGTAGAATACATAGTCGGTCTCGGCCTTGAGGTCATCGTGAACGATAGTCTGGTCGCCCTTGAAGCAGTTCTGGTCTACAATCTGGTAAGGCTGGTAGCCTGACTGTACCCACGCCATCATCTGCTCGTTCCACTTGGCAACCAATGTCTCCTCCATAACAGCGCTGAAGCCATAGTAGTTATAGAAATCCTCGACGCTCCAACGATAGGTGTAGTAGTATACCTCCTTGTCGGCTGGGATGATGGTCTGTGTGATTACAGCACCGCTAACATCGAACTTCTGCTCCACGTCGAAGGTAGCCGTAACAGGCTTTGCAGTGCGGATAACCTCGCGGTGGATAGCGCTACAAATCTGACCTGTTGCAAGGTCGATATGGTAGGCATAGACAACGTAGTTAGTATCAGGGAAGAGCTGTGTGAACTCGATATCGAAGCCCTTACCTGTGTGAGAGATATTCTGCAAGTAGTTCAACAGAGTCTGGCCCATAAAGTATGCCTCGTACTCGATAGCCTCGAGGTCGTACTCAGCCAAAAACTCATCCTCGTAGAGGTTGTTGAGGTCGATATGCACCTCACTGTAGGCACGGCAGATATATGCCTTCGAGAGGTCGGCAGGCGTAACGTTGAGCGAGAGGCGTGTAGGCTCGTTCACAACAACGTCGAACTCGAACATAGGCTTGTCGGATGTAGGCTGCGTAACCTGAATTACGTACTGCTCGTCTACGGCAGTGTACTGCACAACGATAGCGGCCTTACGCTCCGAGCCTGTGTAGTTAGGTGCTACGCGGAACTTAATCTGACCTACGGTAGCAGTCGAGAGGTCGCTAATCCAATTTGCAGAGCAGTTCGAGAGCACTACGGCACCCGACTGTGGGTTCTTGATAGTGTAGTTTACGGCGAGAAGGCCACCCTCGGCATCTGCTACAATAGTCTCACTCTCAAGGGTAAACGAAGCAATACCCTCGTCACCACCCTTCTCCTGGCAGCCTACGAAGGCTACGGCAAACAAAAGGGCAAAAATCGAAAGAATCTTTTTCATAATTTAGGTATGTTATTTAGTTTTAGTTTAATCGCGATATGCCTGTGGAACGCCTGTCCAGCTACCTGTGATGGTGTTGCGGAGGTCATCCTTAACATTGATATTTACCGTAACGGTGCCATCAGGGTTCTCCTTAACGCTCATCTCGCCACCACGAAGCGGTGCCACCTCCGACTGATTAGCCGTAAAGAACCAACTGCACTGCATATTCACGCCATCGGTCCAGCCAGGGATAAACGAGTTCATAGCGAGGAAGTCCGACGAGATGTAGTCGCCCGTAAAGCCGCTCTCGATATCCTTATAACCCGTAATGATGTCGAACTGGAAGCAGTCGCCAAAGCCATTATTAGGAGCCAAAACGAACATCCAGTTGGTGTAACCAAAGTCGTAGTAGTCGCCATAACACTCGTAGACCATATAGTGGTCCGAGAGGTCGGCATCGTAGTCACCATCGAGGGTTGAGTAGATAATGACGCTACTCTGATTATCCACAAGCGTTGTATCGCCCACAAAGACAACGTGGTGCGCCTCGCCACCAACCACTACGTCGAGCGTAATCTTGCCACTCTCAACAGTCATAGTACCCGACTCGAAGGTTGCGATAGCCTCGTCGCGCTTGCCATTGGCGTTAGTCACCCAGAAGCCACTATACTCGGCCGTGAAGGTCCACTCCGCGTAGGTGTCATCCTTGTCGAAGGTATAGGTGCCGTTAGCGATAGGAGTGCGACTCTCATAACCCTGATATACAGGACCATAGGCATCAATACGATAGTACGTAGCGCTTGGGCGTGATGTGCCATCCTCCTTAAAACCGCGGTCCGAGAGGATAAACCAATAGTTACCCACACCTGGGGTGTAGGCATCGCCGAGGTACTCACCCGAAAGCATCGTAGCGCGGAAGTTGATGTCGCCATCGCCACGCTGCGAGAGCTTAACATCGAACGATGCAGAGCCATAGCCCACCGTTACGATTGTCTCGCGCAAGGCCTTTGTTTTGTTTGTCGCAATGCCGAGCGACACAACACCCTCACGCTCGGTGTCGATAGCGTAAATCCAATCGGCAGTGCTCTTCACAAAGACATAATCCACAGGATTTGCATTCTCCAAGCGGTACTCGATGTTAAGCACCGTACCCATACGCTCAAGCTCAATCTCGCTACCCGACAACGACTCCAACACTGGCTGCATAGCCTCGGCCGACTGGCTGATTACAACCGTTGCAGCGCTACCCTCGTACGAAAGTGTCACAGCCGCCATACGCTCGGCACCCGTCTCGTTATCCGCCACGCTAATTACCAGACTATCAGACTCGTGCTTCGATACACGAAGCCAATCTGCGTTGCTGATTTTCACCTCTGCACACACATCCTCGATGCCCAAGATGTCGTAGTGAATCACCACATCCTCAGCAAATTTTCCTACGCGGACTTCGGTCGACGAGGTGATTACGACCTTGAAATCCGACTCCTTCTGCGCCTCACACGCCACCGCGAAAATCGCTACAATGGCAAGCGCAATAGTGATAAAACGTCTCATTATTTAGGGTTTAAAATGTTATTCCGAAGCAACAAATGTACTAATTTTCTTCGATACTGCAAATTTTTAGGGGGGGGTATTTTTCAACATTTTATTAACCTTCGGCTGTTGATATCGCTTTTTCAGCGCAATCTCGCCCTCATCCCCGCGCCTCGCCCCACTCTTCAGCGATGAGTTATTAACAATCTTCGTAATTTCATCCCCGTGTTATTAACATTATTAACAATTCCTCATTGCGTTATTAAAATTCTTTATAATATCGGCACACAATGTGTGTTTTTACCCCGAAAATGGCGCACAACTGCGCACATCGCGCACATCTGCACACATCCCCTTTGTGCGTGTTTTTGTGTGTTTGTGCGCTCCTCCGCGCATTATAATAAGGTATTATATTGATTTAGCGCAGCTTCCTTACGCTCGTTAAACTCGTTAAGTTCCTTAACTTCCTTAACAATATAGTACTGCGTAGCCAAGTGGTCCATACCCCTCGGGGTAGTGCCGTACCCCCTCATTAACTCTCGGTATGCACCTACCGCCGTGGGCGTTGGACAAGCGTAGGTCAAGCATTGGACAAGCGTAGTAGAAGCATTAAAACCATAGGTTTTACCACTGCGACATACGGCAGATAGTCCAATAAATATATGTAATATTCTATTGGTAACTATCTCACGTTGTGGCACATAGACTTGCTACGTCACCTACTATGCAAGGCTCTTACGCTCACTACGTAAGGCTCTTACCCACGTCACGTGAGCCAATTACCGTACACTACGGTGACCTAATTACCGTACACTACGGTGGACTTATAACCGTATCAGACTACGGTCAATTAGTCGCCTTGGTACGAGTAGATAAATATCTTATTTTAATCGATTTTATCTATATATATAAGTTATTTATCTTATATATAAATCTCGTAGCAGGCTTTCGAGTGGCTGACGCATTAACAGCCATTAACATTTTCACG
>JAFYRB010000095.1 GCA_017559615.1 Alistipes sp. | reverse complement strand
GCTTAACGTTCGTATCGCAACACCTCCATTCGATCGTGCCAAGAACGATTGGATGCCTGTTAACCCTGGTGTATGTTCTTCATACATCTACTCTTTGAAGCCAGGCGACAAGATCATTATGTCAGGTCCATTCGGTGAGTTCTTCTTGCCAGATAACCTTTCAGACGATCAGGAGCTTGTATTCATCGGTGGTGGTGCTGGTATGGCTCCTATGCGTTCACACATTATGCACCTCTTCAAGACTCTTAAGACAGGCCGTAAGGTTAACTTCTTCTACGGTGCTCGTTCACTTAAGGAGGCTTTCTACCTCGATGACTACTATCAGATCGAGAAGGAGTTCCCTAACTTCAAGTTCCACTTGGCGTTGGACCGTCCAGATCCAGTAGCAGATGAGGCTGGTGTACCATACGTTGCAGGTTTCGTTCACAACGTTCTTTACGAGACATACCTCAAGAATCACGACGAGCCAGAGGGTATTATCTACCTTATGTGTGGACCTCCAATGATGGCGCAGTCTGTAGTTAACTTGTTGGATAGCCTTGGCGTTCCTGCTGAGAATATCCTCTTCGATAACTTCGGCGCATAGCCTTTGTTGTTATAGCGGAGCTACTGCGACGCTTCAGTCAAAATGGCGAATGGGACAATGTCCCATCCGCCATTTTTCGTGTCAGCGCCACATTCCCACCACTCTAACAACAAAACTGCGTGACACTGTTCCTTGGTGATTCCTTTTTCTATGTACCATATCTTACCGCTTCTCCCCGCAAATATTTCCTACGTTAAGGGGACTACGTCATCGCGCTATTGCTAAATTTTCCTATCTTTGCACTATGAAACCTAAATTGATTATCTTCGACTTTGATGGTACGCTCTGCGATACCCGTAAGAATATAGTTATCGCCTTTCGTGCTACGATGGAGCGCTTGGGATTGCCGATGCGTAGCGAGGAGGCGTGTGCCGCAACCATAGGCCTTACGCTCTTTGATGGCTTTAGGGCGTTGTACCCAGAGTTTGATGATGCCGAGGCGCAGCACGCCGTGGATACCTATCGTGCAATCTTTGCGGAGCGCCGTCGTGAGCTGATGCCAGAGTTGTTCCCGAAGGTCCGCGAAACGCTCGATACCTTATATAATAATGGCTATGTGCTTACTATTGCCTCGTCGCGCCTTTCCGACTCGTTGATGTTGTTCTTGCGTGAGCATCGTATAGACCACTATTTTAGCTATGTTGTGGGGTCGGATAGTGTCGAAAGGCATAAGCCTGATGCCGAGCCGACGTTGAAGACTCTTAGAGAGTTGGGCGTGGAGCCTGCGGAGGCTATTGTCGTGGGTGATATGCCTGTGGATGTGCTTATGGCGAGAAATGCCACGGTGCGTAGCGTAGGTGTCACGTGGGGTAATGCCTCGCGTGAGGAGTTGGTGGAGGCCGATGCCGACTATATCATAGATAGCATCGAGGAGCTTCTGCCAATAGTGTTGTAACAGCGGCTAATCAACACAAATCCAATTAGTTTGCTCATCACGTGTGAAGATGGCCCACAGGCTACGGATGCGACCATTTACCTTGCCATATCCACACGAACCCATATCGAGGTTTACGGCGTTATAGGCGTGCTGGCTACATAGTCGTGCAAATTGCGTAAGCGTCATAGGATATGTCGACTCTATGATGTAATACTCCTCTTTATTATCCGCCTTGTTGCATAGTGCGCGACGTATGTTGCGATTAGGGTCCTTACGAAATGTACAGGCCTTGCCACTCTTCACGAGTGTAAGTTGCTGAAATCCACTCTTCGACTGCCACGTCTTGGCAATCACCAAACCCTTTGGTGTTAGCGATGCTTTATACTGATAGTGTGGCTTCTGATATGTCTTGCCATCTATGCGGTAAGAGCCGAGAATCTTACCACCGATATCTATGTATGCCGCAGCTACACAGGTCTTTGCATTGGGATTGTATTGTGTAGTGAAGTAGACATCCTTGCCAATTGGTGTGATGATAATCTTGCGATATTTATAGTTATAGGCAAACATTCCCGCAGCCACTACGCCCAATAAAAGTAGCGTTAGGCCCAGAAATAGGAGTGTTTTTTTTATCGTCGCTTTCATATTTACAAATATAATAATTAAATTTGTGAAAGCAAAATATAGATCACTGTGGCACGTGAAAAGTACCCGCATATTCCCCCCCCCAATAAGTGAAGTAATGTATACCTATTTTAGTGAGTTGTATTATGATGTCCTTACGCCACAAGTGCGTGAGATAGTAGGGTGGTTAATGGCCAATCATTGTTTCGATGGCTATGCTCTCTCGGGAGGTACGGCGTTGTCGTTGATGTTTGGACATCGCAGTGTTGATGTGGTGGAGATGGCCGCGAAGGAGCCAATTGATTGCGAGGCGATAGAGGAGTCTCTTGCGGCGCAGTTCCCGTATTGTGTCCACCATCAGCCGAAGGATTATATTCACAATGGAGTTTCGTTCCTTGTGGGCGAGAACGAGGTGGAGAGGGTAGAGCTGAGGTTTTACACCGCACCGCTTAAGTATCCAACGTATACGGTTGATGCTCTGCGACTTTTGGCTGAGAGGGATATCGCGGCAGTGAAGATGGACGCCATTACGCAGCAAAGACATAAGCGCGATTTCTGGGATATCTACGAACTTCTAAAGTGTTTGGGAGCGCGTAGGGTGATAGATGCCTACGTGGAGGCCTATCCCAATGGGGTGTTGGCGGCAGAGTGTGAGAAGCTCGTTGTCGACTTTTCGCGGGCGGATAATGAGCCTAATCCTGCGGGGTGTAGGTATAACGATTGGCAGATGATAAAGCTCCATATCTGGGAGTCGGTTTTGGAGTTGGATGCGAGCATTAAGCGTTATGTCGTCGCACGCTCCTATCCCGAAGATCCACTCGTGGATTTGATACGACAAAATAAAGTGGGCTTGTAAACTACAAGCCCACTCCTTATATAAAGTTTGGATTCTACTTCTCGAACTTTGCTTTTGCCTTCTCGAGCTGACGCTTAATAATATCCATTGAATTATCTATCGCCTCCTCAAAGGTAAATGCTCGCTCCTCTACGCGGATATCTCCACCTGGCACGTGGAGCGAAATTACTACTACTTTGTTGCCCTTTTCTGAGTCAGGATCGAGGCGCAAAACCACCTCCACATCACCAGCTCTCTCATCGACAAAGCGATCCAATCTATCCATCTTCTTCTGGATGAACTCAAGTAACTGCTTACTTGCATCGAATTTTAGTGACTGAATCTGTACGTTCATAGGTCATAAAGTATTAAGTTTATAATTATGTCCAATGCTCGCGTGGCATCGGGCTGTCCAAAATCAACTTCTACCCTATAGCCTAACCCATAGGGCTATCAGCTTTTTCTTAGTATAAAATTACTCCTTTTTTTTGACCTATGCAAATATTTTGCGAAAATTTTTGACAAAATAATTTTATTGCGCTCTATTCTTCTCGATTCTCGCGCGGATGTGCAGTATGATATATCTCCTTAAGTTTTTCAATATCAGTGTGGGTATAGACCTGTGTTGCTTGTAGCGACTCGTGGCCGAGAAGCTCCTGTATCTCTCGAAGGTCGGCACCCTGATTTAAGAGATGTGTGGCAAAGGTGTGGCGTAGGACGTGGGGCGAGCTTTTGCCCTGAACTCCCGCATCCTTGAGTATCTTATCCACCACGCGCTCTATGGTGCGATGCGAGAGGCGGCGACCACTCTCCGACACAAATAGCGGCTTAATGTTGCCCTCCGATGTAGGGATAAAGCGCAGATACCTATTTATAATAGGCCTCAGTCCCTCGATTAAGGGCTGCACACGCATCTTATTTCCCTTACCAATAACGCGAATAGTGCTAAAATCCGTGGCTATATCCTCGACATTTGCCGCTGCAACCTCCGAGAGTCGTAACCCTGAGGTGTAGATAAGAAGCACAATAACGGCGTTACGAAGCGTGAGGAAGTCATCCGATGCGACATCCTCCCTCATTTGTTGAAGTACCTCCTCCATACGTGTCTCGGGGACGAATGTCGGAAGACGCTTCGGGGTTTTAAACTGCGATATCTTCTTGAGTTCGTTGTTCTGCGTATGGCCTATCTGCACCATCCAGCGTGCCAATGTTCGAAGCGATGCAACACCACGATTGACACTTGTAGCCTTTAACTTTCGCTCCTCGAAGAGGTAGATAACCCAATCTTTCACCGCCTCGGAACTTAATGATTCGGGCGTGAAATCCTCTGCCGTGGTGCCACACCACGTCATAAAATCCTCGACATCACGCCTATAATTGCGCAACGTCAGAGGTGAGTAGCGTCGTTGTCCCTCGAGCCAAAGTATAAACTCTTCGACGATGGTCATAGCCGAGGAATTGAGGACTACTTAAAGAATTTGTATTGGAAAATGAGAAGGTAGACAACAGCCACCGAGATATAGGCATCGGCAACGTTGAAGATAGCGCCAAAGAAGTAGCCGTCGCCACCTACAAGGAAGTTCAAAAAGCTTGGACAGTTCTCCCACTTAAAGAGGGGTAAATGTATCATATCCACCACCTTACCCATCATAAATCCAGCATCCTGTGTCTCGAGCAACATACCATAGAACATTGAGTCTATCATATTGCCAATCGCACCCGCAAGGATAAGCACTGCGCCTACAACAACACCCTTAGGGGTAGTCTCAGGACGCTTCAGGAGATAGCCAATGCCATAGATTAATGCGCCAATCATCACAACGCGGAAGAGGCTGAGAGCCAACTTACCCCAGTCTACGCCTCCATCTGCCGAGCCGAGCTGCATACCAAATGCAAAGCCGTTATTCTCAACATAGTAGAGGTTGAACCACGAGAAGACGCTAATCTTCTCGCCCACCTCCATATTGCAGTGTACGAGCATCTTCACAAGCTGGTCGAGTGCCACAAGCACAACCACCCAAAATGCAACCTTATAGCCCGCAGGAATACTCTTCAAACCCATAGTAATCAATATTATAGCCTCGGTGCAAAGTGCGATGCCTTACTGCCCGAGAGTGTGTAATAAATAAATTTCGCACAAATATACGAATTTTCAAAAAAATATGCTACTTTTGTACTCCGAATTGCAGCCCAGATGGCGAAATGGTAGACGCGCTCGTTTCAGGTGCGAGTGCCGCAAGGCGTGTAGGTTCGAGTCCTATTCTGGGCACAAGGGATGTAGAGTGGCTTTTGGGGCTACTCTTTTTTTGTTATGTGGTGGCGTGTGAGGCTCCAAAATTTTGTCTTTTAACATTTAATTCGTAACTTTGGCGCGGAATTTATAGATATAGTGCATTTATGGCAGGTTCGAATTTTGTTGATTACGTAAAGATATTTGCTCGCTCGGGCCACGGTGGTGCAGGCTCGTGCCACTTCCGTCGCGAGAAGTTCGTAGCTTTCGGAGGTCCCGATGGTGGTGATGGAGGTAAGGGTGGTAGCATCATCCTTCAGGGCGATAGCCAGTATTGGACTCTCATCCACCTAAAGTATAAGCGTCACCAGTTTGCCGAGGATGGCGAGAATGGTCACGGCGCTCGCTCTACGGGTGCCGATGCAAAGGATATCATAATCCCTGTGCCACTTGGTACTGTCGCAAAGCAGGTGTTTACCGACGAGGAAACTGGCGAGACATACACCGAGGTGGTAGGAGAGGTTACGGAGCACGGCGAGCAGCTCGTATTGTTGAAGGGTGGCCGCGGTGGTCTTGGTAACTGGCACTTCCGTACTGCAACAAATCAGACACCACGCTATGCACAGCCAGGTGAGGATGGTGCCGAGGGTGCCTTTATCCTCGAGTTGAAGGTGTTGGCAGATGTAGGTCTTGTAGGTTTCCCAAATGCGGGTAAGTCTACGCTTTTGTCTGTAGTTTCGGCTGCTAAGCCAAAGATTGCGAACTACGCCTTTACGACACTTGAGCCAAACCTCGGTATTGTATCCGTGCGTGATGACCACTCGTTTGTTATGGCCGACATCCCTGGTATTATCGAGGGTGCGCACGAGGGACGTGGCTTGGGAACACGCTTCTTGCGCCATATCGAGCGTAACTCGGTGTTATTGTTTATGATTCCTGCCGATAGCGACGATATCGCTGCCGACTATGAGATTCTCCTTGGTGAGCTAACGCAGTATAACCCAGAGCTTTTGGATAAGGAGCGTCTGTTGGCGATTACCAAGTGTGATATGCTTGATGATGAGCTTATTGAGCAGATGAAGGAGCATCTGCCAAAGGGTATCGAGTCAATCTTTATCTCGTCGGTTGCAAATATGAATATTACACAGCTAAAGGATATGCTTTGGCGTGCGCTTACGAAGTAAGTTTGACATCATAAAAACAAAATTCCATCTTCTCAACGGAGATGGAATTTTTGTTTTTCGGACTACTACTCAATGCGGATCATAACCTCGGAGTAGGCGTAATCGAGGGGATGACGTGGCGTGGAGAGGCGACCTCCTGTGTCTACTCTATGGTCGCTACCGAAGTAACTAACAACGAGGTACTCTTCGCCAATCTCCACAACCTTCACCTTTGGCAGATGCTGGTTGTAGTAGGTGAGGTTATCTCCTACTGCAATCTCCTCGCGACGATATGTTTTAGCATACACCGTAGTGGTGTTTCGGCCTGGGTCACACGCCGTAACCTCACCGCTTATGTAACAAGTCTCCCACCTCTGAACACTCTTCTCCTCCATAGTCCTAAACTCTTAAAATAAAACCTTCTCTAACTCCTCCATTGTGGATACTACATCCGTAGCACCTGCATCGTAAAGCTCCTCGGCAAAGCGGAATCCCCACGCTACACCTACCGAGGCTATCTCGGCTGCGGCAGCAGTGCGGATGTCGATACCCGAATCACCTACCATAATAGCTCGTGAGCCATCCACATCAGCGATATTAAGGATATTTCGCACAATCTGTGGGTCGGGCTTTAGGGGTGCGCCCTCACGATTACCCTCGATGGCAACGAAGTCAATGTCGCCGAAGAATTTTGCAACAAGACGCTCCGTGCCGTGCTGAAACTTATTCGAGGCTACGGCAACCTTAACGCCCTCGGCACGTAGCCTACGAAGTAGCTCGGGCATACCATCATAAGGGTGTGTGTAGCGGTCTATATTCTCGACATAATATTTGCGGAACTGAGCCACACACTCCTCGACATACGCCTCATTCTGGGCAAGGTCCGCAGGTAGCGCACGCTCCACAAGGCGCTTAATACCACCACCTACCATCTGTCGATACTCCGCATCGGTATGCTCGGGGTGGTTGCGGCTACGCATTACATAATCTACCGAAGCTGCCAAGTCACCAATGGTGTTTAGCAGCGTGCCATCAAGGTCGAATATTACAACATCATATTTCATACTACAAATATACGAAAAAGTTGTGTAGTATATGCATCTAATGATGCCGAATATGGGGATAAAACTTAAAACTTATCGCCGAATGTGGTGCGACAATATATATTTTCGCTATCTTTGTAGATGATGACTTTGTAAAACTACATTCCAAAACCTTAGATTATGAGTTTTTATTCGTTCGTAGCCTCGCCACAAAGTGTGGCGGTGGTCGATGATATAACGAAAAATGCAGAGAAAGTGAGTGAGTTCTATGATAAGTTGCCTGCTATGGGGCTTACCTTCGACGCTGTGATTATTATTGCGCTGCTTATTGGAGGACTCTGGGTTATAAACTCGAAGCGCGTGAGTGGCATAATTGATAAGATGCCGCAGTTGCTAACGGTAGTTGCCGCTATTATCCTTATGGTGGGTATCGCGCTCTACTGCGTGGGTTACTACGATGTGACGGTTGGTGCTACGTGGATAAGTAGAATGTTGGTGATTGTGCCGCGCTCTATAATCTCGTCGTTTAAGATGTTTGTTGTCTCAAACGAATTGGCACGTGTGGCTCAAGAGTTGCGCCACGATGCCCTCTATATGATGGCCTTCTCGTTGACGCACTTCGCCGCGGCACTTGTCAGCTTCTACTTCGTATTCCGAATGATTGGATACAAAATTAAGGCTAACATCCGTCTCTTCTTCCTTCGTGTTCGTGGCCGTCAGTTGCATATCTTTTGGGGTGTTAATGAGGCATCGCTAACCCTTGCCGAGAGTATCCAAAAAGGGGACGATAAAGGGAAATATGCCATTATATTTATAGACATAAACCGCCATAACGAGGAGAGTCAGAAGGCTATGAGTCTCTCGCGTATGGCAAATACCTTCTCGTTGAGCCATACACATACCAAGCGAATAGATAATATCGGTGGCTATATAGCAAGTTGCCCACGTCGTATCGAGGCGCTTAAGACCGAGGACGTAGCCGATGTCTTCAAGATTCTTGGCCTTCGAAGAATTGGTAAAAAGATAGATAGATGCGATAGGGTGAACTTCTACCTCTTGTCCGAGGATGAGGATAGTAATATTATCTCGGCGTTGAACCTACAGAAGGATATTCGCCTAAATAGGGCGGGTGCGCACCAGAAGATGAAGATATATACCCACGTGCGTAACTCCGATAAAAATGAGATTTACGATAACTACTCGCTCTATAACACCGCTGCCGAGACCGTAGATATTAAGCTTATCGACTCCTCGTACCTCTCGGTGTTGACACTCAAACTCCATTACAATAGTCTTCCTGTAAGCACTGTGAAGGTAGACACTCGAACCGCTACGGTCGAGGATGATGAGTTTGAGGCACTTATCGTAGGCTTTGGCGAGACAGGCCAGGAGGCCTTCAACTTCCTCTATGAGTACTCCTCGTTTATTAAGCGTGACGGCACGCCACTACAGTTTAGATGCTGCGCGTTTGATACACGTATGAAGAGCATCGAGGGAACAATTCTCAATCAGATGCCAAATATTCAGCGACGTGGCATCCTAACGTTGAAGAATGCCTCGGCAGACTCCAACGAGTTCTGGGAGTATATGTCCGAAAATATCCACAAGCTCAACTATATTGTCATTGCAATCTTGGATGATGATATGAGTATGTCGCTGGCCGTAAACATCCATAAATATATCATCTCGCATCGTGTTGCTGGCGATAAGCCTATTAAGATTGCTGTGCGTTGCTACAACCGTGAGAAACATACGCAGATGTCCGATGTTGTGAATATGCTCAATAAGTCGGCGGCGGCGCACGGCTGTGAGATTATTCTCTTTGGTAACATCAACGATATCTATACCAATAAGCTTATCGTTGAGGATTTCGTACTTTCAAGGGCGCAGCAATACCACTACATCTATGAGAATGGCTCGGATAGTGCCAAGAGTCTTACGTCCGACAATATTAAGGCGTTGTGGAGAAAAAGCTTCTCGGCACAGAGCATAGCGCTGAAGCAGTTGGATGGCTTGTCGCGCTTCGTGATTATCGACGATATGGTGCGTAGGATTGGAGAGAATGTCTCTAATACCCTCCATATGAATACCAAGATGGCGCTGATGGGTATTCGTGCCTTCTCTTTTGAGGAGCTATGGAGTAGGGTGGCTGCGGAGTTGGCCGCAGAGCGCGAGCAGAGAGTTATCGCCGAGCGTAAGGAGTATATAAAGAGGACTATTGAGACGCTTCAGGCGGAGTATGATAAGGAGCCAACTGACGAGCGAGAGAAACAGCTCAAGGAGGCAAAGAAACAGGCGAAGCAAGAGTCGCTTCACGCCGTCGCGTTAGTCCCCGTTACCGAAGCGGAGATACGCCAGGAGTGTGAACGACGCGCAAAGGCGTATCGCTCTCTTCTTGAGGAGCTTAGCGATATCGTAGCAACGCGCGGCAAAGAGACGATAGGGTATAATGGTAGCCTTAATAAGGAGCGAGGCGAGGCGTACGAAACACTCCTTTTGAACCTCGCCATTACGGAGCATCAGCGTTGGGTGGCATCGCACGAGCTTCGTGGATTCTCGCCTTCGGAGAGTACCGATATTCAGCATAAGTTGCACCGCTGTATCTGCACGTGGGAGGAGCTTGATTGCGAACGTACGAAGTCATACGATTGCAACGTTGTCGATACCTCGATACGTCTCTTTTTGCAGTCGGAGTTCCTGCGTGAGGGCAAATAAAGCGGAATTTTTAAAAAAAATTATGAATTCATAATTGATAATTCCGTTAAGTTTTCTTACCTTTGTCACGATTTGTGCAAGAAGAAAATTCGTCGTTCATAAGTTACGTGATTTGACGAATAAATTATTCTGAAATAAGTATTGATATACAATAAATTAAAACTATTAAGACTATGATTTACTCACACGAAGTTCAGCAGATGTGCTGCGTGAAGAAGGGTGCTAACCACGAGTCTGCACCTATCCCAGAGGAGGGAAAATGGGTACGCGCAAAGGAGATTAAGGATATCTCTGGTCTTACCCACGGTATTGGTTGGTGCGCTCCACAGCAGGGTGCGTGCAAGCTTACACTCAACGTTAAGGATGGTATCATCGAGGAGGCATTGGTAGAGACTATCGGTTGCTCTGGTATGACTCACTCTGCAGCTATGGCTTCGGAGATTCTCCCAGGTAAGACTATCCTCGAGGCTTTGAACACTGACCTTGTTTGCGACGCTATCAACACTGCTATGCGCGAGTTGTTCAAGCAGATTGTTTACGGTCGTACACAGTCAGCATTCTCGGAGGGTGGCCTTGTAATCGGTGCATCTTTGGAGGATCTTGGTAAGGGCCTTCGTTCACAGGTAGGTACAATGTTCGGTACTAACGCTAAGGGTACTCGCTACCTCGAGATGGC
>JAFYRB010000094.1 GCA_017559615.1 Alistipes sp. | reverse complement strand
CGCTGCTGCGATAGTTGCTCGTTACGCTGCTGGCTTCCTGTCTCCTTATCTGCATATCCCGTAACGGTTATAGGCATCGACAAATCTCGAATCTGCTCGACGTAGGTTTCAAGCGTAGCACGTGCATAATCTGAAATCTGCGCCTCACCGATAGTGAAGAATGCCACGCACTCGGGAGCCACACACGCCATCATAGGATGAGATGGTTTCGATGGATGTGACGTCATTGCAACGGCACTACTCTTAGCAAGCTCCGCCTCAAGCTCCTTATTCCTACTCTCGGCATCATCAAGCTCCTTCACAACCTCAACCAACTCCACATCACGCACCGCAAGACGCTCCTCGAGGTCAAAGATAGCCGCGAGATATCCATCAACCTCGAGCTGTGAGTAGGCAGGCGACCAATCTCGCTGATTGAAACGATAGGCAATACCCAACGAGGCTGACACCGCAAAGGCATAACGACCACCACTTCGTATCTCCTGTGGCAGAGAGCGCTCGGCAAAGAGCCACGAACGAAGGTCAAGCTCTATATCCCACTGCGGGCTTATGCGGAACTTATTGAGGAGTCCCGATGAGAAGGCGAACTCGCCATTGTAACTTCCCGCAGAGTTCTTCGTCCACGACATCGCCGTATAGCCAAAGCCCACGTACGAGATAGCGCTATAAACACGGTCCGAACGATAGCCACCTATCCAATTCGACATATTCACAAGGATGTCGCCGTGGACAAACATATATGGTGTTTTGAACACCCCATTGCCATAACGCTGCTGGTCGTAGGCGTAGTTACGAAACTCACCAGCATCGAGTTGAAGGCGCATACCGATTATCGGAGCCACCCACTTCGTGAACCCCACATTCGCATTCCAACCCTGACGCTCAAAGAACTTTCCAGGATCCTCGCCCCACTTCTGCGAGAGTTGCAGGAAGGAGGTACCACCACCTACCGAGACCTCCCAATTATTCCAAAAGCGGTTGGTGTAGAACCCCTGCCAGCGCATCGAGGTGTCATACTCCTGTGCTATAGCCACCGTCGTTGCGGCGACCATTAATAGAGATAGTAAAAACTTTTTCATAAGCCAAAACATTAATTGCTTTACTCTAAATTTTCGTCATTGGCTTACAAACAAATACCGCGCCAGCACCATACAGAGCATCCCCCTCGGCCACGGCAAAACAAAAGAGCGAGCGAGAGATACTCCTCATATCCTCCCGTTCGCTCCTATTATGAAACACCTCCGTATCCCCTATCGCACCTTGAAATCAGGGTCGGCCATCTGTGGGATAGGCTTAATGTACTCGCCAGCCTCGAACTTCGCGCGTACAGCCTTGAAGGTATTGATGGTGTACTCCACATCCTCCATCGTGTGTGCCGCAGTAGGGATAACACGAAGGATAATCTCGCCCTTTGGAATCACCGGATAGATAACAATAGAGCAGAAAAGACCATAGTTCTCGCGGAGGTCCACGATAAGGTTAGTACCCTCCTCGTTACCACCCTTCATATAGATAGGTGTAACAGGCGACTGCGTAACACCGATATCAAAGCCATTCTCGGTAAGGCCTTTCTGCAATGCGCGGGTAATCTCCCACAACTTCTGCTGATACTCTGGGTGCTTACGGATAAGGTCAAGACGCTTCAACGCACCAATAACCATAGGCATAGGCAACGACTTGGCATAGAGCTGCGAACGCATATTATAGCGGAAGAGGTTAATCAACCAGCGAGGGCCACATACGAAGGCACCAATACCCGCCATAGACTTTGCAAAGGTGTTGAACAGAACGTCAATCTCATCCTGAACGCCGAAGTGGTCACCCGTACCGCGACCGTTATTACCCATAGTGCCGAACCCGTGAGCATCGTCAACAAGAAGGCGGAAACTAAACTCCTTCTTCAGCTTCACGATTACGTCCAAAAAGCCGAGGTCGCCCTTCATACCGAATACACCCTCGGTGATTACAAGTACGCCACCACGCTGCTCCTCTGCGAGTTCCGTAGCGTGCTTAAGCTGACGGCGCAACGACTCCTCGTCGTTATGGCCATATACAAAACGCTTACCAGGGTGCATACGCAAACCATCAATGATGCAGGCGTGACACTCTTTATCGTAGACCACAACGTCGCGTGGCGTGAGCAAGCAGTCAATAATCGAAATCATACCCTGATAGCCATAGTTTAGAAGGAAGGCATCCTCCTTACCTACGAACTCCGCCAACTCGCGCTCCAACTGCTCGTGATACTTTGTCTGTCCTGACATCATACGCGCACCCATAGGGTATGCCATACCATACTCCTTTGCACCCTCGGCATCCGCCTCACGCACCTCAGGGTGGTTTGCCAAGCCGAGATAGTTGTTAAGACTCCAATTCAGAACAGGCTTGCCACGGAACATCATATGTGGACCAAGCTCACCCTCCAACTTTGGAAATGCGAAATAGCCGTGTACGGCCGACATATACTGTCCAATAGGGCCACCAGCATTGTTTGATAAGCGATCAAAAATATCTACCATTATCTTAAAAAATGTTTAGTTAATTTTTCTCTTTGCAATCGTTGTACATCCCACCTATGATAGAGAGCCACAACATCCGCACTCGACAAAGGTAATCTTTTTTCGTGTCGGCGCCCCCACGAACGGGATAAAAAGAGCCATTTTCCTCGTAAAATAGGTAAAAATACTTATACTCCAAAACCATAAATCGGGGAATATATTTTCTATTTTGGGTAAGATTGTGTATATTTGTAGAAAATAAACTTACGATATGAAACATCTAAAATTTACCCTTATAATAGCAGTTTTTGCTATCGTTGGCCTTAACGAGGCGAGCGCACAGTATTCACAGATTACACCCGCACCTTATAGCATCGAGCGAAAAGATACGGATGATATGCAACTCTTTGATGCTACCCAGGAGCTGAATCTATACATTGATGCAGATAGTGAGACTACGGAGCGTATTCGCGCGGCTATTGCTGCTGCGGGACTTAAGGTTAAGGAGGTTAAGAAGCCTGCAAAAAAGGCCTACTTAAATCTTGCGGTGGATGCATCGGCGGTAAAAGAGGCGGAGGGATATCATATAGCGACAACCCCTGAAGGCATCAACATTAAGGCACATAGTGGCGCAGGACTCTTCTACGCCATACAGTCTATTCGCCAGATGATGGAGGGTGAGTTGGAGGGCAAATGGCTCGAGGGCGAGATATATGACTATCCACGTTTCGAGTATCGCGGCATATTGATAGATATCTCGCGTCACTTCCGCTCTGTGGAGTTCCTCAAGCGACAGATTGATATGATGGCACGTCTGAAGATGAACCGCCTACATCTGCACCTCACCGATGCTGCGGGCTGGCGCATAGAGATTGAGTCGTACCCACGTCTTACGGAGTATGCTGCGTGGCGCAAGCAAGCAACGTGGAAGGAGTGGGGATATGGCGAGCGTGGCCACGTTGAGATGGGCACCGAGGGTGCGTATGGCGGTTATCTCACAAAGGAGGATGCAAAGGAGTTAGTGCGCTATGCCGCAGAGAGATACATCACCATAATCCCCGAGATTGAGATGCCTGGCCACTCCGAGGAGGTTATCGCAGCATATCCCGAGTTGGCCTGCACACCACGCCCCGAACGTCAGGAGGATTTGTGCATCGGCAAGGAGGCAACATTCGAGATGTTTGAAGCGATTCTCGACAAGATTATCGAGATATTTCCATCGGAGTATATACATATTGGTGGCGACGAGGCTACGAAGCGCAGCTGGGGCGAGTGCGAAGATTGCCAGCGCCGTATGCGCGAGGAGGGACTTGAGGATGTTGATGAGCTGCAGAGCTATATGATTCAGCGCATCGAGAAGTACCTCAATGCTCGTGGCCGTCAGATTATCGGCTGGGATGAGATTCTCGAGGGAGGCCTTGCCCCTAACGCTACGGTGATGTCGTGGCGTGGTGAGGAGGGTGGTCTTGCGGCTGCCAAGGCGGGACATAAGGTTGTTATGTCGCCCCACGCCTACTGCTACATCGACGCGCCACAGGATGCTCCACCTACACAACCCGAGGCTATTGGTGGCTATCTACCTTTGGAGAAGGTCTACTCCTACGACCCTACGCCAAAGGATATGCCCGAGGATGTGAGCAAGTATATCCTCGGTGTTCAGGGCAATCTATGGGCAGAGTTTATACCTACGGACGAGCATTACGAGATGATGTTGTGGCCACGTGCCATTGCTATTGCCGAGGTTGGATGGTCACAGCCTAACGAGAAGGAGTATGGTCTATTCCGCCTACGTGCCATAGATATTGTCGAGCGAATGATGGAGGAGGGCTACCACCCATTTGACCTAAAGAGTGAGATTGGCGAACGCCCAGAGTCACTTCAACCAATCAAGCATCTTGCACGTGGCAAGGCTGTTACATACAACCTCCCATCGCGCTACTATGCTCCGCAGTATGGTGCTGCGGGCGATGCTACGCTAACGGATGGACTACGTGGCACGTGGACATATGCCGATGGTCGCTGGCAGGGCTTCTTGGGCCGTGGTGGCGTGGACGTGACGATAGATATGGGCGAGGTGACGCACATCGAGAGCATCGCGGCGGACTTTATGCAGTATTGCGGTCCTGGTGTCTTTATGCCTTGCTTGGTGGAGATTGCTATCTCGGTGGATGGCGAGAACTACACCAAGATTGCCGATATAGAGCACGAGGTTGTGGTGGAGGATGTGCCATCGTTCAAGAGTTTCGGCTGGGAGGGCAGCGCCGAGGCACGTTACATCCGCTATAAGGCACACCGCAGTAAATTCAGCGGTTTCCTATTTATCGACGAGGTTGTTGTTAAATAGCGCTACCCCACTGCAAACAAAATAGGCTGACTCCGAGAGTCAGCCTATTTTTATTCAACTACCTGTCTGTTATCTGTTTACAGGCACCGAGAGCAACTGCACTGACGCAGGGTTTGCCTCGAGTTTTTCAATAAGTTCGCTTATAGGCTTCACATCCTCATAAGTCCACGTGATAGCCTCCGACATCCACATAGGTGTTACATTACCCTTATAGTCGAACGCCGCAGCACATACGTAGTATGGTGAATACTCGTAGATAACGGCACGCACATCCAACGCAGGGCAAGCCTCGATAAGCAAGTCGAAGAAGATAGTATCGTGACCAGCCCAATCGTAGTCCATCTTTGCGAATGGATATGCGAAGAGGTCGGTTGTAGGCTTACTTGTCTTGATCTCCATAGAGATTACGCCTACCGAGCTATCTGGGTTATACATCGGAAGGAAGTCGCTGAAACGCTCTGGATCATAGTTATAGAGGGCAGATGGCTTATAAGGGCCACCAATGATAACATCGGTAATCTCGAGCTCACACTCACCCTCTGGCTCTGTCTTGAATACCTTTGAGCATACATCAGTTGTCACCACGCCACCGCTATAGCCGAATGCCACGACGATATACTCCTTATCAGGATATAGCGTATTGAGGTGTGTTGTCACCTCGCCCTCGAACTCATAGGTGTAGTAGACGAACTCACCCAAGGTCTTATCGAGGAGCACTTCATCGTCGTAATCTGCTGGAAGATACTCTGTTGGAGTGATGAGAAGAAGGTATGTTTCGTCAGGGTTAGATGGAGTAATCTTAAGGTCAGCAACGCGCACATAGCAGTTCGAAACCTCGATGTTGATATCCATATCCGACTGCTGCACCTCCTCTGTCGAGAAGCTGATGTAAGATGGCTCGGCTACTACCTGCACAAAACCATCATACTCCGCAACAGGGTATACGAGAGCTGAGTAGAGAGTGTATGAGCTTAGCTGCGCCTCGATAACTACATCACCCTTACAACATATCTCATTCAATATCTGATCGAGGGTGTGACCGCCGTTAAGATTTGAGTCGAGAACTGATATCCACTCATCGGCAATAGCCTTCATATCCTGATCATCGAACTCTGCACCCTCATCCATATAAAGGTCATCGTTGCCATCAACAAACTTTACTACGTAATATCCATCCCAATTCTCGGGTTTTACGTTGAGAGCTACCTCTGCGCCATCAATATCAATATCGAGGTTGAAGTTCACCTCCTGCAATGGGGCATACTCTGGCTCAATAACCTTCCACGCAACATCTGTAACAGGCTCATACGAAGCGCCATCCTCCGAGAACTCAACGCCATAAACATACAACACCGATGCAACGCCTGGGCGCACGCTGTTCCACTTAACGCGCTTCACATCCTGGAATGCGACATTTACCGCAATCATATACTCCTTGAGGTTCATAGTGTTGCTAATAGCATTCTGCTCGAAGGCCATAAAGTCATCTTCGAACAACTGCTCGGCACTCTCGATACCACCATTTTGGAAGTACGACACCTCCTCGAGATACATAATGTAGTACATCTCGGTGTTTGTTGGAGTCACCTCTGTTACGGCATAGGCAGCGTGTACCTCCTGCACATCGATTGTGAAAGACTCCACGGTAGGCGTAGGTGGCACTGGATCTGGCTCTGGTTGTGGCTCTGGCTGCGGCTCATTCTCACACGCTGCGAGAGCAAGCGCCGCGATGCAAAGCATAGATAGGTACTTAAAAAATCTCATAATAGACGTTATTTTGTTTAATTTAGATATCTTCTCTGCAGACAAAGATAGTGTTTTTTTTCTAAACAGCACCTATTTCGGTAATAACTGCATATACAAATAAAAAAATCGGAGCCTCCCGAAAGGGAAGCTCCGAAACATCTAACTATAGATTGTATTAGATGATGCTGTATACAAATGTATAGTCCTCACCACCAACTGTGAACTCGATAGTGATTGATGTAGCCTCAACAACTGTCAACTTAGCGTTAGAAACGTCATCGTTCTTGTAGTTCACACCGTTAACCTTCAAAGACTCGTTAACGAATGAGAAGTGACCACCGTTCATAATCTGAGATACAGAGCTCTGGAAAGCTGTGTACTCGTTAGCCTTTGGAAAATCAGTAGCCTTGTCAGCAGCATAGTACTCGTCAACAACAAGCTTTACTGAGTTGTTACCCTCAGCGTCAGACAATGTCCAACCCCAGTAGTAAGTACCGATCTTCTCACCTGCGCTCTTGGTATTCAAAGTTACAACATTTGAGTCTGAGCCAGCTGACTCATAAATCTTAGCTGTGTAAAGGAAGTGATACCAGTTCTCATCACCTGCCTTGAATGTAGCATCGAATGTAAGAGTACCATCAGCATTCTCAGTTACGATAACTTCACAAGCTGACATATCACCACCGTGTGACTTACAGTACATACCTGACAAGCCATTAGCCAAAGTGTAAGTACCAGCTACGATTGGGTTAGAGATGAAGTCGATATCAACAAACTTACCATTAGCCTCGTCATAGTAGAAACCAATCTCGTGCTCCATACCCTCATTGAAGAGTGTAAAGTGGCTTGTGATAGTCAACTCAGTAGGAACGATCTCCTCGCCGCCTTCCTCGCCACCTTCGTCACCGCCCTGATTCTCTGAACCTGGAGCGTATGTAGAGCCCTCACCAAGGTAGTTAACCTCAACTGCAGGAAGCTGAGCCTGGATCTCAACTGCCTCACCATTCTCGAATGTAGCGATAACTACGAAGTACAACTCACCAGCGTTGCAGTTCCAAGTGTTAGGAGCCTGTGTCTGGACTGAAGTAGCTACAGACTCAACACCGTCCTTAACGAGCTTAGCCTCGAATACATCATTCCAACCAGTGTGGCTACCGAAGCGGTGGATAACCTCAACATAGTTGTTATTCTCGTCGTACAACCAGAATGCGTACTCAGCGTCACCACCATTGTACTCATAGAGGTCGAACTTGTTGTCGTACTCAGCACGAACTGGGTTGACTGCGTTGACTACTGGCTCTGGCTCTGTTTCTGGCTCTGGCTCAACATACTCGCTTGGAAGGATAAGGCCATCGATAAGACCCTCGTAAACAGCTGAGAACGCAGTGTATGCATCACCAATATTTGCATTTACCTCGATGCGGTACTTACCATCAACCTCTGCAACAGCTACAGTACCACCATAGATATTATCGCGTGTACCATCGCTATACTCAACACGTGAGTAACCACCAGTGTAAACAGCGCCAAACCAAGCACCGAAGTCATAAGTACCAGCTGGGATGAAGTATGTATCGTACTCAGAGATACCGTAGAAGTTCATAACAACGCGGCTACCATCGCTACCGTGAAGATTTACATAGTAGTCGCTGCCATAGATATCACCTGAAGTATCAGCAGAATCGTAAGTTACCTCACTTGGCTCACCTGGCTCGTCGCCACCCTCGTTGCGAGAGAATGACTGCTCTACGTAAACGTACTCACCGTTAGCATTGATTGCCAAAACGCCGAGGTAAACAGGATCTGGAAGACCATAGTACTCGAACTTAGAAGCAGCAATAGTGTGCTCGCCCTCGCCGAATGTTACGAACTCTGAGTAGTATAAATCACCCAAGATAGCTGCAGCAGCCTCCTCAGGATCCATAAATGACTCCTCGTACCAGTTGTAAACAACTGAAACTACCTCCTCACCGAATGTAGCGTTAACCTCGATAGTCTTCTCCTCGTGAGCTACAAGCTCGAACTGAGCAGCAGCGTCGAACTCACCCTGTACAAGAGCCTTAGTGCGGAATGAACCGTAGTTACGGATGTTCTCATCAACAACCTGATGAGTGTAGAACTCCATCTCAGTCTCTGCGTTCATTGGGTATACGAAGAACAAGTACTCAGTATCAGCGTTAAGCATAGGAGCCCAACCTGTCATTGAAAGTGCTGCAAGCTCAGAAAGCTTGTAAGTACCCTGCATATCGGTAACAACAGCACCAGCACCCATAAGGTTACCACCATTCTTGAGGTAGAATACCAAAGCTGAGTCGAGATCAGCAGCCATACCGTACTCAACGAACTGCTCAAGATCTGCAACTGGCAACCAACCTACGATGTAGTAGTTGTAACCAGCCAATGTGAACTCTGCAGTAGCGTCGTTCCAAGTAGTGTTCTCCTTATCGAGGTTAGCCTCAACGAATACACGCTTGTAAGAAGCCTTAGCAGCGTTAGTCAAAACAGGCTGCTCAACGTAGCTTGCCATCTCAGACTCAGTAGTAACGAAGATGATGTACTCCTTACCCATCTCGTACTCGTACTTAGGCCAGAATGCGCCAGCGAGCTGATCTACTGTAAGAGTGTAAACCTCCTTCTCGCATACGCCAGCCTCGTACCACTGAAGGTCAACGATGTTCTGGAAACCAGTTGTACGCTGTGTAGAAGCCACGTTTGCAGTGTACTCATATGTCCAATCGTCGAATGTGTCAACGAATACCTTATCACCATAAGTAGCGTAGTCAGCAGCGTCAACGATACCGATGAAGAAGTCAGCGAAGTTGTACAATGGCTCACCCATCTCATCGAAACCTGCGCTCTTTGCAACGCTGTTAGAAATTGTGATGTTACCAGAAGCATCAACGCTAATACCAAGCTCTGCAAGGTTTACAGCAACCTTAGCAACCTTACAACCACCGTTTGCAGAGTTGAAGTGAACAGCTACGAAGCCCTCCTTCTGTGCATAACCAGCCTTAACGAAGTCTGCAGAAGGACCTGTGATGTTCAAAAGGAAGTCTGCACCACCAGCAGCCAAGATACCCATACCTGGATCTACGTTATCCTCATCCTCAACAGCAGGAGCAACCTCGATAGAAGCTGACCAACCAAGAGGCTGGTTCATAACGTTTACATCAGAAACTGCATCGTTGATAGTAAACTTGATAGACTTAGTCTCACCTGGAGCTACGAAAAGCTGTGAACGTGTAGCCTCACACTCGATAAGCTCAGCCTTAACAACTGTGAACTCCTCGCCGTTAGCCAAAGTGATAGTTGCAGTGCCATCCTCGTTAAGAACGATGTTTGCAACAACCTGCTCTGGAGCTACCTTTACAGCGATCCAGTTCTGACCATCTGCGCTAACCTCCAATACGCCTTCAACAACACGGTACTGAAGTACGTCGCATACGTGGTCACAACCAACAGGAGCCAAAACAGTAATCTCGCTACCGTCTGACAACTTAATAGTCTGGTTGCCGTTAGCGTCAGTTACAACGTCAACAACAACAACCTGCTCGTTAATAAGAGCCTTCAAGGCGTCAACCTCTGAGTTGAGCTTATTCTCCAAAGCGGTAACGCGCTCTGCCAAAGCTGCAAGGTCAGCCTTAACGTTCTCGATCTCGTTCACAATGCCTGTATCGTCATAAGAACAAGACACTGACAATGACATAGCAGCAACCAAAGTAGCAGCTACGATCGTCTTGAGGGATGTAAAAATTTTCCTCATAGTGTTAATAATTTTGGTTAATAAAATTTTAATTAAGTGTCCTATTGAAAATAAGCGCAGAGAAAATACCTCCGCAAATAGTTATGCAAATATATAGATTT
>JAFYRB010000093.1 GCA_017559615.1 Alistipes sp. | reverse complement strand
AGCGCATACCCTCACCAATAAACTCCTTGAACTCTGCCGCCGAGATCTCACCAAGACCCTTAAAGCGGGTAATCTCGGCCTGAGCACCGCACCTCTTAACAGCCTCCTGGCGCTCCTCATCCGAATAGCAGTAGTGGGTCTCCTTCTTGTTACGCACACGGAAGAGTGGTGTCTGCAAGATATACAAGTGGCCCAAGCGGATGATATCTGGGAAGAACTGCAAAAAGAACGAGGTCAGCAACAGACGGATATGCATACCATCGACATCGGCATCGGTGGCGATGATAACCTTGTTGTAGCGTAGGTTATCCATATCCTCCTCGATGTTGAGTGCTGCCTGTAGGAGGTTGAACTCCTCATTCTCGTACACCACGCGCTTGGTGAGGCCATAGCAGTTGAGCGGCTTACCGCGCAACGAGAATACAGCCTGCGTACGAGGGTCACGGCTCGAGGTGATAGAACCCGAAGCTGAGTTACCCTCCGTGATGAATATCATCGTCTGCTCCGCCAAATCCGACTTATCGGTATAGTGAATTTTGCAATCGCGCAACTTCTTATTGTTTAGCGAGACCTTCTTGGCAGCCTCGCGCGCCTTCTTCTGCACACCCGAGATAGCCTTACGCTCCTTCTCGTTCTCCACAATCTTCTTCTGAAGAATCTGCGCAGTCTCAGGGTGCTTATGTAGGTAGTTGTCCAAGTTTGTAGCCAGGAAGTCGCCCACAAACTGGCGCATAGTGACACCCTCCTCCTTATCCTTCGAGCCGAGCTTAGTCTTGGTCTGCGACTCGAAGATAGGGTCATCCACCCTAACCGATATAGCCGCGATGATAGAGGTACGAATATCCGAAGGGTCGTAGTCCTTGCGGTAGAACTCCTTGATGGTCTTAGCCACAGCCTCACGGAAGGCGGCCTGATGAGTACCACCCTGTGGTGTGTACTGACCATTCACGAAGGAGTAGTATGCCTCGCCATAGCCGTTGCCGTGGGTGATTACAATCTCGATATCCTCGCCCGAGATATGCACTGGGGCATACAACGGCTCGCTGGACATATTATCATTAACCAAGTCCAAAAGTCCATTCTTCGAGATGTAAGGCTTGCCATTGAGCACCACCGTAAGGCCAAGGTTGAGGTAGGTGTAGTTCTTGACCATCTGCTCCACATACTCGATGTTGTAGGCATAGTCGCCAAAGACCTCGCGGTCAACCACGAACTCCACATATGTACCATTCTGCTCCTCAACGCCACTCTCCGAGCGGTCGGTAAGCTCCAAGCCCTGCGAGAAGGTCACGGTACGAGCCTCGCCATTACGCACCGAGCGCGCGAGGAAGTGCGTCGAGAGCATATTCACCGCTTTGACACCCACACCGTTCAAACCTACTGTCTTTTTGAAGGCATCGCCACCATACTTACCACCCGTATTCATCTTGCTCACCGCATCCGCCAAGGCCTCCAACGGAATACCACGACCATAGTCGCGCACCGAGACCTTATCACCCTCAACGGTGATCTCGATACGCTTACCAGCACCCATAATAAACTCGTCGATGGAGTTATCCACGACCTCCTTCAGAAGGACATAGATACCATCGTCGGCCTGGGTACCATCGCCCAACTTTCCGATGTACATACCTGGACGTAGACGGATATGCTCACGAGGCGAGAGGGTCACAATCGCATCTTTACCATACTCCGCTACGGGGTTTGTTGTATTCAATTCTGCCATATATTTCTAACTCCTATTTTTCCTCTTTCTTTGGCACTACTTCTTCTCGGCGCGAATATCGGCCAAGGCATCAACCATATCGGTGTGCACCTGCGCCATCACCTCCTTGATACTACGCTCCGCAACCTCCTCGGCAGGGATTGGTGGCAACACCTTGATGGTGGTGACATTGCGCCAGTTAATCATCCAACCCTTGCGCACCAACGAGCTTGTACCATCCAACACCACTGGGAGGATAGGCACACCCGCATCCTTAGCAAGGATAAAGGCACCAGCCTTGAAGTTATGAATCTGGCCATCCTTCGAGCGCGTACCCTCAGGGAAGATAGATACCGTAGCACCCTTCTTAAGCCACTCCATACCCTTTGAGTGCACCAACTGCATCGCCTCCTTGGCACTTGCGCGGTTGATAACGATATCGCCGTGCATCCATAGCAGACGGCCCACGATAGGGATGCGATATACCTCCTTCTTCGATACCCACTTAAAGACCAAAGGGAGGTTGTAGATGCTTAGGATGTCGACCATAGACTGGTGGTTTAGCACCATAACATATGCCTTATTAGGGTCGATATTCTCCATACCTATTACCCTACGACGCGCCAATGGAGCGAAGATAAATACGGTGTTGGTAAGCCACGCTGAGATACGATGCACCACACTACGCTTCTTATCGAAAGGATAACACAAAATAAGGGCGAAGAAAGATAGCACGTAGAGCACAATCCACGCCGCTGCAACCACGATGTAATAGAGAATACTGAACATAATTAACTTGGTTAGATTTTAATAATATAATAATCGCGCAAAGATAATAAAAAAAAGTGAAAACGGAAAGAGGAAAACGGAAAAGTGCGGTTAAAAGGCTTGCGCTTTTTTGGGGGCTATTTTCGGGGAATGCGGGGAATGCGGGTATTATAGGGATTTCGGGGAAAAGCCCCATTATCCCCATTATCCCCTCTGTCCCCATAGTTCCATTTATAAATCTTCGCGCAAAGCGCACCTCACTTTTCACCTTTCACTTTTCACCTTTCACTTTAAAAGGCTATGCCTTTTTGGGGCTATTTTCGGGGAATGCGGGGAATGCGGGTATTATAGGGATTTCGGGGAAAAGCCCCATTATTCCCATTATCCCCTCTGTCCCCATAGTCCCCTTTATAAACCTCCGTGCGAAGCGATCCCACCTTTCAGTTTAAGTCTGTCTGGAACATTGGGAACATCGGGAACATCGGGAACATTAGGAACATCGGGAACATTTGGAACATCTGGAACATTAGGAACAGAGGGCACGCCCCGTTCCGATGTTCCCTTGTTCTCTGGGCAGCGGACAAAGTTATCGTCGAACTCTAAAACACCCCTATCCACAAGTCGTTTAATACGCATCTTGGCAACAGAGGCATTGAGGTTTAACACCTCCATTATCTTATTTCTCAGTGTAGTACGCTCTACAACGCCGCCATACTCGCTCTGGAGTATTGTTACAATGCGGTCGTTGATACTAAAACTCTCACTCTGAGGTATATCGCATATCTCAGGTATACCCTCCTCCGAGACTCGGAAGGCGAAGCGCTCGAAGGGCTCGTTACGGCAGAACTGAGGTTCTACCACCGAGCAAGCGCCATTGCGGTGTACATATATTACCGATTCGGCCTTGCGTTGCAGCGAAGAGCCGAGGTGGCCTCGGGCCTTGTCAGTACCAGGATTGGTATGCAACACGCATAATATATGCGTATTAGTCTTGGTACTCAAGGCCATAAGAGCACCCACAAGCGCATCACTCTCCTCCAGGTCGTTGGTGTTGCGCTGTAGGTTGGCAATACCATCTATGACTACCAAGTCAAATGGGTAGTGATAGAGGGTTTCGACCATCATCGTATATCGCTCCTGAGGTGATAACTCTCTTAGCGATAGCGTCATAAGGCGTGGCTCAGAGACTAAGCCTCCCATCTTCGCGCCAGTCATCTCAGAGATTCTATCGATGACTCTACGTACGTGGCGCTCACCCTGCTCGGTGTCTACCCACAGCACGTTCATATTCATATCCTTATCAACGTTTTTAAAGTTATTTAAACCGTTGTAAGGTATAGCCATTGCCGAGGCTACAAGTGCCGAAGCAAGAAATGTCTTCTTCGACTTGGCCTCGCCACAGATGGCTGAGATATTACCGCGCGAGCAGATGCAACTGCCATCGATAGATATCAGTGGTTGCTCGTCGGGTAACTCCTTCGACATATCGACAATGTAAGGCGATATGCGCTCCTCGACCATATCAAACTGCATAGCCTTGAGTAGCGCCTCATTGGTCAAATGGCTTAACTTAGGCGATTTGACAATACCCTCAGTGGGGTTAGTAATAATATTACTATCCATAGTGTTAAATATTAAAGTGTTAATATATGTATATATGCTGTTATCTATGCACTTATAGCGACTGCATTAGTGCTAAACGACACTGCAAATATACAACATCAAAACGCCCTTGTCAAGTATTTTGATAAATATTTTTACACTAAATGTTAAATTAATTGATACTGAGACGGATAGTGATTAGGGGGTTATTTATAGTGGTTGGTTGCTTAGAGATGGGAACAAGGGAACACGGGAACGGGGCGTGCCCGATGTTCCCGATGTTCCCGATGTTCCCGATGTTCCCGATGTTCCCGATGTTCCCGATGTTCCCGACAGACTTAAACTGAAAGGTGGGGTGCGCTTCGCACGGAGGTTTATAAAGGGAACTATGGGGACAGAGGGGACAATGGGGATAATGGGGCTTTTCCCCGAAATCCCTATAATACCCGCATTCCCCGAAATCCCCGAAAATAGCCCCAAAAAGGCAAAGCCTTTTAAAGTGAAAACTGAACTTTATTAATCTCACCTTAATCGCAAAGTTCACCTTTCACTTTTCACTTTTCAGTTTTTTTTCCTATCTTTGTATAATATTTCATATTATAGCAGATTATGAGGCGGTCGCTTTATCAATATATTCTTTGTGGGTTACCTGCGGAGATGGCGCAGACGGTGCGTATGGCGATGCTTGGCGTGGTGGGTAAGCTCCCACTCGGCAAGTGGTTGCTTAGGCGTTGCTACGCCCCCAACAAGATGGGTCTCGAGCGCGAGGTCTTTGGCATCCACTTTCGCAATCCTATAGGCGTAGGCTCAGGCTTCGATGCCAATGGTGATAGGCTCACAGAGCTATCGGCACTCGGCTTCGGCTTTGTGGAGATAGGCTCGGTAGTGCCTCGTCCTCAGCCAGGTACGCCACGCCCACGCTTTAAGCGTCTGGGCAAGGTGAAGTCCTTTGTGGACAATGCGGGATATCCGAGTCGCGGTATGGAGTACGCCCTGGGCAAGGTACGCAAGCGCAACAAGCACACCAAGGAGTTAGTCATAGCCTGCAACATCGGCAAGCTCACAGCCTCACACGTGGACAACGCTCCGAAGGAGTATCTGCGCGTATTCCGTAATATGTATCAGTATGTCGACTTCTTCGTCATCAACATAGCCTGCAACACCGCAGCCAAGCGTTTTGTGCCACGCACACGCGAGGAGATACTCAGCATCGTGGAGCCTCTATTCGAGTTCCGTCGTGGTCAGCTCGACTACCGTCCTATATTATTAAAGATATCGCCCGACCTAAGTCAGGAGGAGCTTGATACCGTCATCGACATCCTTATCGAGACCCCTCTCGATGGCATCGAGGCTGTGGCGGGCTCGCTCGACCTTATGCCTGAGCAGAAGGGTGCTGCCACGGGAGCTTTGCTCACCAAGCGCGCCATAGAGGTGGTACACTACATCGCCGAGCGCACCGAGCACAACTACCCTATCATCGGCTCGGGAGGTGTGATGACAGAGAGCGATATCGAGGATATGATGCGCGCGGGAGCCTCACTTGTGGCCCTCAACTCGGGCATCAGAGAGAATGGTTTTAGACTCCTCAAAAAGGGAGCTAAGCGTATCAAAAATGAATTGTAAGGTATGAATGCAACGATTATAACCATTGGTGATGAGATACTTATAGGTCAGATTGTAGACACCAACAGCGTCTCTATCGCCAAGCACCTAAACAACATCGGTATCACCATCTTTAAGAAGCTATCTATAGGCGACACGAGGAGCGTTATCGTCGATACCCTTAGCGAGGCTATGAACACCGCGGATATAGTTATCGTTACGGGAGGTCTTGGACCTACGAAGGATGATATCACGAAGCATACCCTTGCCCAGATGTTTGGCTCCGAGCTTGAGTACAACACCACCGAGGGTGAGCATATACGCACCCTCTTGGAGCGTCGAGGCATACCCTTCACCGAGCTAAATCGCGGTCAGGCGATGCTACCTAAGTGTTGCACCGTACTCCACAATGCCCACGGCACAGCGCCAGGTATGTGGTTCGACACCCCACGCGGTGGCGCACTTATATCGTTGCCAGGTGTACCCTTTGAGATGGAGCACCTTATGGAGGATGAGGTTATCCCACGCCTTAAGGAGCGCTATACCCTGCCAAGCATTGTCCACTCCACGCTTATAACACGCGGCATCCCCGAGTCGTTGCTCGCCGAGCGCATCGAGGGCTGGGAGGATGCCCTGCCAGAGTGGCTACACCTTGCCTACCTACCAGCACCCAACGTGGTGCGCCTACGCCTCTCAGCTTACGAGGTAGATAAGGCGATGGCAGAGAGCGAGATAGCATCGCAATTTGATGCCCTACGCACCATTATTGGGGATAACATCGTGGGCTTCGAGGGTGCTACCCTGGAGCAACAGGTACACCGCATCCTCACTGAGAGAGGCAAGACCCTCTCAGTGGCCGAGAGCTGCACGGGAGGTGCTATAGCCTCGAAGTTTACCGCTATGGCGGGCGCTTCGACCTACTTCTTGGGCGGCGTTGTAGCCTACTCCAACGAGGTCAAGGCCAATGTCTTAGGTGTGGACCCCGTAAGCTTGGCTTGCTTTGGTGCTGTGAGCGAGGTCGTAGCCTTGGAGATGGCTGAGGGTGTGCGCCGCATCACGGGTGCCGACTACGCCATTGCCACAACGGGCATCGCAGGCCCTGGTGGCGGCTCGAAGCATAAGCCCGTAGGCACGGTATGGATGGCTATCGCCACCCCCGAGGGCAGTCGCGCCATAATGCGCAACTCAGGCACCGACCGCAGTCAGATTATCTCGCGCGCCTCGGCATACGCCATCGAGATGCTATACGAAGAATTAACAAAACAGCGATAAAACTAACTACTAATACTATGATACGCTCAATCTTAGACACCGACCTGTACAAGTTCACCACTTCGTACGCCTACTTCAAACTCTACCCAGAGGCTATCGGTACATTTACATTCAACGACCGCGCAAAGACCGAGTTCGACGAGGACTTCCTCGAGGACCTTAAGGCCGAGCTAAAGGCCTTGGAGCGCATCGCCCTCTCGGAGGATGAGTTCCAGTATATGATTAAAAACTGCAAATATATACCACAGAACTACTTCGAGTGGCTCAATGGCTTCCGCTTCGATGCCTCAAAGATTAACGTGTGGCTCGACGAGGAGCACCACCTGCAGATCAACGTCACCGACTTTATGTATAAGGTGACATTGTACGAGATTCCAATCCTTGCCACCGTATCGGAGCTCTTCCACCTACGCAACAGCTACGATGCCGAGGCTATGATTGCTCGCCTCGAGAAGAAGGAGCAGATTGCTCGCGAGAATGGTATCGTCTTCTCCGACTTCGGCACACGCCGCCGCTTCTCGTACGATGTGCAGCGTATGGTTGTTAAGCACCTCAAAAATAACCCTTGCGGCTGCACTGGCACATCTAACTGCCACCTTGCTATGGAGCTCGATATGAAGATGATAGGCACCTACCCTCACGAGCTTCCGATGTTTATCGCCGCGGTGAATGGTGGTCCACGAAATGCCAACTACCTCACTATGGAGGACTGGGTAAAGGTCTACGATGGCTACCTCGGCACAGCCCTTACAGATAGCTTCGGCTCGGAGGTCTTCTTCAACAACTTCTCAAAGAAGCACGCCAGCCTCTTCGACGGTGTGCGCCACGACTCGGGCGACCCTATCGCCTTTATCGACCTGGCTATCAAGCGCTACAAGGAGCTCGGTATCGACCCTATGACCAAGTCTATCGTCTTTAGCGACTCGCTCAACTTCGAGAAGTGCGTGCAGATTAAGCAGGCGTGCGAGGGCAAGATTAAGTGTATGTTCGGTATCGGCACCAACCTCACCTGCGACACTGGCCACGCCTCTTGTAATATCGTTATGAAGCTCTCCTCTTGCCAAATCAACGCGCGCAAGCCAAAGGAGCTATGCGTAAAACTCTCCGACGTAGAGGGCAAGGAGATGGGCGATGCCGAGGAGGTGGCAGTATACCGCTATCTTCTTCGCAACCAGGGCAAGCTATAGCCACGACGTTGGGTAAATCTTACGGGGTTACATTGCTTTTTTTGCGGTGTAACCCTATGTTTTAGCTATAAATAGCATAAAAGTGGCAGCCTAATGCTTGCAGATTGAGAAAATTTGTGTATCTTTGTGCGCTTTTGTGCCACGGTGGCACTTAAGTTTAAAATTAAGTACAATGAAAGTTTGTGAAATCACTGGCAAGGTAGCGATGGTGGGTAACAATGTTTCTCACTCGCACATCCGCAGCAAGCGTAAGTTCTCTCCAAACTTGAGAACAAAGCGTTTCTGGTCGGAGGAGGAGGGTCGCT
>JAFYRB010000092.1 GCA_017559615.1 Alistipes sp. | reverse complement strand
CTGACCGTCGTTGTCTACAAGCAGGACTTTGTCGAAGCTCAAGGTAGAGTTTTCCTCTCCCTGGAGACGGTGAACATAGAGCTTACGACCCTTCTCAGCCTTAAACTGCTGACCTGCGATCTCTACTATTACGTACATTTATCTAAAATTAATGTGTTTAGCGCGGCAAATATACAACAATATTTCTATTCTACAAAGAGTTTCGACCTCCTTTTTAAACTTTTACGCGCATTTTTATCCGTGGCATAATTTTAGCCTATCGAAAATCGTTGTTCGAATAGCAACTTATTAATTGCAAATATCGAAACTTTTTCGTAACTTTGAAAAAAATGTAACGACAATGATGCACCAAGAGTCCCGAGTTGTTGAGTACCAACACACATCCAACGACATAGAGCCAAAGACCAGAGAGTATCTCCTTGAGCAACAGCTCAATGCCGCAGTGCGTGCGGGTGCCGCAATTATGAAGATATACAAGCATAGCGACGACTATGATGTAGAGCTTAAGAGCGACCACACGCCCATCACCATTGCCGACCGTGTTGCGCACAACACCATAAAAGAGGCTCTCGGACAAACACGCATCCCTATACTCTCGGAGGAGGGACGCGAGATGCTCTATGAGGAGCGCCGCAACTGGGAGTTATTCTGGTTGGTAGACCCGCTGGATGGCACCGTGGAGTTCATCAAGGGCAATAACGAGTTTACGGTGAACATTGCGCTAATGCTTAACAATATATGTATCAGCGCCATTGTCTATGTCCCCTACCACCACAAGATGTATATCGCCGAGCGTGGCTTCGGAGCGTGGGTGATGTATGATGTTGCACCTTTGGAGGATGCACACTACACTTATTCGGATATTCACGCCAATATCCATCAGCTGCCGTTGGAGTTAGCCGAGCATAGCAACTATCGCGTTGCCGTATCGCGCTCACATCAAACAGCTGAAACACACCAACATATCGACACTCTTCGCACCAAGCATCCCGACCTTGAGATTATCGAGCAGGGAAGCTCCTATAAATTCTGCCTTTTGGCCGAAGGTACGGTCGATTACTATATTCGCACCACAACAACCTCGGAGTGGGACACCGCCGCAGGAGAACTTATCCTCTCGGAGTCGGGAGGTCTCACAAGCTCCTACCCCGCGGGCGAGCCGCTATTATATAATAAGGAGTCGCTCGACAACCCGTGGTTTGTGGCCAAGAGAGTTTAATAGTCCACCTATCTCATCGTTTTTCTCAATACGTCGTTCGGTTTTATCTGTTTGATAGATTCGAAAAGTTGCTCTATTTTTGCAGTACGAAAAGAGAGTAATAACTAAAAACAGATAAAAATATGTCAGCTATACATTTAACAAAGGGTGGTTTTGAGAATCGCATTGCCAATATTGCGGATATGGCTAACGGTTGGAACTTTAAGGGCTCGAAGCCTGCGATAATAGACTTCTACGCATCGTGGTGTGGTCCTTGCCAACGTCTTTCGCCAATCATCGACGAGCTTGCGGAGGAGTACGCTGGTAAGGTAGACATCTACAAGGTGAACGTTGATGATGAGGCAGACCTTGCAAAGTTATTCCGCGTGCGTTCGATTCCTACTCTTGTATATATCCCTATGGGTGAAACGCCTATCATTCAGGCGGGTGGAAAGACAAAGGGCGAACTTAAGGAGATTATCAACTCAACACTCCTCAAATAGCCCCTCGTATTAGATTAGTTAAGTATAAGTGTTTGTTTGGTGAAAGAGGTTGTCCACGAACTTGTTGGACAACCTCAACCATTTATAACTTAATCGCAAACTTCTTAAGTCGCTCATCAATCATCTCCTCGGGGATGATGCTCTTAATGGCATCGGCAAGAATATTGAGCATTCGCTGACGCACAAAGTCGCGACGTACGACAAATGCCACCTCACGACCTGGCACAGGGTTATACAATTCACGCACATTATTACGGCTCGCATCGCTCATAAGTTGCAGCTGAAGCTCTGGGATAATCGTATAACCGCCATTCTCATCCACGATACGCATCAGCGTCTCGATGCTTCCCGCAGCGTAGATTGACACCGACGAGATATCACGCACACAGAATGGGAACTGCTCCACATTTGGGCAGTAACTCTCGCCCAATACCCATATATCATCCGCACGCAGAGTCTGCGTATCAAGACTCTGCGAGCCATACAAATCACACTCCGAAGAGACATACGCCACGTATCGCTCCTTAAAGATAGGTATCTCCAGAAGGTTTTCCTCCGCAACGGGCATTGCCAAGATAGCCACATCCAACTCCGCACGCTGCAACTTCGCCTTCAGCGTCTCGACACGAGCCTCCTCAACGTGAAGCACCACATCGGGATGATTCTTCTGCATATAGCTAAAGAGACGTGGTAGGATAAACGGCGCAATCGTCGATGCTACACCAAGCGAGATATTACCAACGGCCAGCTCCTTATGCGTCGAGACAAGCTCCTCCATCTGCGAGGCGTTGTACAATACCACACGTGCCTGCGCGATAATCTCCCTACCAAGTGCCGTAGGCTCAATAGGATGGCACGCACGGTCAAAGATTACAACATCTAATTCCGTCTCGAGCTTCTGAATTAGCGACGATAGCGTAGACTGCGTAACGCCACACGACTCGGCAGCGCGTACAAAGTGGCGGTGCTCATCTACCGCAACGATATACTCCAATTGTTGTAGTGTCATAGTTATAGATTTTATCAATACAAAGATAGATATTATCTGTTTGATTAAACCATTTTATTGCATTATTTTTGTACCAGGAAAGATAAAAAAAGTATAAACCATTAAAAACTGAATATTATGACAACTAAATTTTATAAATGTGAGACTTGTGGCAATGTAGTAGTAAAACTTGTAGACTCGAAAGTTCCCGTTATGTGCTGCGGCAAGAAGATGGAGGAGCTTGTGCCAAACACCGTAGATGCGAGCAACGAGAAGCACGTTCCTGTGGTGACAATGCTCGACGATAAGCGTATGAAGGTCGAGGTAGGTAGTGTAGCACACCCTATGGAGGCCGCACACCATATCGCATTCATATACGTTGAGATGGAGAATGGCGGTATCAAGGTGGACCTTACGGACAAGCCTGAGGCTATCATCTATATTGGCGACCAGAAGCCCGTAGCAGTATATGAGTACTGCAATCTTCACGGTCTGTGGAAGACGGAGCTATAGTAGAGTCACACGCTCTATATGCGCTATCGCGGGTTACAAGACTCGCGATAGTTGTTTTTTTGGCGGTATCGTAATCGTACGTATACAACAATCCCGACAATTGCCGTACTCAAAGTACCACACATTGTCGGGATTTATCATAGCGGTAGCAAAAGCTACCTTATAATTCCGAAGAATTATGCCTCAAGAGCGAAACGCTTGTAAGCAACAACAGTTGCCTCCTTGTCAGCACGCTGGAGGAACTCGCGGATAGACTCCTTCTCACCAACTACGCACTGGTTAAGAAGAGTGTTCTCCTCGAAGAACTTACGCATCTTACCCTCAGCGATCTTCTCAAGAATAGCGTCTGGCTTGTTAGCGTTCTTAGGATCCTGCTTCATCATCTCCATCTGGATAGCCTTCTCCTTCTCTACAACCTCAGCTGGGCAGTCGTTCTCGTCGATTGAGAGTGGAGCCATAGCTGTAGCCTGCATAGCGATCTTCTTAGCAACCTCCTCGTCAACTGGCTTGTTGAAACCAAGGATAGTACCAAGCTTCTTGTTGAAGTGAACGTAAGCAACGCAGTATG
>JAFYRB010000010.1 GCA_017559615.1 Alistipes sp. | reverse complement strand
CACCTGTATGCCTGTGGCGGATGCTACGGCGGGATTTGTAGGTTATCGCCGTGAGGTGCTGGAGGCTATCGACTTCGACCGTGTGGCGATGAATGGCTATGGCTTCCAGATTGAGATGAAGTATACGGCGTGGCGTCTTGGCTTCTCGATTGGCGAGGTGTCGATTATCTTCATAGACCGCGAGGAGGGAACATCAAAGATGTCATCAGGAATCTTCGGCGAGGCATTCTTCGGCGTACTGAAGCTTCCGTTCAGAGATATTAAACGTAAATAATTGATAGATATATGGATATGAAAGAGGCAGAGTTGGCAACGGCGCGACTCTTGGAGGTTATGGATAGACTCCGTGCGGAGTGTCCTTGGGATAGGGAGCAGACGTTCGATAGCCTACGTAATAATACTATTGAGGAGACCTATGAGTTGGTGGATGCTATCACCGACAAAAATATGGAGGGCATCAAGGAGGAACTTGGCGATTTGTTGCTTCACGTAGTCTTCTACTCGAAGATGGGCGACGAGGCTGGTGCGTTCAACTATGCCGATGTTGCTAATGGCGTGTGCGACAAACTTATCTACCGCCACCCTCACGTCTATGGCGATATTCACGCCGATACACCCGAGGAGGTGAAGCAGAATTGGGAGGCTCTGAAACTCCGCAAGAAGAAGCGTAAGAGTGGTGCGCTGGGTGGTGTGCCACAGTCACTGCCTGCAATGGTTAAGGCGTTCCGCATTGGTGAGAAGGCTGCTGCAACGGGCTTCGATTGGCAGAAGCGCGAGGATGTCTGGGCAAAGGTGCGTGAGGAACTTATGGAGATAGATGCTGAGATTGAGGCGAAGAATCAGGAGTATCTCACGGACGAGATAGGCGATTTGTTCTTCGCGCTTATCAACGCTTGCCGTTTGTATGGCATCGACCCTGAGGGTGCGTTGGAGCGTACAAATAAGAAGTTTATCCGTCGCTTTGGCTACGTGGAGCAGAAGGCCGAGGAGCTTGGCAAGAGCCTTCACGAGATGTCGCTCGAGGAGATGGATATGTATTGGGATGAGTGTAAACAACAGGAAAACAAATAATTAACAAAAACTATGGCTTTGATTAGAAAGGTTCGTGGCTATATGCCCGAGATTGGTAACGATACGTGGGTGGCGGAGAATGCGACAATTCTTGGTAATGTCAAGATTGGCGAGAACTGCTCGATTTGGTACAACGCGGTGCTTCGTGGCGATGTAAATGCTATTACCATTGGTAATAACTCGAATATTCAGGATGGTGTGGTTATCCATACCCTCTACGATGGCTCGAAGAACCCTTCGCAGACACACATCGGCGACTTCGTGTCGGTGGGCCACAACGCTGTGATTCACGGCGCGGTTATCGAGAATGACTGCCTTATCGGTATGGGTGCAACGATTCTTGATAATGCTGTAGTGGGTACAGGATGTATCGTAGCGGCAAACGCTCTCGTGCTTTCGAATCAGAAGCTCGAGCCAAACTCTGTATATGCAGGTGTGCCAGCCAAGAAGGTGAAGGATGTAACCCCAGAGCAGCGTGAGGAGATTATCAAGCGCACGGCACGCGACTATCGTGTATATGCCTCTTGGTACGAGGAGTAGAAAATCTTTAAAATAAATAGGGTGAACTGGAAAAATAGCATACTGCCCCACGTCGTCATTGCGTTGGCGTTGAGCCTTGTCATCAACTTTTCGTACCTTCTGGTGCCGATTATCACCGACCAGGGTGCGGGAGAGCGTGTGTATGACGTTGATGAGAGTCAACATAACGAAGGTGTGTTGCATCTCTCGAGAGATATGCACGGATATATCGTCTGCGACTGCGAGATGCGTGATAGTACCTATGTCACAGCGTGGCAGGTAAGGACTATGAAGCTACAGGATGGCGATACGCTGACCTTCACAACTCGCGAGCCTCGAGATATCCCCGAGAATATTATGGGTGCGCATCCACGTCTTGATAATGTTGTGATGCGTAACGGCGAGGCCTTCTCGCTCGATATGATTTACGACCGCCCAAGTCGTACTGTGGAGTTCGTGTGGCAGATTGCCTACTATGCTTTGCTGTCGTTCTTGCTCATCTATATCTTTGTGGCGCTCCGCGCGAGTGCAAAGTCCTTGGCGGCGTACTACCTTCAGGTTACTACGTTGGCGATATTGGTGACGGGTGTTGCGATATACTTCGCCCCTGTTATGTCGTTCAAGGATGGTATGATGCGTATCGTATTCTTCTTCGACAGCCATCTGCGCGATAATGTCTATCTGGTGGTACTCACCAAGACGCTCTTTATGTTGGTTGTGTCGGCACTCTACTCCTATATATATACCCTTATGCAGCAGCGTCAGATGATGGTCGTGGAGAATGAGCGCCTTAAGACTGAGAATCTCTCGACGCGCTACAATATGCTTGTGGGACAGATTAATCCCCATTTCTTCTTTAACTCGCTAAACTCACTTTCGATGCTTGTGCGCGAGAGAGATGAGGAGCGTGCGTTGGAGTATATCGAGCAGCTCTCGTATACCTTCCGCTATATCATCCAGAATGGTCAGTCGGGCGAGACGATGCTTAAGGATGAGATGACTTTTGCCGAGGCATACATATATTTATTTAAGATACGCTATGCCGATAAGCTCTTCTTCGATATCGACATCGACCCGATGTATGAGAATTGGACGCTGCCCGCGTTGTCGCTGCAACCGCTTATTGGTAATGCAGTGAAGCATAATAGCATCACGACGAAGAACCCGCTGCACGTAGCTATTCGTGTTAAGGATGGTGTGTTGGAGATTGAAAATCCGAAGCATCCGAAGCTCGATGTGGAGCCATCTACGGGCATAGGTCTTGAGAATCTTCGTAGCAGATGGCAGATTGTTACGGGCCGCGATATAGAGATTATTGATGAGCAGGAGCGCTTTATGGTGCGTTTGCCACTCCAGAAAAAGTAGTACGATATGAGAAGAGTTATAATCGTTGAGGATGAGACTGCTGCGGCGGTGAACCTACGCAGTATGCTTACGTCTATAGAGCCAGATATAGAGGTTGTCGATGTGTTGGAGTCGGTCGAGGAGTCGGTGGCTTGCTTCGCGAAAGGTGTTGAGGCAGATGTGATTTTTATGGATATCCACCTCGCAGATGGCGAGTCGTTCCGTATCTTCCAGAGTGTCGATGTCAATATCCCGATTATCTTTACGACGGCTTACGATGAGTATGCGCTTCAGGCCTTCAAGGTAAATAGCATCGACTATCTCCTTAAGCCATTCAAGGAGGAGGAACTTCGTCGTGCGCTTGAGAAACTCGACAGACTAACCGCTTCGGAGCGCTCGGCGCAGCAGGATAATCGCGAGAAGATGGTGCGTGAGGTGCAGGGCGAGGCGGTGCAGACTCTGCTACTACGATATAAGGATAAGTTGATTCCCGTTACGGCTGACGACGTGGCGTTCTTCTACACCTCGGAGGAGCGTGTTACGGTTACTACGCTCAAGGGCGACACCTATCCTGTGGATAAGACTCTCGAGTCGCTAAGCCAGCAGCTATCATCGGAGCGTTTCTTCCGCGCAAATCGCCAGTTTATTGTCTCACGTCGCGCTGTAAAGGATATCGCAGTGTGGTTTGGAAGCCGCTTGGCGCTTAACCTGACGCTCGAAACTCCCGAGAGAATCATCATTTCTAAGGCTCGAGTGCCTGAATTTAAGAGTTGGCTGCAGTCAGTTCACGCCGACTAAATACCGTTTCAACCGCCACAATGGTCGTTTGGCCGAGGGGTTAGGAGCAAATCGTAGATATGGGTTGTACCTTTGTACTAAGAAAACAGAGGTATAACCCATAAAATTTACTATTATGAAAAAGATTATGTTTTTGGCTCTTATGCTATCGGTGATGGCAGTAGCTTCAGCTTCAGCAAATGATTCAGCTCGTAGACCTTCAGGCGCAATGTTTGGCGTTGGTAATGGCGGAGCTTTCGTAGCAATAAATGTAGGCGGCCCTTCTGGTAATCATCACCACGGCGAGTACCGCGGAGGATGTCCTGGTCACCACCCAGACCATAAGTATCACAAGGGCGAGTGCCGTTGCTGTGAGAAGCACGCAAAGAAGATTCGCGAGTGCAAGAAGTGCAAGGGTAACAAGAAGTGTGATTATCACAAGGGTCACGGCGGAAGACCTCACCCAGGCTTCGGTAACCCACACCGCCCAGGTACTCCTCCACCTCCTCCAGCTCCACGTCGCTGGTAGTTAGTAGGTGATAATCAAGAAAAAGTGAACGGTTTTGCCGTTCACTTTTCGCTTTTTGTACGGTTGACCACCCAATTTTGCCGTTTCACCCCCAAAGTGTAGCGTAATACGAAAAAAAACACTATTTTCGCAGAGCGAAAAGCATATACATAGAAATAACAGAAAATATAGATATGACAAAAAGATTTTTAGCTCTGTTTGTTATGCTCTGCATAGCAATCCCTGCGATGGCACAAAGTGTCAAGATAACTGCGAAGATTGTCGATGCCGAGACCAAAGAGGGTATCATCGGTGCGATTATGGAGGTCATCGACCCTAAAACCGACAAGCGTCGCCACTCGGTATCGGGCGCTCAAGGTGCTACGACAGTTACGGGTGTTACACCTGGAGAGTATGAGGTGACCATTGCGTTTATTGGCTATACGACTATCACTCAGAGTGTTAGTGTTGCGAAGGCAAACGTAGACCTTGGTGTTGTGGAGCTAAAACCTGAGGCCGTAGCTATTGATATGGTTGTCAAGGAGGTACAGGCGTTGCGCACCTCGCAGAATGGTGATACTGTAGCCTACAACGCTGCGGCGTTTAAGGTAGCTTCGGATGCCGACGTGGAGGGCCTCTTGAAGAAGATGCCTGGTATCACAATCTCGAATGGTCAGGTAGAGGCGCAGGGTGAGCAGGTTAAGAAAATCTTTGTTGACGGTAAGGAGTTCTTCGGCGAGGATGTATCTACGGCGTTGAACTCTCTGCCAGCGCAGGCCGTAGACCGTATCGAGGTCTTCAACAAGCTCTCGGATAATGCCGAGTTCTCGGGTATGGACGATGGCGAGGGATATAAGGCTATCAATATCGTAACCCACTCGAATATGCGTCAGGGTGTCTTTGGTAAGCTCTATGGTGGCTATGGATATCAGCCTGATGTAGATGGCTCGCCTGCGGAGTTCCAGTTCCAGAATCCTGATGTGTATCAGCCAGAGGTTGAGGGTGTTACATCACACCATAAGTTCAACCTCGGAGGTAACGTAAATGTCTTCCAGGGCTCGAGCCGTGTGTCGGTTATTGGTCTATTCAACAACGTAAACCAGCAGAACTTCTCGTTCGAGGATATCCTCGGCGTTACAGGTGGCGGCGGAGGCGGTATGGGCCCAGGCCGTGGCGTAGGTCGATATATGGTGCGCCCACAGAGTGGTGTGGCACGTGTAGGCTCTATCGGTGTTCAGTACTCCGACTCGTGGGGTAAGGATGATAAGGTTAAGTTGAACGGTTCGTACTTCTATAACGATACCAAGACTCGCAATAAGAGCCTTCTTGAGAAGTGGTACGAGGCTCCATCGCCTGAGGATCACCTTATTCAGGAGGGTGAGTCGGAGACTCATAACTTCAACCACCGTCTTAATCTTCGTCTCGACTGGAAGATTAATGATAATATGTCGCTTATGTCGCGCACGAACTTTAGTGTTCAGGGCAATGACCCTTATAGCCAGCAGTATGGCGAGCTTTCGGGTGAGAGTGCCGAGATTAAAGGCCTTGAGTATGAGATGATTCACAATGGCTCGGAGGGCTCGTCGCGTGCATATCGCTTCAGCGAGTTCTTGCAGTATCGCGTGAAGATTGGCAAGCCAGGTCGTACAATTACTGTTGATGGTCGCTACTCTACACGTCAGACTCCAGAGTCGTGGACCAATAGCTACTCTATCCGTAAGGCGGGTGAGCCAGAGCAGTATATCGCATCTTATACTCCTCAGGGCCAGAATGATATGAGTGCGAATGTGACATATACCGAGCCTGTGTCGCAGAACTCACAGGTGAGCCTTCAGTATCGTTTCGACTACGAGGATCAGGAGATTGATAAGCGTTCGTATATCACGGGTGATGACTATGTGATTGCCGGAGAGCCTGATGCGCAGCTCTCGTCGCTTACCACAAGCACAAATATGGAGCATCGCGTAGGTCCAGGTTTCCGCTACTCCAAGCAGCGTAACACCTTCATTGCCAATGTCTACTATCAGCACTCGATGCTCGATGCTATGAGCCGTGGTGAGAGTATCAAGCGCGACTACGACAACGTGACCTACTTCCTTATGGGTAACGTGGCGTTCAACCCACAGAACACTATTCGCGTATTCATAAGTTCATATACGCAGAATCCCGATGTGCGTAACTTGCAGGAGGTGCCCGACTTGACAAACGTGCAGTTTATCTCGGTGGGTAACAAGGACCTTCGCTCGTCATATACACACCGCATCAACTTCCACTATACGCTCTCGAATATCGAGAAGGGACGTACCTTTATGTGGATGTTCTCAACGCAGCTTACACAGGACTACATTGGTCAGTCGGTAATCTATAACCCTACTGCGGAGCAGATGCCTAACGTACCTTTGAACAGCGATGGTAACCCATACACTCCTCTTCAGTACTCTACGTACCAGAATATGGATGGTTATGCGTCGGTACGTACACACCTTAGCTATGGCTTCCCAATCAATCCTATTAAGTGTAACCTTAATGTTATGGCGGGTGTTAGCTGGTCACGTACCCCTTCGATGATTGACCAGAAGATTAACATAACCTCGAATATGGGCTACGATGCTATGCTCTCACTCGGTAGTAATATCTCGGAGAATATAGACTTCACACTTCAGTGGAATGGTGCTTATAACGAGGCTCGTCAGTCGCTTGCAGGTCGTGGTGACTTCAACCAGTATTTCAACCACTCGGCATCAGGTACTCTAAAGTGGGTATTCTGGAAGGGCTTCACGCTCACCGCAGCTGTGAACTACAACCAGTATATCGGCTTCACGGATAAGTACAACGAGGATTACCTCATCTGTAACGTATACCTCGGTAAGAAGCTCTTCAAAAATAAGCAGGGTGAGGTTCTTGTAGGTGTTAACGACCTTCTTAACCAGAACTCGGCGTTCGCACGTACCGTAGGTAGCGGTTATACGCAGAATAGCTGGAATAGCGTTGTAGGTCGCTACTTCACTGTTCAGTTCAACTATAACCTCCGTTACTTTGGTAAGGGTGGTTCGAAGAATATCGATGACTATGATGGTATGGGCAAGAAGGGTGGTATGCCTCCATTCGGTCCTCCACCAATGCACCGATAACTCTGCGATATAGCGAGAATTTTTAGGAATTAATACCCTCGGGATGTACGCTTGTGCTATTCCGAGGGTATCTCTTTTTGTAATATCGGCGAGAAATTATTGCTGTTTGCCAAATTTTTTATTATCTTTGCGCGTTATGTATGTAATACATAAGTTGATATACAGAGTAACAAGAAAACAAAGAATATAGATATGGATATTTTATCAAAAGTTATTAAGCTCTTTTTCGGCTCAAAGGCCGACAAGGACCGCAAGGAAATTATGCCTTATGTCGAGAAGATTAAGGCTATCTACCCTTCGATATCAGCACTCTCAAACGATGAGCTTCGCGCTCGTTCTGCGGCGTTGAGCCAGGCTATTGCCGACTTTATTGCTGAGGATGAGAAGAGCATCGTGGATAACAAGCAGCGCCTTGAGCTTGCGGAGACCTCGCTCAAGGATAAGGAGCGTATCTCGAAGGATATCGACGAGGCTACAAAGCGTATCGACCAGAAGATTGAGCAGAAGCTCGAGGAGATTCTCCCAGAGGCCTTCGCAATTATGAAGGATACAGCACGCCGCTTCGCCGAGAATGATGAGGTGGTGGTAACGGCTAACGATTTCGACCGTAACCTAGCTGCAGAGCGTGCCGACTTGGTACGTATCGAGGATGACAAGGCTATCTATAGCTCGCAGTGGACAGCTGGTGGTAATGTCATTAAGTGGGATATGGTACACTACGACGTTCAGCTCTTTGGTGGTGTGGCACTCCACAAGGGTCGTATCGCCGAGATGGCTACGGGTGAGGGTAAGACACTTGTCGCTACATTGCCTGTGTTCCTCAATGCCCTTGCTCGTAAGGGTGTTCACGTGGTTACTGTTAATGACTACCTCGCACGCCGTGATGCCGAGTGGATGGGCCCTATGTATCAGTTCCACGGCCTCTCGGTAGCTTGTATCGACAACACACGCCCTAACTCTGCGGAGCGTCGCAAGGCCTATATGTCCGACATTACCTTCGGTACGAACAACGAGTTTGGTTTCGACTACTTGCGTGATAATATGGCGTCGCAGCCTAAGGACCTTGTGCAGCGCAAGCACCACTATGCTATTGTCGATGAGGTCGACTCGGTGTTGATTGACGATGCACGTACGCCACTTATCATCTCTGGTCCTGTGCCAAAGGGGGGCGATCAGCTCTTTGCGGAGTATCAGCCCGCTGCCAAGTATATCTACGACCTTCAGAGCAAGATGTCGTCATCGGATGTTGCCGAGGCGAAGCGTCTCTACAACGAGGGACAGATGGAGGAGGCTGGTAAGCTCTTGTTGCGTGCCTACAAGGCGATGCCAAAGTACAAGGCGTTGATTAAGTTCCTCTCGGAGCCAGGTGTGAAGGTGCTCTTGCAGAAGACTGAGAATATCTATATGCAGGATAACGAGCGTCGTATGCCAGAGATTACCGACGACAACTTCGTTGTTCACGACGAGAAGATGAACTCCCTCATCCTTACTGATAAGGGCCACGAGGTAGCATCGAAGCGTTTTGGCGAGGAGGGCTTCTTTGTATTGCCAGATATCGGTGCGCGTATTGCGGAGTTGGAGCAGAATAAGGAGCTCTCACACGAGGAGCGTGCGCAGCGCAAGGATGAGCTTTTGTCGGAGTACTCTGTTAAGGCGGAGCGCGTACATACTATGAATCAGCTTCTTAAGGCATACTTTATGTTCGAGAAGGAGGTTGAGTATGTGCTTATCGACAACAAGGTAAAGATTGTTGACGAGCAGACAGGTCGTATTATGGAGGGCCGTCGCTACTCGGATGGTCTTCACCAGGCTATCGAGGCGAAGGAGAATGTGAAGGTGGAGGATGCTACGCAGACCTTCGCAACTATTACGCTTCAGAACTACTTCCGTATGTATCACAAGTTGGCGGGTATGACAGGTACTGCCGAGACCGAGTCTTCGGAGTTCTGGAGCATCTACAAACTCGATGTTGTGGTAATCCCAACAAATAAGGATGTTATTCGCGATGACCGCGAGGATTTGGTTTATAAGACCGAGCGCGAGAAGTATAACGCTGTTATCGCCGAGATTGAGAAGATGGTAGAGGCAGGCCGTCCAGTGTTGGTAGGTACTACATCTGTTGAGATTTCGGAGTTGTTGAGCCGTATGCTTAAGATTCGCGGCATCAAGCATAATGTATTGAACGCAAAGCAGCACCAGCTCGAGGCGCAGATTGTTGCCGAGGCGGGCCGCAGTGGTCAGGTTACTATCGCTACAAATATGGCGGGCCGTGGTACCGATATCAAGCTTACTCCAGAGGTTAAGGAGAAGGGTGGTTTGGCAATTATCGGTACGGAGCGCCACGAGAGCCGTCGTGTAGACCGTCAGTTGCGTGGTCGTGCAGGACGTCAGGGTGATCCAGGTTCTTCGCAGTTCTTCGTATCGTTGGAGGATAAGCTTATGCGTCTCTTTGGCTCGGACCGTATCGCATCGTTGATGGATAAGATGGGTATCCAGGAGGGTGAGGTTATCCAGGCTGGTATGATGACCAAGGCTATTGAGCGCGCGCAGAAGAAGGTTGAGGAGAACAACTTCGGTATCCGTAAGCGCTTGTTGGAGTATGATGATGTTATGAACTCACAGCGTGAGGTTATCTACACACGCCGTCGCCACGCACTCTATGGCGAGCGTATTGATATCGACCTTAACAACCTCCGCTACGACTATGCTATCAAGTTCGTGGAGACTCACGAGGGTTGCTCGTTCGAGGAGTTTAAGTTCGACTTGTTGCGCGAGGTGGCTCTCGACACCACAATCCTCGAGGAGCAGTACGATAAGATGAAGCCAAAGGATATTATCGAGGCTATCGTTGCCGACCTTACAGCGCTCTACGAGCGTAAGGCAAAGGCCTTTGCAGATATCCTTCGTCCAAATATGCAGCGCTACTACGAGCAGTTTGAGAACAATATGTCGGCACGTTTGGCATTCCCATTCACCGATGGCCGCTTGCGTTACTCTATCCCTGTTGAGATGCAGAAGTGTAAGGATAGCGACTGTGTGGAGGTATATCGCGTATTTGCCAAGGTGGCGTTGTTTACAACTATCGACGACGCTTGGCGTGAGCATCTCCGCGAGATGGATGACTTGCGTCAGAGCGTTCAGAATGCTACCTACGAGCAGAAGGACCCACTCCTTATCTATAAGCTCGAGTCATTCCAGCTCTTCTCGAAGATGTTGGAGGATATCAACCGCGATGTTTTGGCACTCTTGAACAAGGTATACCTCGACATCCGCGACAACAGCCAGAGTATGGAGCAGGCACGTGAGCAGCGTTCGAAGATTGATGTTAACAAGCTTCAGGCTTCACGTATGGCAGCTGCGGCACAGGCAGGTCAGGGTGAGCGTGGTAAGACTGCGCCTATCAAGGTTGATAAGAGCGTTGGTCGTAACGATCCTTGTCCTTGTGGTTCGGGTAAGAAGTATAAGCATTGTCACGGCAAACTATAAAAATTTCTTGTGATAAGGGCGCATATGCGACCTCTCAATCGTTGGGTAGAATGGGAAATACCCCGAGTATGTCCCATCCTCCCCGCCTCTTAATCGAGGCCACATCTGCACCCTTCTAACAAGAAATTGGGCTCAGGTACAGCCCATCGCAGTCCCTTTTGCCGAGCGTTGTATCTGACCACTTCTAACAAGAAATTGGGTTGCGAGGGGAATATTTGAAGTATGTCCCATCCTCCCCGCCTCTTAATCGAGGCCACATCTGCACCCTTCTAACAAGAAATTGGGGTGTAGTGGGGTGGCGGCGAGTGGCTTTAACCGAAATGGCGAGCAACAATTAACCAAACAGAAAACACTATTACACTATGGGATATAAGGAGCAGAAACAGCGACAGTTCGATATTCGCTATTTGCAGATGGCACGCGTATGGGCCGAGAACTCATACTGCGTACGCCGTAAGGTGGGTGCGCTAATCGTGAAGGATAATATGATTATCTCGGATGGCTACAACGGTACCCCTGCGGGTTTCGAGAACATCTGTGAGGATGATATGGGTAAGACAAAGCCTTATGTTCTTCACGCCGAGGCGAATGCCATTACTAAGGTTGCCAAGAGCGCGAATAACTGCGACGGCTCGACACTCTACATCACCGCATCGCCTTGCATCGAGTGTGCGAAGTTGATTATTCAGGCAGGTATCAAGCGTGTGGTATACAGCGACTCCTATCGTTTGGAGGAGGGCCTTGAGTTGCTCCGCCGTGTAGGTATCGAGTGTGTGCATCTGCCAATAGACTAATCGCACAAGGCAACGACGGAGGAGGACTCCATAGAAAATAAAAACTCGGGAAGTAGCGACTATCCCGAGTTTTTTATTGCTATAGCTCTATGTTTCTGGATATCAGGCGTTGCGCAAGAGGACACTCGTTGCATAGGCCACGTTTGCAATACTCCGTCGAAAGTTGTATGAGTGCTTGCGTCTCAAAGGCGCAGTGAGCAATCTGCTTCTCTCTCTGCCACTGACGTGTGTAGAGGTTATCCTCGGGCGTGAGGTTATACAACATCTCAAGTGCCGTGTCGTAGAGTATCTGCGACTCGATATAGTTGCTATAGGTGTAAAGCAGTGGTGCAATGGCGTTGATAGCCAAGATGTTACTTGCGGTATATCCAATCTTACGCGCGGGCTTTGACTCCTTGCTATACATTGCCACCTTCTCAACCCAATACTCCGAGGTCTCGCACGCGAGGAGATTTACGACATCCTTATTGTTTTTGCAATCCAGAAAACTGCGGATGTTAAGTCTATTTTGGTGCAGACACGCGGCAAACTGCGCAAGACGTAGCGTCGGGTGGTTGTTGAGGTGTATGCCCGTAAGGCGCCATCCCGAGGCATTTAGCGACGAGAGGTTATACTTCGTTGCGAGGTGCTGAAACTCCTGCTTTAGGCGTAGGATATACTCATCCTCGGCGTAGAGCTCCAGAAGTCCTGCGCAGCCGAGAAGCAGTGCCTCGAGGTTTACGAGGGTATGGCTTTCGCGCAGAAGGATGTTGTGGTGGAGCTTCGCGGTCAGCTTCTCGACCATCTTCTTATTGGACGAACCAAGAAGGTAGCGCAAGAGAAGTTGGTAGGTCACCTGTGACCAATTGTTATCCACCGATTTGTAGTGCCTTTCAATCTCGAAGGCCTTACGTTGCAGACGCTCAAAGCCGAGGCGGGAGAGTACGTCGCGGACATCATCATCCGAGAGCTTCGCCACAAGGTGCGAGCAAAGCTCCGACTTGCGCCCCTCGATAAGTGAGTCGAGGGTTACGACATCTCCCTTTTGGTTCATACGGCTCGTTATAAGAGGTTTAGCTCGATAAGTGCCTCCTCCGACATCATCGACTTATCCCACTGTGGCTCGAACGTAAGGGTGATATTCACGCGCTGTACGCCCTCGACCTTACTCACCTCGCGGTGGATATCCTGAAGCAGCATATCTGCCATAGGACAGTTTGGAGCCGTGAGTGTCATAATGATATCTGCCGTACCCGATGGCTCGAAGTTTATCTCATAGATAAGACCGAGGTCATAGATATTGACAGGAATCTCAGGATCGTAAATATTCTTGAGTGTGAGAACGATGTTTTTCTCAACATTTAGAATCTCTTCAGGTGTCATAACTATGCGTTGTTTTGTTGCTGTGTGTATACAAGAGCGTCGAGTTTCATCTGTGAAATCATAGCGCGAAGACCATTGCTACGTGTTGGAGAGAGGTTCTCACCAAGACCTATAGCGTCGATGAAGTAGAGGTCGATGTGTGCCAACTCCTCTGGTGTGCGGCCATTCATAACTCTGATTAGCAGTGCTATGATACCCTTTGTGATGATGGCATCGCTATCTGCCGAGTAGAGTACCTTGCCATCCTTAAGCTCCGAAGCCACCCATACTCTCGACTGACAACCCTCGATAAGGTAACGCTCGGTGCGTTTTGCGGGGTCAATCATTGGTAGCGACTCGCTGAGGCTGATGAGGTAGTCGTACTTGTCGAGCCAGTCATCGAACATCGAGAACTCCTCGATAATAGCATCTTGTATCTTGTCGTTATTCATATTTTTGAGTTTTTATTATCTATTTTGTTGTTACGCACTCCTCGAGAGGGTTTGCTGTCGAGGCCCAAGGCTGCTCGATGCCGAGGATTTGGGCGATGGTTGGTGCTACCTCTGTTATGTTCGCCTTACGCGTATACCTACCCGATGCTCCGCAGCCGTAGATTATAAGCGGCACTCTACGGTCGTAGTTATAACCTGCATCCGAGGCAGAGCGTGTGGCGTTATCCTCGATAATCCATCCTGGCATAAAATCTATAACGACATCTCCCGAGCGAGTAGCATAGAAACTCTGCTGAAGCAGACGGCTACGTCCCTCCGAGAATGATGTGTTACGCATCGACGAGGATGATATCGCCGTTGCCACGCCACGCATCTGCAACAAGAATGTTGCCACCTCCTCGCGGATGCTCTCCAGCGAAAGACGCTTCTCGAGGATTAGTTGGTGGTTGAGATATAGGGCGTTGTTGGCAAAGCCGAGAATATAGTTATCCGAGCCGTAGCGCGCACCGAGGAAGGCATTTACGATAACCTCCATTTGACGAACGTTGAAGCGCTCACGATGTTTGCCCGTAGTGGGGTTGTAGGAGGGTGATGTACCGTGGTCTGATGTTAGTATCACCACAATCTTTCGTGGGTCGTTGACCTGGGCATAGAGATACGTTAGAAACTCTGCCAAATCCTTATCCAAGCGGTAGAGCATATCCTCAAACTCCATAGACTCTGGGCCATAGGTCGAGGTTATGTAGCGCGACGTGTCGAGGCAGATGTTTAGGATGTCGGGGTTGCTGTCGCTGCCGAGCTTCTCCTGTGCGATAAGCGCAGAGGCAAACTCCAAAAGCATCGTATTTCCCGCAGGAGTGTAGCACATCTGACCTATCTCGGAGTTGCCGAGCGAGAGGTTGATGTCACTAAGGAGCTTGGTGCTTTTATCCTTGATATCCTCAATCACCGCCACCTCTTCGTTATGATACTTCGCTGCGGCATATAGCGGTGTCCAGCGCTTGAGGGCATACATAGCGTTACTACCACTGCGGTTATACTCCTCCACCCACGAAGGTATGGTGTGGAGATATGCCGAGGATGTAGTCCAATAGGTCTTATTTGTCTCTGGCCAGTAGCCCACGCCACTCTGTCCCGTAAGTAGAATTGCCGAGAGAGGGTTTATGGCTACGGTGAAGCACTTGCTGTCGGGGTTAGTGGCACGAAGCATATCGCCAATCGTAGGTGCCGAGAGGCGGTGTGGTGAGCAACTTATAGCTCCTGTGCTGAATGGTACGGGGTGTGCCTTCTTATCGCCAACGAGCGACACGCGCGACGAGTCGACATAGTTCCACCAATACTCGCCAATAACGCCGTGGGTGGATGGCTGCGCTCCTGTTGCGAATGTCGCCAAGCCCGCAGGTGTTGATGTTAGGGCATAGTCATACTCGGCATTTGTGTAGTATGCACCACCCTCCATAAGGAGTTTCAAACCCTTGTCGCAGAGGTTGTCGCTGTAACGCTCGATGTCGCTGCTACGCATCGAACCTACGATGATATTTACCACAAGCTGCGGCTTTTGTGCCGATGCAGAGGTAAGTGAAACGAGTATAATTGCGAGGGCGAGTAGCACCCTACGTGTGAATTCTCTTGTCATATCCAAAAATTATCCCACAAAGTTACAAATTTATTTGTAACAATCGCTCGAAAGAGGCTCTTTCTTCGGATAAATCTACACCTTTAATCTCCTCGATAGCCTTCAGCTGTGCCTCGCAGAACCTCTTGTATGCCTCGCTACGAGGATTATTAGGGCGATGGTTTAGTGCGCGAGTGATGCTCTCAACCTTTGCCATAAGCGTCTTGCTTGTGGAAGATAGCGCTGCCTCGCAGAACTTCTCGGTGATGTACTCCACTGCTTGATGCGAAGGGTGTACAAGGTCCTCGCCATAGAAGCGGTAGTCGCGGAGGTCGTCGATGAGTATCTCGTAGGATGGGAAGTAACTCACACGGTCGCTATGACTGCGGCAAACCAAGTCTATTGCCACGCGCAGTATCGCCTTCGAGAGAGAGTTGTCCTCCAACCCCTCGCCAATGTGGCGTACGGGGCTTACGGTAAAGAGTACGCGCCCAGAGGAGAGTGATATTATCTCCTCCAAATATGCCACGCACTCATCTACGGTAAGTAGTTCACGGCTAAATAGTTGGTGTGGTTGCTTATGGCAATTTGCAACCACTTCGCGGCTCTCCTTTTGGCGATATACCCACGCTGTACCGAGCGTTACAATTGTAAGGTCGGCACGCTGACGAGCCTCGTTGCCACGCTGGAGTGCCTCGCGCATCGCAGTGATAGCCTCTTGGGGTGTATTGCCCGCAATCGAGGAGTGGAAGTTATGGTGCAGATATCTGCCATCTAACTCTATGATGGTGCGCTCCGAAGGAAGCTCCTGTGTCGCCATTTGACGCATCGCGAGGGCTATGGATGCGGGGTTAAAGAGTATGCCTGTGGGGGATATCGTGACGCGGAACTTGCGCTTTAGCAGCTCCTCACCGATGTTGGTGGCAAAGCACGAGCCAAGACACAAAATGTTGTGGCTATATTCAAGAGGCTTGCTCCACGCCTCAATCTCTATTTCGGTACGAAATTTCATACTATCCAATCAAAAAATTACTCTTTGGAAGGAGTTTTATAATTTGCACTAAAAGTGCTGATATAAAGAATGTTAGTGTCGCCGATAGAATCATCACAATAGGCGTTGCAAAGCCCCACGATGATACGATGTCAAACACCGCAACAAGAACAAAGATATGTACAAGGTAGATACCGTAACTTAGCTTCGAGAGTCGCTCGAAGAGTGGGTAGACGCGGCAAGGTTTTGTTATGAGTTTAAACAGAAGGAATAGAGCTATGGCGGTTAGCGCAACACCCGTAGTTGCGAAGCACCAGCTGCGCTCCCACGCAATGGCAAGCTCTATCGAACCGCTTATCGGATAGCTATCGCCAAGTTGCAAATAGAAGGGTAGTGCCACGATGAGATATCCCACCACAAACATTGGCACTGCGACGGCAAGGGTACGTCGTGCGCCCCAATTAATATATTTGCGAATGTAGTGTGCCACAACGATGTAGCCTATAAAACCACTCGTGTAGTACAACATACCAAATTCGTTCCAACTCGCCTCGCCCCATACCTCTGCGCTACCCGTTGCGGAGGCTGCAAGACGTAGGAATGGCACGGCGGTGGAGAGTAGCCATAGGACTATGAATGCTCTCTCGCCACGACGTGATACCTGCTCCAGCCAGGGGGATATAACGGGCATAATGATGTAGATGCCAAGAAGCATATATACAAACCACAAATGTCCCGAGTGTGGCATAAGGTTGTAAACGAGGCGCGATAGGTTACTCCGGATGTCTACAACGCCCTCGCTACCCCACATAGGGACTACGGCATAGAGTAGCGACCAAAGGATAAAGGGTATTGCAACACGTTGAAACCTACGCTTCAAAAACGATGTGCTATCGCCCTTAATCGGGAGTAGCAAGTAGCTCGATGTCATAACAAAGAGTGGTACTGCGCAGCGCAATGCCGAGTCGAGGAACGTAACCCAACGAGCATCGCCGAGTGAAGCAACAAACGTACCCTCGCCACCGAGGTAGAATGGCTCAATGCTATGCACGAGGATTACCATAAAGCAGGCAACCACACGTAGGTAGTCGAGAAATACCACACGCCCCTCGCCATAGGTAGGTTGTATATTGTTAGTCATAGGATTAAATTTTAGACAAAGGTAACCAAATCGTAGAAATTTTCCTATCTTTGCAATATATTAATTAATGAAAGCTATGAAGAAAAATATCGTATCATCGTTCGATGTTGACCATCGTACGCTCGACGCAGGTTTGTACCTTCGTTCCGTATATACAATCAACGACGACTATCAGGTTCGCTCTTGGGATTTGCGTTTTCGCGCCCCTATGGCTCACGCACCACTCGGCTCGGGTGAGGTGCATACCATAGAGCATCTTATGGCATACTATCTCCGTCTTGATGAGAAGATTGGCGCATCAATCGTGTCGTTCTGTCCTATGGGTTGCAAAACAGGTTTCTACCTCTCGACAATGCAGAACGTGGAGGCTGAGGATGTGCGTATGGCATTGGCTGGTGTATATAAGAAGGTCTTTCCACTAAAGTCTGCAGCGGATGTCGTAGGTCTTAACGAGATTCAGTGTGGTAACCCAGGTTTGTATGCCATAGACTCTACAAATGCCGCTATGGCAGAGTATATGCGCACGCTCTTTACCGCTTCGGAGGCTGCGGAGCTTGGTATTGCGAATGTATATGAGAAGTGGTGGTAGGAGTATGAGAGTCTTGATTTGTGCGCCTACGTCGCGTGAGTATCGCGCTATGCGCTATGCACTGGATAATGCTTCGGCGTTGAAGCACTCGTATGACCTTGTGGAGGTGGGTATTGGTAAGGCTTTGTCATCGGCAGGTGTGGCACGTGCGCTAACCCTCGCTGCGGAGCCTTATGATATGCTTGCTGTGGTAGGCTTTGCTGCCTCGGCTCTTGGCCGTAAGCAGGGCGATATCGTTATGCCTTGCCGCGCTATACACCACGATGCTATCATCCCCGAGAACTTCTGCCCCGAGATTACCGATCCACGTTCGTTGCGTGGCGCAGACCGTGAGACAGTATTTACTGGCGACTCGTTTGTTAACGCAGATATCATCCGCGAGGTGAAGGAGCGCTTTGGTGTAGATTGTGGTCTCTTCGATATGGAGATTGCAGCTATCTGTCAGGTTGCGGAGCTTTACAATAACATCCCCGTTGTTGCTGCGAAGTATGTTTCGGATGTTCCCGAGGAGGGACACTCGGAGCAGTCATACGAGGAGTTCGCTAATGCACACTCGGACTTTACTCCGTTGCTTAATCGTCTTGAGGCGTTGTAGTTAGCGCTTTAAACATTGACTAAATAAAAATGTCCCAACCCGCGAAGGTTGGGACATTTTCGTTATCCGAAGGTCCAGGATTACTGGTTCTGCATATACAACTCGTGATACTTGTTGTACTTCTCCATCATACCATCCATATCGCGGAGACGGAAGCACAACTTGTTGAGGAAATCAACGGTACCAGCATCTGTTGGCTTAATCTCGTGTGCCTTCTCCAACCAAGGAATAGCCTCGGCAAATACCAAGTTAATCTTTGCGTTCTCCTCCTCGTAAGCCTCGTATGAAAGACCTGTGTTGCTGTTAAGCTCCTCTACAAGAGCGTTAGCCTTCTCAACGATGAAGTAACCAGTGTAGAAGTTAGCCTCGAACTCTGCTGGACGCAACTCAACGCACTTCTTGAATGACTCAACACACTTGTCGTAGTTCTTCAAAGCGTTGTAAACACGGCCACGACCAAACCACAAATCGTAGTTCGATGGATCCTCCTTCAAAGAGTTCTCAACAAGAGTGATAAGCTCTGCTGGATCACCTACACCCTGCTCAGCAGTGTAGAACTGCATAAGACCATCGAGGATAGTGTTGTTCTTTGGGAAGAGCTTAATACCTGCCAACAAAGTCTCCTTTGCCTTGCCGAGGTAGAGGTCACGATCAGCCTCCTTCTGGCCATAGTAGCAGTGGAAGAGGTAGTAGTAGATATTACCTGACTCATCAGCATAGCCAGTAGCCAAAGCCTGTGTAAAGATGTTCTCAGCAGCCTTGTATGCAGCCATAGCCTCCTCGCCTGTGAGCGATGTAGCGTGGATAGTCATAAGCATACCTGCGTTGTAGAGGTTGTTGCCATCAGCCTTTGTTGATGGAACGATGCTCTGTGAGAGGTAAGCCAAAACGAAGCACTGCGCAGCCTCCTCTGTGCGGCCGATGCTGTTGAGAGCATCACCCTGCTGTGACAAAGCGTTTGCAAGTGACATAGCGATAGGAGCAATCTTCGACTCTGACTTTGGATCAAGCTCATAAGCCTTTGCCAATGACTCGATAGCAGTCTCGGCGATATTCTCCTTGATAGCCTTCTTCTGGTTCCAACCCTCAATCATATATGTTGCAGGGCTTACGTATACGTCAACATACTCATATACGAGAACTACCATAGGCTGGCCCATCAACTCACCCTCAACCATACCCTGTGGCTGACCAACGTTCATCTGAAGCACCTGTACTGGAACACCGCGACCAAGCTCCTTTGTTGGGAGGATGTAAGCGTCGGTGTAAGCCTTACCACGTGCAACCCAAGTAGCTGCCTTGGTGTTCTTCTTTGCGTCTGCTGCGGCAACATCTACCTTCTCAAGTTTCTTAAGCTCAGAAGCAGTATTTACCTTCTGTGCGTTTGCTGCTGGCACTGCGAACATCAACAATGCTGCGGCGATAAACAAAAACTTCTTCATAGTTTGAAAATCTGTTATGTGTTAATTATTATTCGTTTGCATTCTCTGTAGCCTCGGTTGCTGGAGCCTCTACTACGGCGCCCTCCTCGGCATTTACCGTAATCTCTGTAATCTCCTCCTCGTCGGTCTTTGGTACTGCAGTAACCGATGCGATAGAGTCACCCTCGCGGAGGTTGATAACGCGAACACCCTGTGTTGCACGTCCCGCAACGCGAATCTGGTCTGCCGAGGTGCGGATTGTAAGGCCCGAGCGGTTGATAATCATCAAGTCATTCTCGTCGGTAACAGCCTGGATAGAGATTAGCTTACCAGTCTTATCCGTAACGTTGATGGTCTTAACACCCTTACCACCGCGGTTGGTGATACGATACTCATCGAGGTCAGTACGCTTACCATAACCATTCTCCGAGAGTACCAATACATCCTGCTGTGACTCTGGCTCGATAGCAATCATACCGATTACCTCGTCGCTCTCCTCGATAGAGATTGCGCGTACACCTGAACTTACACGGCCCATAGGACGTACCGTAGACTCGTTGAAGCGGATAGCACGGCCATCGCGTGCGGCAATCATAATCTCGGCGTTACCACTCGTGAGCTTAACCTCCAACAGCTGGTCCTCCTCTCTAATAACGATTGCCTTAACGCCGTTAGTACGTGGACGTGAGTAATCCTCGAGGGTTGTCTTCTTGATAATACCACGCTTTGTGCACATAACGAGGTAGTTATTCTCTACGAACTCCTTGTCGTTGAGGTTCTTAACGTTGATGTAAGCACGTACCTTATCGCCTGGCTCAATCTGAATAACATTCTGAATTGCACGGCCCTTCGACGTACGTGTACCCTCTGGAATCTGGTAAACCTTCAACCAGTAGCAACGGCCCATCTCGGTGAAGAACATCATCGTGTTGTGCATTGAGGCTACATAGATATGCTCAATGAAGTCCTCGTCGCGTGTTGCGCTACCCTTAGCACCTACGCCACCACGATTCTGTGTGCGGTACTCGGCAAGTGGGGTACGCTTGATATATCCCATATGCGAGATGGTGATAACCATATCATCATCAGCATAGAAATCCTCTGGATTGAACTCCTCCGAAGAGTAGATAATCTCCGAGCGGCGCTCATCGCCATACTTCTGCTTAATCTCCTGAAGCTCATCCTTGATAATCTGCATCTGCATATCAACGCTCTGGAGTACAGCCTTGAGGTAGTCGATAGTCTTGATAAGCTCTGCCTGCTCCTGCTCAAGCTGCTCGCGCTGGAGTCCTGTGAGCTGACGAAGACGCATCTCAAGAATAGCTGCGGTCTGCAACTCCGAGAGTCCGAAACGCTCCTGAAGGCGTGTGCGTGCCTCCTCGGTGGTCTTCGATGAACGAATGATATGTACAACCTCGTCGATGTTATCCTGTGCAATGAGGAGTCCGTTTACGATGTGCAAGCGCTCCTCGGCCTTCTGAAGGTCGAAGCGTGAACGACGCAAGATGACATCGTGACGATGCTCAACGAAGTGGTGGATAAGATCCTTGAGGTTGAGAAGCTGTGGGCGGCCATTCACCAATGCGATGTTGTTCACCGCAAATGATGACTGGAGTGGCGTATTCTTGTAGAGCGTGTTGAGAACTACGCTTGCTACGGCATCCTGCTTGAGGATGATAACGATACGCATACCCTGACGGTCCGACTCATCGTTGATATATGAGATACCCTCAATCTTCTTCTCGTTGATAAGGTCGGCGATACGCTTAATCATCTCCGCCTTATTTACCATATATGGAATCTCGGTGATTACGATACACTCGCGGCCTGATGCTGTATGCTCAATCTCTGTCTTGGCGCGCATAACCACACGACCACGACCTGTCAACAAAGCCTCCTTAACGCCCTCGTAGCCGTAGATAATACCGCCAGTAGGGAAGTCTGGACCCTTGACATAGTTAAGCAACTCCTCGCACTCGCACTCTGGGTTGTCGATATATGCGCAGCACGCATCCACAACCTCCGAGAGGTTATGAGGTGCCATATTTGTAGCCATACCAACTGCGATACCACTTGCACCATTAACGAGCAACAATGGAATCTTCGTAGGAAGCACCGTAGGCTCCTTGAGGGTATCGTCGAAGTTAAGGCCCCAGTCGATAGTCTCCTTCTCGATGTCGGCCATAACCTCGTCGGTAATCTTCTGCATACGAGCCTCGGTGTATCGCATCGCCGCAGGAGAGTCACCGTCCATAGAACCAAAGTTACCCTGGCCCTCAACCAAAGGGTAGCGCATAGACCAATCCTGTGCCATACGTACCATAGCCTCGTAAACCGAGCTATCGCCGTGTGGGTGGAACTTACCGAGAACATCACCGACGATACGCGCACTCTTACGCGTTGGCTTGTCGGATGTAAGGTTCAGCTCGGCAGCCATATCATACAAAATACGACGATGTACTGGCTTCAAACCATCACGTACATCGGGCAGCGCACGCGACACAATTACCGACATCGAGTAGTCGATATATGCCGATTTCATCTGCTCTTCGAGATTAACTTTGACAATACGTCCAGTCACCTCTGTGTTGTTCAACTCTTCTGACATAGTTACTATATATTTTTGCTCTTAATTTCTTGTTTTTCTATACCTATGTTATATACGTATAGACGTGCAAATTTACTTATAAATTTCGGTTTTGCCAAGATTTTGAGGGAAAAAGTGAGCGTAGTGAAATGTTATAATGGCGAAAAATCGCCGTAATCGTGGTTTTTAGCCGATTTGAGCGGCTTTAGTTTTCGCTACGGGGGAGGGACTGATATTTCGTGGGTGTGCAAAAAAGAGCATCACCGATGGGTGACGCTCTTAAAGAGTTTAGACACGTGCGATTAGTAGAAGATGCACTCAAATACCTTGTGGATGCAATCTACCTCGATTCGTGCTGCACCCGCGCAATCTACGTTAACGGCCGAAGAGTCTACCTCCACTTCGCTAATTACGCTACCATCGGCAGCAATAACGCGGCAGTGTGGCTTTACGACAGTAAACTGATTCTTGCCCGCCACGCGCTTAAGGTTTCTATTCTCTGGGTCGGTAAGCGAACCGAGAAGAAGCGTTGCACGTGTAGCGCCCTCCTTAACCTCGAACGAGGCTACGTTATCCTCGCCAACGATAAGCGCAGTAAATGGATTACCATCTACGCCATACTCCTCTTTTGTTACAGGGTTGATGGCAAACTCGCGGATAGCCAACCAGTTACGCTTCTGTGACTCGAGCTTTCGGATACCCACGTAACGTGCCTCAAAAGGCTCGCCCTTCCACTCAATATCGTATATGCCCTCCATAGGCTCGGTAAGTGCAATCCACTCCTGGCCATCCTTTGAGTACTCCAAGATGCAGTGGTCGAAGTAGTCCACGTCATCCACCGAGTTACGGCCCTGGATAATGCGAATCTCGCGCACCTCACGCACTACGCCCATATCCGCACCAACGAAGTGGTCGGTAAGCTGTGCCTGACCAGAGTGGTAGTAGGTCTCTGGGTCGTTATCGAACATATACTTATTCTGTGGCGCAAGCAACGAGTTGTAAGAGCCACACGCCTTGAGAGTCGATGACTTCTGACCTGTGAGATGCTCATAGTAGCGCGATACAAGGCCATCCATTACACGCTCGTAGAAAGGCTTAAGTTTCATTGTGCCAACGCGATGAGCATCGTACATCTCAACCTCCTTAAGCGTCATAAGGTTGCCAACGTAAGCATCCCAGAAACCCTCAAACTTCTTCTCCTCGGGGCTCTGCATATACTTATCCAGCATCTCCAACGCCTTGCGGCAACGTGTGCCGAGCTTGCCAAACTCCACCAACCAAGGGCGAAGCTCCGCCAAGAGCGCCTTATTCTTCATCTCCTCCATCTTTGCAGGAGTCTCCTCGATGCGCTTTAGCTCCTCCATCAACTTTGCAGATAACTCTGCAGTGTAATCCTCGAAGCCGAAGGTCTCGGTCTCCCACGATTCGTAACGGCGGTAGCCACTCTCCGTATCGCAAGAGTGGATGGCGAAGAGGCGATACCACTCGTAAACCTCTGGTGCGAGAGTCTCCAAGGCGCGCTCCCAGCTGTCGATAGGGTTGTACGCCTCGGTGTTCCAAGTGTAGTCCGCAACGCTATATAGTGCCAACTTTGAGGCCTCACCGTGCTCCATAGGGTTGCTCACAAGACCGCGTGTCTCCTTATCTGTAAGGAGTGGCGAAAGACCATATACAGGGCCCTGCATCACGATATGGCGAGCATAGTCCGTAACAGGAAAGTTCCACCAGAAGAGTGCTGGGCGCTGGATGCGTGACGATATCCACTCCATAGTACGCGGTGTCATATCGCTACATACTGCATCACCAGTCCAAAATACATCTACCGAAGCATCAAGCTCCTTGCCGTAGACCATCAAGCTACCACGCTCGGTAGGGTTTGCCCAGAGGCGTGTGTACTCCGTTGGGCATACAATCAATGGCTCCACGTCACCTTTCACCTTCACGAAGTCGTCGTTGAGGATGTTCATCAACTCGGTCTGGTAGTAAGGGTTTGTACCATTACCCTCGATATCGTCGAAGTGTACCGCAAAGGCGCGAACGCCAAGGTCATACATAGCGTTGAACTTACGGAGAAGATTCTGAATATCAGACTCCTCCCACTTAATATCCTTACCTGGGTGGATAGCCCACACAAAGTGTACGCGGTTGCGGTTACAAGCCTCTACCAACTCCTTAATCTCGGCTGCCTCATCCGCAGGGTAAGGCTCACGCCAGTAAGGAGAGCTGTGGTAAGGGTCATCCTTTGGACCATAGACGTAGTAGTTCATCTTATAGCGACCATAAGTGTCGATGAGCGAGAGACGCACCTCGTGTGACCAAGGTGTGCCATAAAAGCCCTCCACAACACCACGATACTGCAAATCTGCCCAATCTACGATGCTCACGGCTGGCAATGTGCCATCCTCTGCCGCAGGGCTTGCAGCAATCTGGCGCAAGGTCTGGATGCCGTAGAACACGCCCAACTTATCAACGGCATTGATTGTGATACCGTTAGGAGCAATAGTAAGGGTATAAGGGGTGCGCTTCGCAGCAAGCTGCTCGTCGCTAATCGCCTTCTTACCATAGTTGATGGTTAGCTTTACGCCCTTTTTGCTGTGCTTTAGAAAGTCGATGTCCGAAGCAAACTCCTTGGCCTTGCCCTTGAGTGCTACGCCGCCCTTAACATCCAGCGGCATAGAGCGCAACACCTTAATATCTTGCGGTGTAGGGTTGATAATGATGCCGCCGTGGTCGAGCTTCTCGCCGAACAATCCTCCCAAATCTTGTGACTCACCGCGCTGCGATGATAGGTCCTGTGCAACAGCCGTAGTAGTCACTGCCACAAGTGCCGCAACGGCCATAAAAAGGTTTCTTATGATTTTGTTCATTTATCTCTCTATTTTATTGTTTGCAATGGATTAGATAATGTCGAAAGCAATCTTCATCATATTTGTAAACGATGTCTGACGCTCCTCCGCAGAGCAGGCTGTACCGTGTACCAACGAGTCGGAAATGGTGCAGATGCAGAGCGCACTCTTGCCCGCACGTGCCGCATTCATATAGAGTGCCGTAGCCTCCATCTCTACTGCCATCACACCCATCTTCTGCCACTGCTTCCAGCTCTCGGCATCGTCGCCATAGAATACGTCGCTGGCAAGGATATTACCCACCTTATAGTCGATACCCAACTCCTCGGCCTTTGCTGCTGCTGCACGCAATAGCTCGAAGTCGGCGATAGGAGCAAACGTACCTGGAAGGTTAAACTGTGCGCCATAGTTCGAGTCGGTGCAAGAGCCCATACCAAATACCACGTCGCCGAGCTTAAGTGATGGGTCGTAAGCGCCTGCCGAACCGCAACGGATGATGCGCTTCACATCGTAGAAGTTAAACAACTCGTAGGTGTAGATGCCAATCGAAGGGATACCCATACCGTGTCCCTGTACCGATACTCGCTTACCCTTGTAAGTTCCTGTGAAGCCGAGCATACCGCGAACGTTGTTATACTGAACGGGATTCTCCAAGAAATTCTCGGCCATAAACTTTGCGCGCAAAGGGTCGCCAGCCATAATCACTCTATCGGCAATTTCGCCATACTGTGCTCCAATGTGTGGAGTAGGTACTTTACCTGCCATAACTGAAAAATATTTTGTTAATTGTTATTAATTTCTATCCTTCAAAGATACGGATAATATAAATATTATCAAAACGAAGAAACAAAAAAGTTGCCACAATGCTAAAAAATAGGTTTGCGATTTTGTAGTTCGCGAGAAATTGTGTACCTTCGTATGATTAAACTTTAGAAAATAATAACCGAACTAACGATATATCTATGAATTACACATTTACTGCCGAGGAGCGTAAGGAGATTATCGCTCTTATGAATCGCGAGATTGTTCCAGCCATAGGTTGTACCGAGCCTATCGCCGTTGCGCTATGTGTCGCTAAGGCTACCGAGACTTTGGGTTGTCGCCCAGAGCGTATCGAGGCACGCCTAAGTGCTAACGTTTTGAAGAATGCTATGGGTGTGGGTATCCCTGGAACAGGTATGACAGGCCTTCCTATCGCTATGGCTCTCGGAGCTTTGATTGGTAAGTCGGAGTATGAACTCGAGGTGTTGAAGAATGCCGATGCCGCAGCCGTAGAGGAGGGTAAGAAGATGATTGAGGAGAAGCGCATTGACGTGGACCTCAAGTATAACATCACCGAGAAGCTCTATATCGAGATTGAGGTATTCGCAGGTGGCGCAAGTGCTATGGCAATCATCTCGGGTGGTCACACACGCTTCGTACACGTGTCACGTTGTGGTAAGACTCTGTTTAGTGCCGAGGCTGCTACGGCGGATAATAATGCTGCTCCTACGGCCGAGGTTAAGGACCCAGAGTTGACCTTGAAGCGCGTTTGGGACTTTGCGATGACTGCACCACTTGAGGAGTTGAACTTTATCCTCGAGGCGAAGCGCTTGAATATGAATGCGGCATACGAGTCGCTCAAGGGTGAGTATGGCCACGCTATTGGTAAGCTCTTCCGTTCGGAGTCGGAGCGTAACGTGATGGGCGACACGCTTCACTGTCAGATTGTTGGTATGACAACTGCGGCGTGTGATGCGCGTATGGCGGGCGCGATGATTCCTGTTATGAGTAACTCAGGTAGTGGTAATCAGGGTCTTACATCTACAGTTCCTGTTGCAGTATATGCCGAGCAGATTGGTGCTAACGAGGAGCAGACCATCCGCTCGCTTATCCTTTCACATCTTACCGTAATCTATATCAAGCAGAGTCTTGGTCGTCTTTCGGCTCTTTGTGGTTGCGTTGTAGCGGCTACGGGTTCTTCTTGCGGTATCACTTACCTTATGGGTGGTGGTTATGAGGAGGTTACCTTCGCGGTTAAGAATATGATTGCTAACCTTGCGGGTATGATTTGCGATGGCGCGAAGCCTTCGTGCGCTATGAAGTGCGCTTCGGGTGTGTCGACAGCTGTTGTTTCGGCACTTATGGCTATGAACAACCGTTGCGTGAAGTCGGTTGAGGGTATCATCGACGATGATGTTGATAAGACTATCCGCAACCTTACCGATATTGGTCGCGACGCGATGACTCACACCGACGCTATGATTTTGCGTATTATGACATCGAAATAGTAGGGTATACCTACTGCGATAATAGAGTGCGAATGGAGTTTCTCCGTTCGCACTTTTTTATGAAGTGTTGTAACATCATAACTTTTTCGTATCTTTGGCATTATAATTATAGAGATAAGGTTATGATTACAAATACCTCCTACCAGAAGATTCAAGATATAGTTGCCCAGCAACGTCGATTTTTCCGTAGCCACAAAACGTTGGCTATTGATTATCGCTTGGCTATGCTTGGTAAGTTACGCGATGCTATTGTGAAGTATGAGCGAGAGCTTACCGAGGCTCTCTACTGCGACCTTCATAAGTCATACGAGGAGGCATATCTTACCGAGATAAGTATCATCATTGCCGAGATTGATAACTTTCTGAAGCACCTTAAGGGGTGGGCAGCGCCATCCAAGAAATCTACGCCGTTGAAGATGTTTCCGTCGCGTAGTGAGATTCTCACCGAGCCTCTCGGCGTTGCGCTTATCATCGCGCCGTGGAACTACCCCGTGCAGTTGCTCTTAAATCCGCTTATTGGAGCTATCGCGGCGGGATGTACTGCCGTGCTGAAGCCTTCGCCCTATGTGCCTCACGTTGCGGAGGTCTTGGAGAGACTTATTGCAGAGATCTTTGATGAGGAGTATGTTGCCGTTGTGCAGGGGAATCGTGATGTCAACACTGCGCTACTTAAGGAGCGTTACGACGTTATATTCTTCACCGGCTCGCCCGATTTGGGACGTGTTGTGATGCGTGCTGCGGCGGAGAATCTAACGCCCGTAGTCCTTGAACTTGGTGGTAAGAGTCCCGTTGTAGTGGATAGAAGTGCCGATGTGTCGTTGGCGGCAAAGCGCATAGCGTGGGGTAAGACTCTTAACGCGGGACAGACCTGTATCGCGCCCGACTATATACTTATACATAAGGATGTTAAGGCGGAGTTCGTTGTGGCATTTAGATGTGCCATTGCGGAACTTCACGGCGAGGATGTGCGTCGTAGTGAGCATTATGTGCGTATGGTTTCGGATAGGGCGTTCGAGCGTGTGGCGGGATATCTCGCGTGTGGCGATATCGTTGCGGGAGGTATGACCGATGCCCAGGAGCGATACATCGAACCTACGTTGCTCGATAACGTCGCGCCAGATAGCGCGGTGATGCGAGAGGAGATATTTGGACCGGTGCTGCCGATGATAACCATAGAGAGCGTTACGGAGGCGGTGGAGTTTATCCTCGATAGGGAGAAGCCTCTGGCGATGTACGTATTTGCCGAGGAGAGTGTAGCACGCGGGGTGTTTGAACATACCTCGTCGGGTGGTGGATGTATAAACGACACGATAATGCATATTGCGAATGAGCATCTTCCTTTTGGTGGTGTTGGCCATTCGGGTATGGGGCGCTACCACGGGCGTGACTCGTTGTATGCCTTTTCGCATCGTCGCTCGGTGGTGACCTCACCTACGTGGCTCGACCTTCCGTTCCGTTATATGCCTTATAGGTTATTTAAATGGGTAAAGTTCCTATTGACCAAAGCCTAAAAAAATGAGGTTGCCCATCGGGACAACCTCATTTACTTTATTAATAGACTCTTAGCTTACCACCTCGGCATTAACCTTCACGTAGTTATAACCCATTCTGCGAAGCTGCACCGAAACCCCAAGCTCGAACATCACCTTTGTGGTGCGAGCAAAAACGTGGAATGCCATAACGCTCTGCGCCTCCACCTGCTCCTTGCGGATTAGTGACAACGCACGCTCGGCAACGCTACGTACCATATCCTCGAACTTCTTGGCCTCCTCGCTCTCGAGAGGAATACCTATCAAAATCTCGGTGATATACTCATCCATACAGTCGAAGCCACGAGGCTCGGTGAGCATCTTGTGGATATCCTCCACGCCCTCGTATCTCTTCCACTCCTTATCCCAAAGTACGGCGATACCCATACCCTCGTACATCGCCCACGCGATAGCTACCAATGGATATTTAGGAATCTCTGGCACTGCATCAGCCATATATGAAGGTGCTGCGGCGTGCCACTTCTCGTTCAACTCCTCAACCTCCAAGAGCTGGCCCTCGAGGTGCTTCTCCTTGGTGAGGTAGTCGAGAAGGGTTTTGCGAAGTGCCTCCTCATATTTGTTGAGGAGTTCGCGCTGTTGATCTGTCATATTATCTCTTTCGTTTTGTTGTTTTCTTACGTACCGACCAGCCAAAGTGGCCTATTAGGTTGCCCAGGGTGTAGTACTCGCCGTGAGAATATACTATTGGCGAGGCCTTCTCGAGTGAGAACTTGCCACTCTCAGGGTCGATATAACGCTCATCAGCCTCGATGCCTACTACGTCGGCAATGAACATATCGTGTGTGCCAAGCTCCTTTACCTCCCTCACTTTGCAACATATCGAGAGTGGCGACTCGCCGATGATAGGTGCAGAGATGTGACTATTTGTCATAGGCGTAAGGCCCATCGCCTCCCACTTATTTTCGTTACGTCCCGAGCGTACGCCACACCAATCCGTAGCGCGTGCCATAGCCTCGGTTGTGAGGTTGATGGCGAACTCTCCCGTACGGCGGATGATGTCATAGGAGTGACGCTCCTTGCGTACCGAGATGTAGCACATTGGAGGGTCGGTGCATATAGTACCTGTCCACGCAATGGTCAGGAGGTTATACTCCTCGGGCGTAGCACCGCACGACACCAACACCGCAGGCAGCGGATAGATGAGCGTGCCAGGCTTCCACGACTGTTTCTTAAACTCTGACATAGTAAAATGTTGTAATGTTGTGGCTACTCGCCATCGTAACCCGTATCCTCAAGTAGGTTAGCGCCCATAGCAGCAGCTACGGCAAGCTCGTCGCAACGGTTGTTCTCCACCGTCGAGGCGTGTCCCTTAACCCAGATGAAGCGCACGTTATGGCGGCGATAGACTCTCAAGAAACGCGTCCAGAGGTCGGGGTTCTTCTTCCCCGCAAACCCCTTACGTTCCCAGCCAAACACCCACTTCTGGTTCACCGCCTCGATAACATACTTCGAGTCGGAGTAGAGTGTTACGTTTGAGCCTTCGAACTTCAACGCCTCGAGAGCCACGCACACTGCAAGAAGCTCCATACGGTTGTTTGTCGTAAGGCGATAGCCTGCCGAAAGCTCCTTGCGGTAAGGCCCCGAGATTAGGACTACGCCATAACCTCCTGGCCCTGGATTACCGCGTGATGAGCCATCGGTATATATTGTAATATCTGCCATTATGAGAGGGCTGCAATCTGCTCCTTGAGAGCTGCAATCTTCGCCTCGGCATCGCTCTGCTTTGCACGCTCGTTAGCCACAACCTTCTCAGGCGCTGACGATACGAAACGCTCGTTCGAGAGCTTCTTCATAACCGATGCAAGGAATCCCTCGTAGTATGTAAGCTCGTCGTTGAGCTTCTTAAGCTCTGCCTCAACATCAATCTTACCCTCCATAGGCACGAAGTACTGCGTAGTCTTAACGATAAACGCAGCAGCCGTAGCATCCTTCTCCGCAACCTGGTTGATAGCCTTGAGGTTACCCATCTTCACGATAATATCCTCGTACTCCGCAGGGTAGTTCTCATCGGCGATATAGTTAAGTGTGAGAGCCTCCTTCTGTGCGATGTTCTTCTCGCGGCGTACGTTACGGATAGCGGTGATAATCTCCTCGGCCAATGCAAAGCGTGCAAGAATCTTCTCGTTAGCCTGCTTCTCAACCTCTGGCATACGTGCAATAGCGATAGAGCATACGTCACTCTCGCTCTTCAAGTCCTGCCAAATCTCCTCGGTTACGAAAGGCATAAATGGGTGCAACAAACGCATAAGCATATCGAAGTAGTGCTTTGTGCGTGAGAGTGTTGCAGCGTCGATAGGACACTGGTATGCTGGCTTAACCATCTCCAAGTACCAACCGCTGAAGTCATCCCAGAACAAACGGTAAAGCTCGGTAAATGCCTCCGAGATACGATACTGCTCCATATTGTGGTTAACGCGCTCGATGCGCTCTGCCATAACCTCGTCGAACCACTCGATAGCCTCGCGTGCTGATGCTGGCTGCTCAAGGTTAGCATCTACGTCCCACATATTTACCAAACGGTAAGCATTCCAAATCTTGTTGCAGAAGTTACGGCCCTGCTCGCACAACGCCTCGTCGAACATCACATCGTTACCTGCCGATGCCGACATAAGCATCGCAATACGCATACCATCAGCGCCATACTTTGCGATAAGGTCGAGTGGGTCTGGTGAGTTACCCAACTGCTTCGACATCTTACGGCCGAGCTTATCACGTACGATACCCGTGAAATATACGTTCGAGAATGGACGCTCGTTGCGCCACTCGTAACCCGCCATAATCATACGTGCAATCCAGAAGAAGATGATATCTGGACCTGTTACGAGGTCGTTAGTAGGGTAGTAATACTTAATCTCCTCGTTGTCAGGGTTGTTGATGCCATCGAAAACAGAGATAGGCCACAACCACGATGAGAACCAAGTATCGAGAACATCCTCATCCTGACGCAAGTCGGCCATAGTGAGCGATGAGTCCTTCTCCTGAGCCAAGCGCAATGCCTCCTCGGCACTCTCCGCAACTACATAACCACCCTTTGGAAGGTAGTATGCAGGGATGCGGTGGCCCCACCACAACTGACGTGAGATACACCAATCCTTGATGTTCTCCATCCAGTGACGATACGTATTCTTATACTTTACAGGAACGAACTTAATGACATCCTCCAGTACAGCCTTTGTAGCAGGCTTTGCCAACTCCTCCATAGAGAGGAACCACTGCATAGAGAGCTTTGGCTCGATGGCAACACCCGTACGCTCCGAGTAACCTACGTTGTTGGTATATGGCTCAACCTTCTCCATAAGGCCTGCTGCGGTGAGGTCGCCCTCGATAACGCGGCGGCACTCGAAGCGCTCCATACCAACGTACATACCAACCTTATCGTTGATAGTACCATTGTCGTTGAAGATGTCGATAGCCTCCAAGCCATACTTCTCGCCGAGCATATAGTCGTTAACATCGTGGGCTGGAGTAACCTTCAATGCACCAGTACCGAACTCAAGGTCTACGTACTCATCGCGGATGATAGGGATAGAGCGGCCTACCAATGGCACGATAACGCGAGCATCCTTTGCAAGGTGCTGGTAACGCTCGTCGTTAGGGTTAACGCAAAGCGCAGTATCGCCGAGGATAGTCTCAGGACGTGTAGTAGCAACTACGATATACTCCTCCGAACCCTCAATCTTATAGCGAAGGTAGTATAACTTACCGTTTGACTCCTTGTAGATTACCTCCTCGTCAGAGAGTGCTGTCTGTGCCGATGGGTCCCAGTTTACCATACGTACACCGCGGTAGATGCGGCCCTTGTTGTAGAGGTCAACAAATACCTTCAATACGCTCTCCGAACGCTCCTTATCCATTGTGAAGCAGGTGCGCTCCCAGTCGCACGAAGCACCGAGCTTACGCAACTGCTGAAGGATGATGCCACCGTGCTTCTCCTTCCACTCCCAAGCGTGTGCAAGGAACTCCTCGCGTGTGAGTGATGACTTGTCAATGCCCTCGGCCTTGAGCTTCGCTACGACCTTTGCCTCGGTAGCGATAGATGCGTGGTCGGTACCAGGTACCCAGCAGGCGTTCTTGCCCTGCATACGTGCGCGGCGAATCAATACATCCTGCAATGTATTGTTGAGCATATGGCCCATATGCAACATACCTGTTACGTTTGGTGGTGGGATTACGATTGTATAAGGCTCGCGAGCATCAGGCTCCGAGTGAAAGAGATTCTCTTTAATCCAGAAATCGTACCACTTCTGTTCGATTAATTCGGGTGAATACTTGTCTGCTAACTGCATAGTTTATAGTGTTTTATGATTATTGTCTGGCTGCGTACGCGTATGCTGATGCGTGCATAATGCGCGTACAAGAGGCAAATATATAAAAAAAATATGAAACTCGAAAGTGGAAAGATAAAAAGTTGTGCCTCGGGGAGTTGGTTTCTTTGTGAGGGTGTTCGAGTTTGTGGGGTAAGATTGTGCAAGGAGGGAGGAAAAATAGATGAAAAAAGGCAGGGTTTTGCCCTGCCTAAAATAGTTGAAATATTGTTCTATTTCACGATGCGAGAAAACTACTCGTTGAGGTATCTGAATGCATCCAAACGCGCAGATGTAAGGATGTTGATGCAGCGGCCCATAAAGTCGCCAATCTCAGGTGTTGAGTCGATGAAAATCTCGATAGCAAGCCATAGAGAGTCGTCCACAAGAAAACTCTTTAAAACTTTGTATTCCTTTGATAATTGGTTAGATACCTCCAAAACTTTTGTGCGATTATTCTCTACCTGATAGATGTTAGGAAGAAGGAGTCGGAGATACTGCTGGTCCTTGCCGCTATTGGTGCAATAGAGGTGGAGGCCCTGGCAACGGAAGTGGATATCGCCATCCTGATCAACCTCTGGCTGGTAGCCCTCATAAGTGAGATAATTCTTAACAAGATCGATAACGTTCATAGTGGTAAAATTTAAAAGTTAGTATTTGTTTGATTGCTTTTTTTGTCGGAATCTTGCACTCACAAATGTAGGAAATAATTTTCAGATTTGCAACATTTGGTTTATGAATTTGATACTTTTGTGGGAGCGCTTGTTTGTTTGGAATATTTTGCTTATCTTTGTTCGGATAAAGCGCACGTAGGCGTATATACATACACGTACATAAACAAAAACTATAATATTATGCAGGAAAAACAACAAATTACATCGCTTCCCGACAACGCATATCGCGAGCTTCGTGAGGGCGAACAGTACAACCCTGTTATGGGTGCGGACCAGACTCCTGTGGAGGTTACTCCATATTCGGTGTCGATTGGTATTCTTATGGCCGTTCTCTTCTCGGCTGCTGCGGCTTACCTCGGACTTAAGGTAGGTCAGGTATTCGAGGCTGCTATTCCTATCGCTATTATCGCAGTAGGCCTTGGCCAGATGCGTGGCAAGAAGAATATGCTCGGTCAGAATGTCATTATTCAGTCTATCGGTGCATCGTCGGGTGTTATCGTTGCGGGTGCTATCTTCACGCTGCCAGCGCTCTACATCCTCGGTCTTGATGCACAGTTCTATCAGGTGTTCCTCTCATCATTGTTGGGTGGTATCCTTGGTATCGTGTTGCTCATCCCGTTCCGTAAGTACTTCGTGAAGGAGATGCACGGCAAGTATCCTTTCCCAGAGGCTACGGCTACTACAGAGGTGCTTGTATCGGGTGAGAAGGGTGGCTCACAGGCTAAGATCCTCGTTACGGCAGGTCTTATTGGTGGTCTTTATGACTTTATCGTCTCTACGTTTGGTGCGTGGGCTTCGTCTCTCTCGACACAGATGTGGGGTTGGGGTAAGGCATTGGCGGCTAACGCAAAGCTCACCTTTGGTCTTAACACCTCGGCTGCGGTACTCGGTCTTGGTTATATCATTGGTTTGAAGTATGCACTTATCATCGCTGGCGGTTCGGCTCTTGTGTGGTTTGTGGTTATTCCTTTGGTAACTCCGATCCTCGGCGCTTTCGATGCTGCGACGCTCCCTGATACACTTGCTGCTATGGGTATCAACTACGATGCGTTGGCAACTCCAGAGGGTATCTTCCGCGAGATTGGTCGTCCACTCGGTATTGGTGGTATCGCAATGGCTGGTCTTATTGGTATCATCCGTCAGGCAGGTATCATCAAGTCGGCACTCTCGTTGGCAAAGAACGAGCTTGGTGGTAAGAAGGTGGCTGTTGAGGAGCCACGTACACAGCGCGATATCTCGATGAAGGTTATTATGACGGTTATCATCGCAGTGCTTATCACAACACTCTTCTTCTTCCAGTTTGGTGTGTTGCATAACTGGTTCCAGACCATCATTGCGTTGCTTATCGTATTCGTTATCGCATTCTTGTTTACTACCGTTGCTGCTAATGCAATCGCTATCGTAGGCTCGAATCCTGTATCAGGTATGACGCTTATGACACTTATCCTCTCATCTTTGGTATTGGTGTCAATCGGCTTGGAGGGTACAAGTGGTATGATTGCAGCGTTGGTAATTGGTGGTGTGGTATGTACGGCGCTCTCTATGGCTGGTGGCTTTATCACCGACCTCAAGGTGGGTTACTGGCTCGGTACAACACCAAAGAAGCAGCAGACTTGGAAGTTCGTAGGTACTGCGGTTTCAGCAGCTACCGTTGCGGGTGTTATGATTATTATGAACGATACGTATGGTTTCGTGGGTGAGAATGCTCTTGTAGCGCCACAGGCAAATGCTATGGCGGCGGTTATCAAGCCTCTTATGACCGGTGGTGCAACTCCTTGGGCGTTGTATGGCCTTGGTGCGCTTATCGCCCTTATCCTTACCTTTGCTAAGGTGCCAGCATTGCCATTCGCACTCGGTATGTTTATCCCTATGGAGCTTAACGCGCCACTCGTAGTTGGTGGTCTTGTAGCGTGGGCAGTAAACCGTAAGGCTACTCCTGAGAAGGCGAAGGCTAACAATAGCCGTGGTACGCTCATCGCATCGGGCTTCATTGCTGGTGGTGCGTTGATGGGTGTTGTAAGTGCTATCCTTGCGTTTGCAGGTGTTGATTGGGTACTTACCGATTGGTCAGGCTCTATGGGTGCTGTATACCTCGGTATTGCGATGTACGCAGCAATCATTGCCTACTTCATCTGGCACTCACGTAAGGCTCAGATTGAGGAGTAACAACTAAAAAAAAAGTAACCGAAATTAAAGATTATTAAGCAATAAAAAGATATTAAGTTATGGACTTGAAAGATAGATTTTTGAAGTATGTATCGTTTGACACACAGTCAGATGAGTCGAGCACTACATTCCCTTCAACCGACAAGCAGAAGGTGTTGCTAAGCCATCTTAAGGAGGAGCTTGAGACCTTGGGCCTTAAGGAGGTGACAATGGATGAGTATGGCTATGTTATGGCTACGCTTCCTGCATCTCCAGGTAAGGAGAATGCTCCTGTTATCGGCTTCATCTCACACGTAGATACTGCGCCAGATATGAGCGGTGCGAATGTTAAGCCTCACGTCTTGGAGAACTACAATGGCCGTGATATTATGCTCGGCAACGACGTGTGGATGCGCGTTGAGGAGTTCCCAGAGTTGTCATTCTTCAAGGGCCACACCCTTATCCACACCGATGGTACAACACTCCTTGGTGCTGATGATAAGGCTGGTGTTGCGGAGATTGTTACAGCTATGGAGTGGCTTATGGCTCACCCAGAGGTTAAGCACGGTAAGATTCGCGTGGGCTTTACTCCAGATGAGGAGATTGGCCGTGGCGTAGACTACTTCGATGTTAAGAAGTTCGCTGCCGACTTCGCATACACTATGGATGGCGGTATGGAGGGCGAGTTGGAGTATGAGAACTTCAACGCCGCAGGTGCGAAGATTACAATCGCAGGCCGTAACGTACACCCAGGTATGGCAAAGAATAAGATGATTAACGCTATTGATATCGCTTGTGAACTTAACGCATTGCTCCCTGCCGACCAGCGCCCACAGTTTACCGAGCATTACGAGGGCTTCTTCCACTGCGTAGGCATCAAGGGTTCGGTTGAGGAGGCGGAGATTAGCTATATCATCCGTGACCACGACTCTGATAAGTTCGAGCAGAAGAAGCAGCTTATGTGGGATGTTGTTAACTTCCTCCAGCGTAAGTATGGCGAGAAGGTGTTGACACTCTCTATGCGCGACCAGTACTACAATATGCGTAAGATGGTTGAGCCACATCCACAGGTTATCGACAAGGCGAAGAAGGCGATGATTGAGGCGGGCGTTAAGCCTCTTGTAAAGCCTATCCGTGGTGGTACCGATGGTTCACGTCTCTCGTTTATGGGCCTTCCTTGTCCAAACCTCTTCACCGGAGGTATGAACTTCCACGGCCGTTATGAGTATGCGTCGCTTACAACTATGCAGAAGGCGATGAATACCATTATCAACCTTGCTCGTATTTGGGCTGAGTAATTTGTTTGTGTAACCCGACTAAAATAAAGTCAGAGAATTGACGTTCGCTTAATATGAACAATCAATATGGATATATGAGAGTTGCGGCGGCAGTACCTCGCGTACATATCGCCGATGCGCATAGCAATGCTGTGGGTGCTCTCAAAATTATGGAAGATGCCTTTAAGGAGGGTGTTGAGATTGTTGTGATGCCAGAGCTTTCGCTTGTAGGTTATACTTGCGGTGATATGGTGTTGCAGAAGAAGCTCCTCAGTGACTCGGAGAAGGCTCTCGCGTGGCTTATGGAGCAGACACAGGATATCCCTACAATCGGTATCGTGGGTCTGCCTGTGGTATATGCCGACCGCCTCTATAACTGTGCTGCTATCTTCGGTCAGGGCCAGTTGTGGGGTATCGTGCCAAAGTGCTATATCCCTAACTATGGCGAGTTCTCGGAGCTTCGCTGGTGGGTGTCTGGATACTCTATCCGTGACCGTGTGATTCGCTTTGCTGGCCAGGAGTGTCCTTTCGGTAGCGACCTTATGTTCGACCTCCACGGCGTGGAGTTTGGCGTTGAGATTTGCGAGGATATGTGGGTTCCTGTGCCACCATCATCAATGCAGGCTGTGCAGGGTGCTAAGCTCTTGTTCAACCTCTCTGCATCGCCAGAGTCGGTATGTAAGCACGACTACCTTATCTCGCTTATCGCCGAGCAGTCATCACGTACGATGTCGGCTTACATTTACGCCTCTTCGGGCCACGGTGAGTCATCAAGCGACCTTGTGTTTGCTGGTAATGCCGTTGTTGCGGAGCTTGGCCGTGTGTTGGGCGTTAGCGAGCGCTTTGTGCGTAACGACCGTATGGTTATTGCCGATATCGACGTTGAGTATATCTCTACACGCCGTACTGCACGTAACACCTTCTACTACCCAGAGGCGCCAGAGATGCGCGTAGTGGAGGTTGATGTTGACGATATCTGCTATCAGGGTGATGTACGTCGCCATATCGAGCCTTTGTACTTCGTACCAGAGAACGATGCTGACCGTGATATCCACTGCCGCGAGGTATTTGCTATCCAGAGCGCAGGTCTTGCACAGCGTCTTGAGCATACGAAGTGCGACACCGTAGTTATGGGCATCTCGGGAGGTCTTGACTCTACGTTGGCACTCTTGGCCGTATGCGATACTTATGATTTGTTGGGCCTCGACCGAAAGAAGATTATCGGTGTTACTATGCCAGGCTTCGGTACTACCGACCGTACATACCAGAATGCCCTAACGATGATTAAGGAGTTGGGCTGTACGTTGCGTGAGATATCTATCAAGGATGCTTGTGAGCAGCACTTTAAGGATATCGGTCTTGATAAGGCGGAGTGTTCGGTAGCCTACGAGAACTCACAGGCTCGTGAGCGTACACAGATTTTGATGGACGTTGCGAATATGTGTGGCGGTATGGTTATCGGTACGGGCGATATGAGTGAGTTGGCTCTCGGTTGGGCAACATACAATGGCGACCAGATGTCGATGTATGGTATCAACTCATCAGTGCCAAAGACCTTGGTGAAGTATATGGTTGATTGGTATGCTAACAACCGTGCGGAGGGAGCTTTGCGTCAGGCATTGTTGGATGTCGTAGCTACCCCTGTAAGCCCAGAGTTGTTGCCTCCATCCGAAGGTGGCGATATCGCACAGAAGACCGAGGACTTGGTAGGCCCATACGATCTCCACGACTTCTTCCTCTACTGCGCATTGCGTCGTCGTTATGCTCCTTCTAAGATTGCGATGTTGGCGTTTATCGCCTTCGAGGGTACTCACTCAAAGGCTACTATCGTTAAGTGGTTGAAGGTCTTCTTCCGTCGCTTCTTCTCGCAGCAGTTTAAGCGTTCGGCAATGCCTGATGGACCAAAGGTTGGTGCCGTAGGTCTCTCGCCACGTGGTGACTTGCATATGCCTTCGGATGCACAGGTGCGCGCTTGGTTGCAGGAGATTGAGGAGCTTGAGCGTGAGTTGGAGAATGAGTAATAAAAATTAACTTTACACTACTATGAAGAGAATATTGTTTATCGTATGTGCTATGTTCGTATTTAGCACATCGCTTTCAGCACAGTCTTTGGGCGACTTTCTTAAGGGCGCTGCAACAACTGTAATCGATAAGGTTACCGATGGCAAGGCTACGGAGCTTATGCTTCCAGGTAGTTGGAACTATGCCTCTCCAGCAATTCGCCTCGAGAGCGAGGGCGAGCTTGCAGGTGCATTGGCAAATGCTGCTATGGGTAGCTTCGAGACAAAGCTCCAGAATGCTTACAATTATGTAGGTATCAAGGCTGGTAACTGCTCGTTTACCTTTGGTGACGATGATACCTTCAAGATGGTTATCGGTAAGCGTACCTTTACAGGAACATATACCTATGAGACAGAGACTCATAAGGTTGTCTTGACCTTCAATTCAACATTTATTAAGCTCGGCACTATGACTGGCTATGCTTATATTGATGGCGAGAATATGGACCTTGTATTCGACTGCAGCCGCTTGTTCGACTTCCTCGTGAAGCTCGGCTCGAAGAGCTCTATGCTTTCTGGCCTTACTAAGATTGCTGAGAGCTACAATGGTATGATGCTCGGCTTCTCACTCTCAAAGTAGTGCGATAGACTATGAAGCGATTGTTATCCCTTGTTGTCGTTGCGTTCTGCGTGGCGCTGATGCCTCAGGAGACCTCTGCACAGTTTGACCTGGGTAAGGCCTTTGGTCGCATCCTCGGTGCCGTAGCCGCAGAACAGCAGCCGACAAAGGTGTCGCCATACGATGAGATACGCGACAATGCCCCTGCGCAATCGAAGATTCTCGGCACGTGGCAGTATAAAACTGCGTCGTTGAAGTATCTCGGAGATAATCCGTTGGCGGATGTTGCACTTGCTCAAGTGGAGGGCTTTGGCCTTGCGGAGTTGAAGAAGTATGGCATTATGGAGGGTTGCTGCTCGTTGACATTGCGCCGCAATGGTCTTGCTGTGCTTTCGACACTCGATGCGTTGCAGGAGGGTTGGTTCAACTACGATGAGACTACGGCAAAGATGGATGTCTCGTCGAAGGTTGATGGCGTGACGTATAAGGCGCAGGGATATTTTCGCATTGTGTCGGGAAGGTTTATGGTGATGCTGGATGCTGGTGATGTGATAGATATCATCGCGAAGGCCTCGCCAGAGCTAACCTCGGACGATACGTTTATTATGTTAAAGGGTGTTCTCCAGAGTTTTGGAGATGTCTACCTTTGTATAGTTTTTGAGAGATAGAAGCGACTACCTTTGCGTATATATTATATAGGTATTTACGTGTGTAGGGTAGGTGTTTTTGAATGAATAACTTTTGATTATGGCAAACTATGTTTCTCACCAGACTGCTGCCGAGGCGGCTGTGTCGGCACTCTTCAAGAGTGTATATATGCAGATGGCTGCTGCGCTCTCGATTACGGGTCTTGTAGCCTACTTCTTGTCGCAGTCTATTGATTTCTGGTACTTCTTGGCTGAAAATAGTTCTATGATTTGGATTATTTTCATTGCCCAGATTGGTCTTGTTGTGTGGCTCTCGGCACGCATCACACGTATGTCGATGACCTCTGCAACGCTGCTTTTTATCCTCTATTCGGCGTTGATGGGTGTTACGATGTCATCCATATTTATGATCTATACGATGAGCTCCATTGCGTCGGTGTTCTTCATCACTGCGGGAATGTTCCTCGTGATGAGCCTGCTCGGATACCTCACACGTATGGACCTCACACGTCTTGGAAGCATTCTCTTTATGGCACTGATAGGTGTAATCATCGCTTCGGTGGTTAACATCTTCCTCGGCTCGGAGACTCTCTATTGGATTGTGAGCTACGTGGCGGTTGTGGTATTCGTAGGTCTTACGGCATACGACACGCAGAAGATTAAGCATATGCTTACGGAGTATGGTCAGGTGGATGAGATGGGACATAAGTTAGCGCTCTTTGGTGCGTTGACCTTGTACCTCGACTTTGTAAACCTCTTCCTCTATCTGTTGCGAATCTTTGGCGACCGCAAGTAGTGGTGTGGTAGAGTAATAAAATAGGTGTGTTCTCCGAATCGAGGACACACCTTTTTTTCGTTTAGGACAATTTACTACTGCTTGTCGCGTGGCAGAATTAGGTTAAGAAGAACGCCTACTAATGCCGATAGACCGATACCTCCAATGGTAAAGGTGCCGATTGTAAACTCCGCACCACCGATACCGAGGATGAGGATGAGCGACACGATGATAAGGTTGCGAGTATTGCTCAAATCAATCTTATTCTTAACAAGACTGTTGACACCCACCGCAGCGATAGTACCGAAGAGAAGCAACATAATACCTCCAAGCACTGCATCAGGGATGGTCTTTAGAAGTGCGCTCACCTTGCCCAATACCGAGAATAGGATACCGAAGAGTGCTGCGATGCGGATAACCGAAGGGTCAGCAATCTTGGTAAGCGAGATAGCGCCCGTAACCTCCGAGTAGGTAGTCACAGGAGGACCACCAATGAACGAGGCTGCTACACACGCCAGACCATCGCCAAGCATCGTGCGGTGAAGACCTGGGTCAGAAACATAATCCTTGCCCGTAACCTCGTTGATGGCGTAGATATCGCCGATATGCTCAATTACAGGTGCGATAGCAACAGGAATCATAAAGATAATAGCCTCCCAGCAAAGCTCGGGGCGTACGAAGCTCGGTAGTGCGAACCACGATGCCTCGACAACGGGCTGGAAGTCGATGATGCCATAGAATATTGCGGCGATATAGCCTACGACAATACCCGCAAAGATAGGGATAAGACGTAGTAGTCCCTTGCCATAGAGCGAGATGATAACCGTTGTTGCAAGCGCGATAATAGCAAGAGACCAGTTGCTCTTTGCCATATTTACTCCTGTAGAAGCCAACGAAAGTCCGATAAGCATAATCACAGGACCTACGACAACTGGAGGGAAAAGACGTGTGATAAATCCCACACCTCGAAGGCGAACGAGAAGGCTCATAAGAGCATATACGCCACCTACGGCTACTAAACCCGATAGCGTGCCTGGAAGACCAAAGAGTTCGGTTGCCTTGATGATAGGTGCGATAAATGCGAAGCTACTGCCGAGGAATACGGGGACCTTGCCCTTTGTAATGGCGTGGAAGATGAAGGTTCCCACACCCGCGGTGAAGAGTGCTACCGATGGGTCCAAACCCACCAACAGCGGAACCAATACCGTTGCTCCAAAGGCGACAAAGAGGAACTGCGCTCCTACGATTGTCTTTTGGACAATGCCGAGATTGTTGCTATTTTTCATATAAAAGTTATAATTAGTAGTGTTACAAAATTAATAATTTTTGCCGAATATAGCGAGCTTTTTCGGAAAATTATAACTATATTTGCGGTAATAATTAAAACTACTTTGTTATGGCATTGCATATAATTGACCATCCGCTTGTGCAGCATAAGTTGAGCATTATGCGTAATAAGGAGACATCGACAATGATGTTCCGTGAGTTGCTCAAGGAGATTTCACTCTTTATGGGCTACGAGATTACTCGCGACTTTCCGTTGAGCTACGAGGAGATTGAGACACCGTTGCAGAAGATGAAGGCTCCAACACTTGCGGGTAAGAAGATGGTTATCGCGCCTATCCTTCGTGCTGGTTTGGGTATGGTCGATGGCCTTTTGGCACTCAACCCTTCGGCGCGTGTGGGACATATCGGTATGTATCGCGATGAGGTTACTTGCGAACCTGTGTTCTACTACTACAAGATGCCAGAGAACAAAGACCGCTTGGTGATTGTTACCGACCCGATGTTGGCAACAGGAGGTAGTGCGTGTGATGCTATCTCTCGCCTGAAGAACGATGGCTATACGTCTATTCGATTGATGTGCTTGGTAGCATCGCCACAGGGCGTTAAGGCTGTTCAGCAGAAGCATCCCGATGTGGATATCTATCTCGCAGCGCTTGACGATGGCCTTAACGAGAAGAACTACATCCTCCCAGGTCTTGGTGATGCGGGTGATAGAATCTTCGGTACAAGATAGGTTGTAAGTGTTATAATATATGGGTTGCCCTTTCGGTGGGCAACCTTTTTGTTTATATGCGTAGTAGGGTAGTTGTAGGTCTTTTGTAACATCTATACAAAAGTGTTAAATTAGTGTTACAATTCGTTTACAGGGTTGTTTTTCTCGATTTAGAAGAATAATTTTGCCTTCGAAATAAGCCTATAAAAGGCGTAAAATAGGAGATAATAAATATTAATAAACTATAAAACGTTATGATTCAAGTATTAACACTTTTAGGCGCATTGGGAATGTTCCTCTATGGAATGAACCTTATGAGCGCAGGATTGCAGAAGGCGGCAGGTAGCAAGATGCGAGGCTTCCTTACGGCAATGACATCTAACCCATTCAAGGGCGTACTCTCGGGTTTGGGTATTACAACCGTTATTCAGTCCTCATCGGCAACTACGGTTATGACCGTAGGTTTCGTAAACGCAGGTTTGCTCACCTTGTCGCAGGCCGTAGGTGTGATTATGGGCGCAAATATCGGTACTACGGTTACGGCGTGGCTCGTGTCGTTGTTGGGCTTCAAGGCTGATATCTCGCTCTTTGCAGTGCCTCTTATGGCCGTAGGTTTTATCCTTAGCCTCGCGAAAAGTGATAAGCGTCGCCACATTAGTGAGCTTATCGTAGGTTTCTCGCTTTTGTTCCTCGGTCTATCGCTTATGAAGGAGTCGGTACCCGATTTGCGTGAGACTCCCGAGGTGTTGTCATTCATCCAGAACTGGACAAGCTATGGCTTCGGCTCGGTGCTAATCTTCTTGGTATTTGGCTCGGTGCTAACCCTCGTGTTGCAGTCCTCATCGGCAACTATGGCCCTTACGCTTATTATGGTGAATATGGGTTGGATTCCATTCGAGATGGGTGCTGCGATGGTGTTGGGTGAGAATATCGGTACTACAATTACAGCAAATATCGCCGCTGCGGTAGGTAATGCTAATGCACGTCGTGCGGCACTTGCACATACGCTCTTCAACGTGTTTGGCGTATGCTGGGCGTTGTTGCTCTTCCGTCCGTTCCTCACTCTTGTAGGTGCTACGATTGGCTGGATGGGATTGCCAAATCCTATGGAGATTGATAATAGTATGACAATGACCGCCGATGAGAGTATCTCAACTCTCTATGGTATCTCGATGCTCCATACGTTATTCAACCTCTTCAATACGATGATTCTTATCTGGTTTGTGAATCTTATCGTAAGGATTGTAACTAAGGTTATCAAGGATAAGAAGAGTGCCGAGGAGGATAGCGTGAAGCTTAAGTTTATCGACGCAGGCCCACTTTCGACTGCCGAGTTGGCCGTAGGTCAGGCACGTAGCGAGGTTATCCACTTTGCCGAGATTTCACGCCGCATCGTAGAGTTCGTACGTCGCGCGGTGAATGCCAAGAACGATAAGGAGTTCGAGGATATGCGACAGCGTTTGGTTAAGTATGAGGAGATTTCCGACCGCATAGAGTATGAGATTGCACAGTTCCTTAATGCCCTTCCCGAGGATAGTATCTCGGAGGAGACACGTACCGAGACTAAGCGTATGTATAAGATTATCGGTGAGCTTGAGAGCCTTGGTGACTCGGGCGAGTCTATCGGAAGAATTCTTATGCGTCGTAATAGCCACGAGAAGACGTTTACCGCAGAGCAGAAGGCAAAACTCGAGACACTGCTTGTGGCAATCGACAAGGCTTATGGCGTTATGATTGATAATCTCAAGGCCGAGAAGTTGGAGCCTATTGGCCTTCGTATGGCTACCGATTGCGAGATTGAGATTAACGACATCCGCAACGCCATCCGCGAGGAGGAGATTCATCAGATTGAGACCGATGGTGCGAACTACCAGTCGAGCGTCTACTATCTCGATACAATCTCGGAGTTGGAGCGTATGGGTGACTTTATTATCAACATTTCGCAGGCTCTCGAGAAGTAAATCTCGTTAAGGGTAGGATAGTTGCCCTTACCGAAGTAATAGAGGCCACCGATGGGATGAGTGATAGCGCTCGCCATCGGTGGCACTCTTATTGTCGCTACCAACAGATGGGTGTGTAGATATTCTAAAATATATAGGTTTTTTGGCATATTATTCTTTTTTATTTGCGGCTCAAAAATATGTTAACTTATTGATTGGTAGTTAATTGACGTTTGCACTGAAAAAAAAGAGTTGGCAGAGATTTGTTTGTTATTAAAAATTAGTATCTTTGCAGGCCCAAAATAGTGTTTTTGGGTAATTGGATTACAATAAATTAAGTATTAACTAAACTTTTAACAAAGTGGATTCAAAGAGTTACAAGACTATCTCGGTCAAGGCAGAGGCCGCTCAGAAGGAGTGGTTCGTGATTGACGCTACGAACGAGATTTTGGGACGTCTTGCATCACAGGTGGCTAAGATCCTCCGTGGCAAGAACAAGCCAAGCTACACCCCACACACAAACTGCGGTGACTATGTTATCGTTATCAACGCAGATAAGGTGAAGCTTACAGGCGCAAAGATGACCGATAAGGTCTACACACGCTACACAGGTTTCCCTGGTGGTCAGCGTTTCGCAACACCAGCAGACTTCTTGACAGCTAGCAAGAAGCCAGAGTTCGTTATCGAGCACGCAGTTCGCGGTATGTTGCCAAAGACTCGTCTTGGTGAGGCGATTATGAAGAATTTGAAGGTTTATGCAGGTGCTGAGCATCCACACGCTGCACAGAACCCTAAGGAGATTAAGTTAAACGAGATTAAGTAAGAATTATGGAAGTTGTAAACTGCGTAGGTCGCCGTAAGGCCGCT
>JAFYRB010000091.1 GCA_017559615.1 Alistipes sp. | reverse complement strand
TGCTCTCGGCAACACTCTGTTTGATGAACGACAAACACTTATGATGCTCAGCATTAAAATCATCAGTGGTGAATCTACGACCTCCATACTGTATCTGTCTAAAGTCGTTCATACCTCGACTAACAAAATACTCATCTTGTGGTGTAATATGCGACCACAAAGTTGAGAGGATGAAGTCGGTATCATCAATGCGTACCACCTTGTTGTGATAGTAGTGTACATTAGGTAGTATTTCACGGCTCCAACTATCCCCATATCCTAATACATCTCCATTGCCATAAAATTCGTGGTTGCCTGGCACCAACATTACCTCTCGATAGTTTGCCGATGCCCATTTCCAAAATTTCATATTTGGCAATGTCTTATCACGCAAGTAACCTATATCACCAGCGAAAACTAATACATCACCAGTAACCTCAAACGGCATACTCTTTATAAATCTTGAATTATCTGACAACTCCAAATGTATGTCAGAAGCGTATTGTATTCTCATAATCTTATCTCCTTTAACATTTTGTATAAATCAGTTCATAGTCCTCTGCATTAGACTTGTTATCCAATATGCCCTTTGCGAAATAGAACTTCTTGTACAGATATTGCTTGTCTTCAAGATCTTCTTCGAAGTCGTGAATAGTATCATTGTAATCATCAATATCCTTACTAATCTTATCGTACAACTCTACATTTGCCTTGAGTATGCGAGTTTCCAATTTTGCAATAGTTGCCTTGTACTTAGCAATAGCCTTCTTGTAATCCTCTATCTCTTTATTATAAAAGGCTAAAACTCTATCGAGCAGTTCTGATGTCAAAGTTCGTGGAGACGAACTCCAAGGAAGTACATCTAATTCTCGGCTCGGAGTTGTGGAAAGATGAAATAACTCACAACCAAATGATTTACGAACGATTCTATTATACTCTTTGGTTTCTCGAATGATTTTCATAATTTCATCATTAGATAAATTTTCCTTTCCACTATTGGCTGGGTATTCTCTATACTCCAATAAAGGGGTATTCTTATTTCTCAAATAAACAGTGGTATATTCACTCATAATAATTCTTCTTTAGTTACACATCACTGCGTGGTTAATAAATGATTCGTTGATTTCCATTGGACGGAAATGACGGAGAGGAAGAGCGTCACCAATGGGCATAAACAAAAATCGTTGAAAAGTTTGGTAGGGACTTTCCAACGATTATTATCTATTCTGCTAACTCGGATATTTGCATCTATAATATCCTTGTTTGCGTATATTTATGTTGGATAGTATTCCTGATATTATCGAATGTCGAAATGCTTGAGACAGGAGCACACAGCACACCTTCAAAGCGTTTTGAGCCTCGACATACTTTTGTTGCTGTTATATTCATTCTATTTTGCTGCATTTCGTTTTTATTGTTTCTAAATCAACTGCAAAGATAGCGATTTTTTCTTGTGAATCCCTCTTTTGAAATAGATATTTTAACCTTAAAGTGTAGGACAAGTAACAAGTAACAGGACAACAAGACAAGAACCCATCAAGTACCCCACATGCACCCGACAAGTTCTTCACCCAATGGTAACGCCATAGTAGCCCTATGGTAAAAGAGCCAGAAACTACACAAAACCTAATAGCAAAACGGCTAGGATTCCAACCTTGGTTTCAGAGCCATTTTTGTACCTTTTCGGGGTGAAAATTGCGATTTTTTACAAGTTTTTGTACCTCGGGTTTTGATATTCAAGAAATTACACTTACTTTTACATTCCAAAATGGAGGTACAAGGCGAAAAGTGTGTTGAAAATCATTAACTTACACATTCTCAATGACTTGCCAAATGAATGGTTGTACCTTTTAGAGTGCTAAATGACTGATTGATAATCATCTACACTTTCTGCATCGGCAAGTAAGGGTGGATAAGTAAGCACTATGAACAAGGCGAGAAGTTTAGTAAATAACTTTGTTGAGGAGAGGCTACAAGGCAACTTGTCTGCGTTGTCCAGCTTCGACTTTGCACAACTTCGTGGTGATAAGAAATATGGCTTTTGTCGTAGCAATTCATTCGACTGCGACAACACAAATCTAGCCAACGCGATATATCTACTCGTATTTGAAGATGTCTGGAAAGATTTGACCTACCTATCGCTCGAAAATAGAATGTATCGTGGGGACACCATCAACTCGTTCAACACCACATTTGGCAGAACTGTTACAACAGGAGGTTATGCTGGTCTAAATCGATTCAACCCTGATAAAAGCCTACAAAAAAGAGTTCAAAGATTTCACTCTTTATACCATACTATAGGCAATTTTATAGTACTGCCGAATGCAAGTGTCGGAGGACGCACATTGAATACATTTCGCGGCTTCCATTATCAATGGAGAGACTATATCGATAAATTTATCGAGGCTTTACATCTTCTACTAACAGCTCCACAAGGTACTCACGACAAGCTATTCCATCAGCTCATCGAGGCAAACGTAAAAGATTTTGAGCCATATTTTCATCAAGAGGGATTTGAACTATTGATGAAGAAATTATTACTAAATGATTACATCGGCCAAGAGGGAGAACCCAACCGACTTTTCAACGTCGTTTACCATTGGGATACGCGACTCACAAGAGAGGGATACCTTCAACACGTAAATCAATATCTCGATTTCTGCGAGGCATCAATTGAAAAACGAGGTGCAAAAATGGTTGAAATCATAACATCTAAGCTATAAACCGAGCATTCCGCTTTCCACACAAGTATCACTCCTCTAATTTCCAGCCATTATCACCGTGATAGATCATTTGGTGAGTCATACCGCCGTCTATGCAGATATTCTCGCCGGTAATAAAACCAGCTTTCTCCGAACATAGAAACAAAACCATATTGGCAATATCCATTGGATTACCCACTCTGCCTACAGGTTGCTGTATGGCATCAGGGCCTTCGTAAACAGTGTTGGTTGTATCAATCCATCCTGGAGATATGGAGTTTACTCTCGCTCGTCCGGCAAAGCTTACGGCCAAGGCGTGTGTAAGTGCAGCTATACCACCTTTTGCAGCAGTGTAACTTTCGGTCTGCGGTTGGCTCATACGATCACGCGACGAAGATATATTTATAATAGAGGCATTGTCTGCAAGATAAGGCATACAGAGTTTAACAAGGTAGAATGGAGCTGTTACACCGACACTTAGAGCATACTGAAACTCCTCATAGGAACATTCATCTATACCCTTCATCAGTGGCAAGGCATTATTGATGATGATATCCACTTTGTTATGTTTGCTCAGCACCTCAGCCACAAACGCCTCTATGACCTCTTTCTTTGAGATATCCCCAGCGAAGTGTTCACCCTCTTGCTTGTCTACTATGTAGACTATAGCGCCCTCCGAGCGAAACTCATCTGCAATACATCTACCGATACCGTTTGCACCACCCGTAACAATAACTACCCTATCTTTGAATCTATCCATCTCCATAAACTAGCATATTATATCATCAACATAATTCGGCCTTCGCTCTTCACAAACATATCTGGATAACGGCATATGACAGCATAAACCTGATTAGATGTTACAGGCTGCCCGTCCTTACGAATATGCAAACGCTTGCTATTAATCATATCCGCAATTTGCTCCGTTCGCATTCCTCTATTTTGGCTTGCAAGACAATATAGTATAGCCTCTTCTATTTTCATAAATTAGTTACCCATTACATTAAAAAAGGCAAGTTGGTTTCCCTTCCTGCCTTGAATGTTTTCACAGAGGAATATTTTTATGCACACCTATTATTCTTTTAATTTTCAATAGCCTGGCTTGATAAAGTTTTTAATATATCAACTATATCCTCATCGTCAATGTGCTCAATCATAATCCCGCTATATAGAATCGTAAATTCATACTCGTCATTTGGCAAATCTTCAGAATTTGCGAAATCATAAAACCATTGAGGAAGCGAGTTCATATTCATCTGGTACAGTTTAATTAATTCATCCAGTTCTTCACTGTATTGAACTCCCAGAATTGCTGCCTCAGAAAGTATTTCCACATAACTTGTATAGTTGTCCGGAGCGTATTTCTTTATCATAAGAAGCATATTCTTTGGAGCAACTTGTAATTGACTAAACTCATCGTAACTCATCAATTGAAGGGCATATGCCTCTACCAAATATATGAACTTGTATTTATCATCATCAAGACCAAACAATCCTTTTCTTGCCTCTATTATACCCCATACTAGATTTTCACCGTTAATTTCTTTTGAGTACTTATCAACAAAATCCGGCGACTCCACACACCTTTCTACAAACTCATAGGGCATCTGATATTTTAGAGACACAAGATCACTAAACGTCTTTGATGCACCTATAATAATGATGTAAAAAATTAATAGTATCTCTAACGCTCTTGCCCACTTTACCTTGCGTTTATTTTTAGTCTTGAGTCCAAATTTCTCCCTAAATCCCAACAACGCATTTCTTAAGATGTTTTCGTATGAAAGTATGAGTCGTGTGAATCGTGGAGTCTTTACCTCTTGAGTAACAGCCTGTCCATTGTTGTCAAAGTATAAGAAACTGGATATGCTACCCTGATTCTTTTTCTCTATGTTTATGTCTATATTTTTGATATCAATGTTGTGGTCTAACAAAATCTTATATAGTGTGGCAACATTGCTAAATGTCTTGCTTTCAGGAACGACAAACATCACTTTGTCAAGAGGAATATTTTTCACTGCAGTCTCCACTTCCCACCAAAAACTGTCTGTTTCTCCAAGACGCAAAACCACGACTACCGCTCTGTTCATCATATCTATTACCGTTGATTTCCAATGCTCGTCATCAACGTAGATTCTTGATGCTCCAAGGGGCATTTTTTTATCCTTAGGATCTCCAATAGCATACACCGGAGCTATATCAGACAACACACTTACCAAGACTTCCTCTTCTGTACGGACATCGTTAAATATTGATACTTGCTTCTTTGTTGTTTTATCATCAACGAATGAACGCAAGTACAAAACAAATGGTGCCGATATTGAATCCGTATCAAATGTATCTTTTTTCTTCTTATTGAGCCTTCTATATAAATAATAAAAGAAAGACGATAGTATTATACACACTATAATAAGCAATATAGTTCCTATGTCTTGACCAATAAGTTGAGCCTTTATATCAAAATATTCAAGAGTACCTTCTAAAGCAATAGGAATCTCTATTGGACTAACGAGGCCAAAAATCATTTCCAAATAGCCTATTGTAGAAGCAACAGCAATCAACCCAAATATAAGAGCAGAAAAAATTGATAGATATTTCATATTTTTTACCGATTTAACAGTATTCAATGTCCAAATCCATTCTTCCTACAGCTTGAAACAGACCAAACGTTAGACTTCCCAACCAATTGAATTTGGTCTTAATCTTACAATTGATGACACCAGTCTTACAATATTGAGGGAATAATACCACTTCCTTTTCTATATTATGGAATGTCATAGAATTGCCAATCATTGACACTTTTAACGTGGATTGGATGCTTGGCAGTTCAAAAGACAAACTCCCGCCATTTTTTATTGTATTCAGTTCCTTACCATTGATGATAATACGATATGGCATTGCAGCACCAGCAAATGCCTTGTCACGACTAATGTTTAGTTTAATCATTTCCATAATTTATTTTTTTTAGATTATTCCATTATATTGTCTCTTATCACAACTCTTAATCCCAACCCGCTCTAACTTTCAAATTAAACATTATAAACTATGTTTGATATGTCAAAGATACAAATTTCGAATTATTGTTTGGACCATATATAGATGTTGCGTTCTATCTGCTTGAACAAGTAATATAATATACATAGTTCTTAACAGATTTCACCTTATCGCTTAGCTTATAGCTTGAGATTTTATTTGTCTGAGGCAAAACATTCCCCGACAGGGCACTCTCCATAAGGTTTCTCAAATATGAAGCCTTGATTGCATAGCCCACATTCTCCGCATCCATATGTTTTGCTGATACGATACCAATTACATTTCCGTTGCTATCAAACAATGGACCGCCACTATTTCCTGGCTGAATTGGAGCAGATATCTGATACAATGACACATCGCCCTGGAAACCTGTTTTTGAGCTTACGACTCCTGTTGTGAGCTTAATCTCCTCACCCATAGTAGATGTCATCGGATATCCCAACACAAAGACATCTTCACCGACCTCCGATGTTGATGTCTTCACGGAGTAAGGAATACTTGCCGATGCTATATTCACGCCCTCGACTTTCAATATAGCGAGGTCGTTATATTTATCTGTAGCAACAACTCTTGCGCGATACTTCTTATTAAAATCGCCATTCACGCCCTGGATATTAATCGTTCTTGCACCCTCAATCACGTGATAGTTTGTGACAATATAGTTATTTTTCAACGCAAAGCCAGTTCCCGACCACTCAGCCTGTTCATTACCATACTCACGTCCAGACCTTGAGCCTCTATCCGATGCTACCGCTGGATACATCTTCATATACAAACTCTCTGATGGAGAGCTATCTGGTAATACAATCTTCATAGCAGAGCCATCAAACGCTACATAGGCATTATCGTTGGTTACTTTGTTTAACTCGAACCACTCTGCTTTAAACACTCCAGGGGTAGCGCTCTTCTCGAGATACGCCTTTAGATCTCCTGTAAACCACCACGTGATATTACTTGAACTTCCAAGATATATCAAGAAATACTCACCCTCCTCCTTAATACAAGCGACTCTACTATAAGTGCCACCTATCTCTTCGTAGATACCACAGATTCCATCATTGTTCTCCATAGCATTTTCCTTGCAATATGCCTCATCTCGAACATCATATCTCTTTGGATTATTGATGATTGCGGCAAAATCGAAACCGCGTCCAGACGTAGCATAATCCTTTAGCAAGAAATTAGTCTGTCCCTCAGGAATTCGGCCAGAGAATATCAAGGTATAATAGTATCTCTCTCCAGCTCTCACATTATTCCATCCCCAGCCATCTTCATATGTACAGCTATGGATTTTGTTGTTGACCATTGTACCGAATAATGGCAATTTTGCATTACCAGACTCTACATATGTCTGTTTACTGGTCCAATAATTCAATCTCTCAGCGTTCTTTGTTGCTGTTAGCTCAATTGTCACGTGGGTAAAATGATCTGTCAACTTCACCTCATACAACCTTCCCTTAGCCTTCATTACAGGTAAATCGACATACGTATAATTTGTATTTGTCGAGGCGAAATTTGTAACAACCTCGTCCGCAAAACAATGCAAGCTACACAAAAGCGCAGCAATAAACAACAATAATTTTTTCATATTGTATTCCTATTTTATTTCTTAAAGTATCCCACGACCTGCATCCATCAAGAGACGTGAATAATGCAGTTTCAACAAAGTTAATAAAAGTAATGGAATATTCAAAGAAACGCAGAGCGAAATTGAACAATTATCTTATCTACTTAACTATTATATACACCGTCTGTTGGTTACCATAGGTATCGACAACGGTTATAGTGTGATAGCCTGCAGTTGGTTGTATTGACATATTATGGAGCGTCGTTGTAGAACCAATATAGCAATCATCAAGGTGCCAGAAGAGTTCTGTAGTTGATGAAGTGTGGGCAACTTTGCAGACAATACTACCTCGAGTGCCATCCATCTGCTTGGCTAGTGCTACAACACTACCATTCGCAGGATAGACAAAGTGAAGTGCATCTTCCGCAACCGCAGTGGTAGAGGATGTCGACTCTGGCATCGAGACATACTCTGGATGCTGCGGTTTGTAGTAGTACTCCATATGCGGTGGAAGCGTAAAGATATGCTCAGCGCGAGTAGGTTCGCCTCGATCGGTAACTCGTCGTTGCCCATCAAGGGATACAAGAATCTCAGCACAGTGTGGACACACATCACTTTTAATGCTATTACGTGGCAACAAGAGATCATCTGTTTCGGCACAATATCTACTTGCTCGATAGCCTGAGTGGCGACATACACAAACCATCTCGCCATCATCATTCTGAGGCTCTGCAAACCACTCGGAATATGGCAACAGACCGAATACATCAAATAAGACTGGTCCTGCGCATCGTGCACCCGTTAGGTCCGCGACACCACTTCCATCTGCATTACCCACCCATACTCCAACGGCATACTTTGGTGTTACACCTACAGCCCAAGCATCTCGAGAGCCATAGCTTGTTCCAGTTTTCCACGCCACGTTCTGCACCGAGACTACTCTACGCCAATCCATCTGATCGGGACGATTAACCTCGCGCATAGCATTAAATGTGTGATATAGAGCAACCCTATCACGGATTGGAAAGTCCGAATATGCCGTTGAATCAACATAGCAGGCAGCCATCTTGGAGTAGCACGATACCACATCCACCAATCTGACCTCAGCGCCACCCAACACGAGCGATAGACCATACTCATTAGCAGGGCGATTAAGCGACTCAAAGCCCGATTGTTGCAACATACGCGCAAAGCGAGCCACACCATACTCTTTGAGCAAATGTACATTTGGGATATTTAGCGATAGTGCGAGGGCTTCATTAGCGGCTATAGCTCCAGCATAGCTTCCATCGAAGTTTTTTGGCACAAAGCCCCCAAAGTCTGTCGGAACATCGGGAAGCAAAGTCTTTGGCAGCACTACCCCATCTTGTAACGCCACAGCATAGAGCAAAGGTTTTAATATACTACCCGATGAACGAGGTGCACGAGCAATATCAACCCACTTTCCGTGGCGATCATACGAGATATCGCTATTACCACAATAGGCGACAATCTCTCCAGTTGCCACATCCTCCACTACAATTGCCAAGTCACCAATGTTCTGCAATCGCAACTCGCGGCTCCAACGCGTTGACAACTCTTCAACACGCTGCTGTGAAGCTAAATCGATACTGGTAGTTGTCTGCTCTCCGTGCGCCACGCTGTGATAGTATTCCACAAGATGGGGAGCATACTGCGGCATCGGGTATGGGTTACCTATTAGTGGTTCATCCACAGCAAGTGAGTAGTCATCATCCGATATTTCACCATTTTCGTGCAGACGGGCAAGCAGACGATTTCTCTTGGCAAGCAAAGCTTCGCGATTTTTATCAAGATGTATCAAGGAAGGGGCATTTTGTAGCACCGCCAATGTTGCAGCCTCTGCCCACGACAGCTCCGCATTTGCATCACCAAGATATCGCCACATAGCAGCACGAATACCCACCACATTACCACCAAATGGCGCGTGTGAAGCATACATCTTCAATATCTCGTCCTTGCTATAACGCGCCTCGATGCGGGTAGCCATAAAGGCCTCCACAGCCTTTTGCCATAGGGTACGAGGCTTTTGACGCGAGAGACGCACCACCTGCATTGTGATGGTGCTACCACCACTAACTACTCTTCCGCTACGCACGTTTTGCATTGTTGCTCGTGCCAAGGAGCGCAAACTCACACCGCAATGCGAATAGAAGCGATGATCCTCAAACTCCACAAGGGCCGTGACAAACTTTTCGGGCAAAGTGTCACACATCGGGAAACGCCATTGTCCATCATCCGCCACACGAGCGCCCAATAATTCTCCCTCTCTATCAGTTACTACCGTAGAGTAAGAAACACCCTCAAAGAGATCTTTAGGCAGACACAAGAGCCATAGTAGCAAGATAACTCCTGCTACTATGATTGCTCCATATTTTAGCCACTTTCGCATTATTCAACTACGGTTTTGCTATTTGCAGTCATTGCATAACAAGCTGCGTTATACATATCCTCACATATGGTCGGAGGTAGTATAAAGTTACCGGCATAGGCTGCACGCAACTTAACTGTAAAACTCTTTGTCGCGCCCGAATCAATTGAGAAGTACCAACTTATGCGCTCATCACGGATATCAGTGTATGAAGCATTACCACTCAACTCACCACCCATTAAACGCTCATTCCATATCTCCCAGCCTGAAGGCACAGCATATCTCAGCGCCATCGACTGCGAGCCATTCTCACCCATCTTAACCTCGATATGCGCTAAGAACTCTTCGCCCTGATTTAGGCGTTCAACCGCAATTACCTTGCCCTGCAAGTCGGTATATCGCACATTGATATATACGCCATTTGCCTGGGGCTTAACACTCTCATCGCTCGATGGCGTACGACGCATCATAAGCGCCAAAGAGATATCCTCCTTGCCCAAGTTCTCCACAACAACAGAGTCCTTCTTTGTGTCCAACGTAAGGCTCTTAACACCGCGCAGATTACGAATGATATCGGTATTTGCGCCACCCTCAGTAATTGCAACCTCGGTAGTCGACACACCAACGATATCGCTCATACGGCTCATTGCCAAGCACACAAAGGCTAGCTCCTGCGTAGTACATAGAGTGGCTGAGAACTCCGATGCTACCTCTCGTGCTAGCAAGAATGCATTACTCTTATCACCAGCAAGCAAATAACTCTCAAGCGCCATAGCCTTATCTCGCAGCGGAGACCAGAAGGTAGCGTACGAGCCATCTATCGCTGATGTAGCCTTTGACTTATCAATTAGCTTAGCTGCCACATCTGTTCTACCATTTAGCGTATATGCTGCAGCAAGACGCAATAGCGCCTGCTTAGATATAGTCTTCGACTCACGCAACTTGTTCATAGCCGCCGTTGGTTGCTCACAAGCAAGGACAAGTGTATAGAGGCGATATGCTTGCACCAAATCGGCAGCCTTATCGGTTGTATGGCGATAGCTTCGTGACGCAGAGTTTTGATACTCCTTCCAACGATCGAAAGTCTGATTAGCTACAACGAAGCCCTGACGACGTGCCTCAACTAACACCTCACCAACCATAGATGTAGCCCACTCGTGAGCGCTACCATCCCCTGGCCAGTAAGCAAAACCTCCAGAAGGTAGCTGTCGCGACGCAATACTCTTAAGCAGAGCTGGCAATGCCTTCTCTGCGCGAGCAGCATCCTCCGCACTCAGGAACTTACGAGCATAGAGCATATATATAGCCCTTGCTGAGAGTTGCTCAGTACAGTAGTGCGAGTAGTTCTCCACAAACGAGTATGCTCCGCTGAAGTCAATTGTAGGCATTGTAGCAATCGTTAGCTCTGCATCGCTATACTTCGACATATCAAAGCTACGTTTTTCACCCTTCGAAAGCACATCACTCTCCGATACTACGATATCTGGCAGAGGATTTCTCACATCGATATATATTGTCTCTGTTGCACGCTTACCGCCACCAACAGCCACAATCGAAACCTTTGCCTGACCTCCCTTTGTAGCATCACAAGCGAGGTTAAAGTTCACAAGTTTCTCTGTAGGCTGAGGGAATGATATACTCTTTGAAGAGGCTCCAACAATCGAGATTGGACCCTCTGTCTCGACAGTTACCTTTACATCCTTTACGCCATCCTCCATAGCAAAGATATTTACTGGAAGTTTCACAGTATCACCCGAAGCAAGCTGACGAGGCATCGTAGCAAGCAACATCAGCGGAGAGCACACCGTTACACTCTTATCAGTACTACCATATGAGCCATTCTTAGCAGCTACAACCATAACTCGCACCGAACCCACATACATCGGCAATGTAATCTTATGGCTCTGCGTACCGCTATTTAGGGTAAATGGACCCATAAACTTCACAACTGGATTAAAGCGCTTCTCCTTACCCGCAGCACGACGCAAAGCCTCATCACCACCGATGCTCAATATAGATGTAAACTTACCTCCATATGCACCGATAACATCGTCATACATATCCCAAGTTCTAACACCAAGCGCCTCGCGCTGGTTCATCGCCGCCCAAGGTTGTGGGGTTTTGAACGAAGTGATATCAAGCAAACCCTCATCTACAATAGCGAGCGTATAGCTCATTGGCTTGCCATCAGCCTCACTCACCTTTACGGTAAACTCCTGCTGTGGAAGAATCTCCGCAGGGACATCTATTACAGGGTGCAGAATAGTTTTACGGTCAATGACATTAGCCCCCTCTACGCCATACATTCTAATTGGCAGATCGTTTACGGTCTGCGAATGAGGTTGCAACAAGGTGGCGTGAACATAGAAGTTTGGTGCCATCTCTGCAGTTATAGGCAGACGATATGCGCACTCCTTATCTGCAGCAGTATTTACCCATTTACGAGTTATGACCTTAGAGCCATTCTCTACAGATAGTAGAACACGGCCGCCAGCAGATTTTGGAAGATATACGATGGCAGTCTCGCCGACCTCATAGTTTTTCTTATCGAGCGAGAATGACAACATTGTAGCAGCAGAAGGATTACTCTTTCCCGAATGACCACGCCAATCTGGCCAATCGATATCTACAACGCCACCAGTAGCGTGCCCACTAACACTATCCTTGATATAGACAAGGTATCTACCCCACGATGGATAATCGACGCGGAATTTAACCTTACCCTTACCATCTTGCGTTAAGATATTACCCGATGCAACAACCTCGGCAGTCGTGCTCTGCACATAGCGATTTAGCTCATCGGCAGAGCCCTCCCACCACCAGTTCCAGTCGATTTTATAGATTTTGTATATTAGCTTTCGATCAATAGGCTTACCAGATGCATCCACAGAGACGACTGAAAAGTTCAAATCACAATCGGTCTCAAACTCCTTAGCTCCAAGTGCAACACCAACATAGCTATCATATGGCGAGTAGCGCACAGAGTGAGACTTAAGGCTCTCATCGCCACCTGCCTCTACAACTCTTGCGATGATATTTGCCTGCAACATACCTGGAGCCTCGTGCGTTTTAGGAACCTCAAAGTAATGATATGCCTTGCCTAATGTATCCAGTTTACCTTCAAATAGATTATGCTCAGCATCGGTAAATGAGTATATTGGATTGCTAAAGGTGTAATCGCTATAGTGCTCAAAAGGATGAGGATTGTTGTATAGCGACATCTCCACCTTACTCTCAAGGTTTGAAGCAACGGGGCCAGTAAGCCAATGTGCCTCTACACCGACATATGCAGCCTCACCACTCATCAGAACATCTGGAGCTGAAATATTAATTTTAAGGCGGTTAGGCTTAATAGTCTCAACTCTCACTGTATGGTGAAACGTCTGACCACCGACCTTAAATCGAGCATCCCAACGGCCTGTAGGTGCATCATCAGCCGTGCTGATTGTAAAGACATACATACCATCTACACCTTGAGTAATGGTCTGCTTATCGTATAGCTGCTCCGTGGGAGTATATAGCTCCATTGTTACAGGATGGTTCTCAGGCAATGTGCGCTGCTTATCCTCCACGACTAGTGTTAGATAGATATTATCACCTGGGCGCCATACGCCTCGCTCACCATATACATAACCCTTTACACCTTGCGCCACAGACTTTCCACTAACATCAAAACGACTTGTCGAGAGTTCATAACCACTATTAATTTTTAGGTAGGTTGTTGACACACCATTTGATGCTGTCACAATAAATGGATTACCGTCAGCATTGAAGTCAGCAAAACCTTGATCGTTGGTATATGCCGAGCCAATCTCTTGCATCTGATAGTTATAGGCTGTAACCTTAACACCACTCATTGATGCAGCAGTCATAATATTAGATACCGAGCACCATAGTTTATCACCACTAGCACGCTTTACAATCAAACCGATATTCGAAGCCATAAGGTTGTACTCTTTCATACAATGATTCGACATATAGTAGCTATCCTTTGCGGGATCATCCTTCTCGCTCCACCTATATGACTCCCAATCGTAATCAGGCGCTTGACGATAGATATAGCCATAATTCACATCCCACTCGTCTCTGTTGCTCTTTGTTATACCAGAGGTCAATTCGAAATCCTCAACTTCGGTCTTATTGTAGAGCGAATAAGCCTTACGGAACGATAGACGAATGTTGTATATAGCACCGTGCTCCTGTTTAAATAGGTCTTTGAGGTTGATAGAAAAGTTCTGCCACTTGTGTAAATCAAGACTTTTGTCACCATCCAAGCGCACAGTCTGCTTGTAAATCAAACGACCTACACGGCGCAAGCAATATTTATCATCTATTTCATTCTCCTGCAGAAAGGTCATAACATTATTGGTATAAATCTTAACCACCTCAACATCCACAGCAGCCAAGTTCACCGCACGGAAAGGAAACGTGAGATTACTACCATCTGGAAGAATCGTTCCACTGATAGGAACTTCGATTGCTGGAGGGATAACCTTTTGTTCGAAATGCTGCTCGATATCGCTTATAAGAGTCTCACCATCAGCAGATCGAACACTATCTGAGATATGCAAAACAAGATCGGTCAATGTATTTACTGGATAGTATATAAACACAAGTGTACCCTGCTTTTCAATACGTGTAATCTCAACTTGGTCAATTGAAATAAGTCCTTCGAGTTCCTGCTCTGATGAGAGAGGTGCAGAGAATTCCAAAAAGATATATGGATCGGCATAATCCATACGTTCTGCACATAATAGTTTAAACTGCGAAAGGCCAGGCACAACAACCTCAGCGGTTGCATTGGGGAATCCTCCCATAGGATTATACTCAATCTTTAGGTTTGAATCCTCGTCCTGACACTTGATATCAGAAATGGCAAACTCATAACAGCAGCTATCCTCCGTTGCTGTTATTTCCAAGTTAGCACCCTCTGCATCACAAGTTAGAGTTGATGCCTCCAGCGCCTGCTCGCTTGGCTCGGTACTAAAAATCATCTTACCTCGCACAATCACCTGCTCGTAATCCTTTGGATCAACGCTCACACGCAAATCCTCTAATTTCACCTCTCGGCGTGCAACAAAAAAGTCAAATGCGAAATCCTTAAGAGTATCTATACCTGTTAGCTTAGATAGCGATACTCGGCAGTTATACTGCACACCCTGCTTCAATGCGCCCTTATTAGGCACAAAATCCACATACATACCCTCCTCTCGATACTCGGCCTTACCCTTTACCGAAGGGGTAAACTCAAAGACCTTATCCAGAGACCTTTGTGTATTGATATGAGCAAGTAACGAATCAGTAGTCTCGATACAGATAATATTATCCATATCAATGCGTTCGGGAGTATAGGCCGCTATCCACATAGCAGCCTCTTCAGTAGTCATCGACTCCTTAGAGCCACACGAAACGACACCTACAACAGCAAGCATCGCAATCCAAAGTTTAAGCAGAGCACTCTTCATAATTTATACTTGATTTAATTTGTTTACACAATCCTTCAAGTACAAATTTCTAAAAAAGAAATCGTACAACCGAGCATTTATATCTCGACTGTACGAAATCGTTTTTAGGGTGTATGAAATTACACGGATTATGTAATTTCGCTATAATATCAACTGTATGAAGCTGCTAAAATCAATGTCATCATTAATGCTGTAAGTCTTATCGCAAATATCCTCAATCGGGCGAATCAGCAAGCGACTATCTCGATATCTTAGCCACTGAGAATCTAAATCTCCTATGCGACAACGATCCAAGGCATCAGCATCTTTCAATATTGCCATAACATCGTAACCGACATCTCCACAACGCATCCACTCACGCGTTGAGTGTTGCTCAACAGCCTGTTTAACAATATCTCTCTCCTGCGTGGTTAATTGATACTTATCCCAAATATGGTTAAACTTATCGAAATATTTCAACGCAGCATTTGCTCCGTGTTCTGAATCTACGCCATCATTTTCCCTCGCGAGGTCGTGGACAAATGCACCACAGAAAGCCAAAAGAGCTTCTCGTGGTTTCTGGAGCAACTGACCCAACAATGCACATCCAATCATCGTACGATAGATATGACCAATCCCGTGAATAGGTTGATGAATTGGACGAGCAAACATCTCATTTCGCAACGCAAAATCTTCTGGAGCAACTCCAATATAAGATAGGGCATCGGGAACTTTAGGGACTCTTTGCATAATATTAAGGGTTAGACCACATTTTTTTTGACCGCAGGCACATACCAGAGCACCAACAAAGGCATAAAAAACACAGTAATTTAATAGAAGCGTACGATTAAAGCTATTTTACGGTTTGAGATTCTAGAAAATCTCATTCTCATTACTTGTACTAGTACTAAAATTACCGTGCTCAGTAATTGTTAACTCATACGTCAAAACATTATTGTTAAGGTATGATGGTGTGCCATCTTTTGAATAGGCTTCATCTTTGATAAAACCGCCTTTAATTCCATTCTTCATTTGCTTTTCTGGATACCAGCCCTTACCATAATAGAAGAACGTTTGATAATATGATCCATTTTGCAAATATAGAGTAACACTATTGCCCGCCTTAATATATGCGTGACCCACAACCTTACCATTATGATTATCACGTCGCACAATTGCTATCACATCCGAATTATATGGAGCCTCTACGCATATTTCTGAGTGTGGAGTGTAGTCATCATAATATGCATTTTTCCCATACCACTGCGAATATGGTTGTGAGCCATTATACAACGAGTTTGTACCATATTGCGACTCTAGGCGGCGCTGTTCTTCGTTTTGACGCGCGGTCTCCTCAGCCAATCTTTGCTCTTCGCGAGCCACCTCAATTCTTTCACGAGCATCTGCCACGTGAGCACTTGTAGGATATCTCTCTATAAACTTTTCATATCCTTGAATATCGTTTCTACTAATACTATTGAATTCAGAAGTGTGGTTAGAGCCACAACTTACAAACAACATAGCTAGAACGATAGATATCGACATCTTCTTTTTCATAACAAACATAGATTAAAATGACAAATTACCTTTTTCTCCAAACAATATAACTTGTATTCTTTGGCATCTTTCTGCGACCAGTATAGTAGTTATCCTCGCCGAACTCGTAAATAGTTCCCGATTCATCGACTGCCCAACCGAAGGCTGTTGATCCAACAAGATATATAGCCTGGTCAACACCCAAGTCTACTAACGCTTGTGAGAAATCGTGGAAAGACTCCCTGGTTCCACTCTCTACCATAAAAATCTCACCTTGCCTGTCACAAATTGCTCTACGTATTGCTTTGCCTTTGGGCTCATTATCAATTAGCTGACCATTGCCAACCAAAGGATATTGGCGGAAGAAATAACCACCCTCCTCTGTTGCTTGTTCAAATAATGGTGAGTTTTCTGCAACGCCCACTGTAACCTTACCATTAATCGAAGCACAGTAGCCCTTCTTGGATAGGCCCCAAGCGAGCGGTTCACCTTTGAGAACAAAAGCTCCAACTATATCTCCATTGTCGGCCCTGATATCTGCTGCTTGCGCTGCATAGATAACACTCTCATCCTCCCTATCCATTCTGCCGACGTGTAACGACATCTCAGCATTGTGTGGGATGTATATTCTTAGAGGAACATCGTTGATAAGTGTATCACGAATCTCTGTAAAGCCATTTTGCAACGAATCTACATCCTGGCCAATCCACTCACGGAGCATAGGCTCGGGCAGTGGTTCTGGCTCTACTACAGGCTCGAAGAACGATGGCTCTGGCTCTACATATTGAGGCGCACTTGAGCGACTCATCAACGGCATAGACACCAAAAGAATAATCGTTACCAAAATAGAGATAACAACAATCCACACTATACGAGGTAGCCACTTACGCTTAGCACTTCGACCTATGACACGAATCTGATCGTCTCGAATATCATCCCAATCTTTCATAACTATTTCATCTCCTTTTCAAACAGCATCTTCAACTCCCTTAAAGACTCCTTTGATGCAGTCACGCTATGGCTAAACGATGACACATCGGAGAGTATCAACTTCTGCTTAGGAATATTGATGTAGTAGGTGTAGATACTATTAATGATTAGACTTTTACCAATTCGAATAAAAGGATTACCCTCGCTACCAAGTTGAGTGTGTATCATCTCCTCGACTTGTCCCAACTGATACGACAGCATACGCACCTCATTATCGGCCTGCATAAGCGTCGAATAGTTTCCATCCGATGCTATGTAGACGATATTCTCTGGAGCTATACGCACCATATCAATGGAAGTCGGTATTATGAGATACTTTTTCTTCTTCATTCGAATTCTTTTCTATACAAAAGTATAATAGTTATTGCAAATGGCAATGCAATTGTATCGATAATGTACGAAATGCTACTCTGAGTGTATGTAATCTAAATAGCAAAGCTCCCAAATCTCGATTTATAATCACCTAGCAATTGTTATTGTTGACGAGTTAATATAGACATCAACAGCATTTTGAGGTGTTACAGATTGTAGCATCTTCACGACATTTGCAATATCGAATGGCTTGTGATATGCTACAAGCACTAGTGTATCAACACCTATAGGTTCGTAAAATTCAACAGGATAATCTCTTAGGCGTACCACCGAATTAGCCGGGATATATAGATGCATCATTGTGTGGTACTCATCCATCGGAAAGATTGGGGAGATATTTCCCTTAGAATCGAAGTCTAACACATTTACAAACAGGTTCTCACCACTATTATTTGTAATCTCAATAACGCCCAACACACCTATTCTTGCGTACGATAACACCTCACCATTCAAGTCATCAACAACACATAGAGATACAGCATCAGTATTAGATCGTGAAGAGGCCAAGGCTTGCGCTACATAACGATCGACATTCTCATCACGATATGTAACTCCACTAGTATAGTTCGAGATATCTTTTGATTTATCATTGCTCTTAAACATAGCAACATACAACTCTTGCGACACCTCCTTAAGCAGAGTAGTCGCACTCTTCTTTCTACTCTTTATCAATGACTCCAGAGATGTAGGCGTAGAAGACTGAAATGTATAGAGTTTGTCATTACCTCTGTCAAGTATCACAACAGACGAATATTGTTCAGTTCTAATAAGATTAGATGGTAGCACAGACATCGTCTTATACGCCGGCTTCCAAGTATCCTCTACCTTAACGAATACATCTCCCGTCGTCTCATACACATAACACTGTGCCGATAGATTAGGACACAGCAATATAGCTACAATCGCAATTAATAATTTTCTCATTTTACTCTAAATATTACTGCATCACCCATCATATTCTCGATAATAGGTTCCTGGCGATTATTAGTATTCTCCTTAACCTTTGTTCTTACATAGTTCTCAAGGTTCATAATGGTAATCTCGCCATTTTCATTCTTCGCACCGCCCTCAAATGCCTGAATTATGGCGTGAGTAAATGCACCATTCTGCAACTTATCCAACTCGGCAGATTGCTGTCCGCTTGTGCTTGAATAGAATCCGATAAGACCAGGCACCTTCATTGTTAGTTCCATAGTTGTACCCTTCATACCATACATCGCACCCGAGTGACAAGCATCGATAAAGAGCAACACGTGGCACTTCTTCTCCTCTGTAAGTTTTCTAATCTGAGTTCTGATATCAGAGAAATTCACACCTGTGAAGCAATCCTCCGCAGATGAATCATATGTCATATAGAAGGCCTCCTCACCATCTTTAATACCGTGACCCGAGAAGTACAACATCACGACATCTCCCTGGTCAACATTTGCTACAAGAGCTCTCAAGTTTCTCATTACCTCATTTCTTGTAGCCTTATCATTCACAAGAAGCTGGCTTGAAACACTTGAATACATCTCAACATCTGCATTAGCAACAGCATCAATAAAATCTTTAGCATCCTTAGCAGCATAACTAAGCACCTCAAGATCCTTTGACTTATAATCGCTAACACCTACTGACAAGATATGTAGTTTTGATTTTGGCGCCTCACCGACATAGTGTAGTCTTAGCTTTTGTGGCTCTCCGTAAACACCCTCTGAATCTGCAATGTACATCGATATATTACAAGGCTCGCCCACCTTTCTTGGCAGCTTAATTCTCATCTCTTTACCAGTAGCAACCCTAACACCCTTAGAAGTACCATTCAAGAGTTCTGGCTCCACATCTTCACCATTAACAGAGACCTTCAACGTGTAAGTCAATCCAGATCCTACTGTTGCGACATAGTTAATGGTGACATACTCGTCAGTATATGTATCATTATTCTTAGGAGAGAGTATTCTGCAAACTGGCTTTACTGTCGATTTTGCTACGATTGTTGACACATCTACGGCAGTATTAGTTACAGTATTCACTGGGATATATATACTATCGAATCCAAACGAATCTGCATTAATCTCGTACTGAGTGTAATTCAAGCCAGCATCATTACTATACTTGTATGACTTGTTGGTCTTGGGGTGGGTAAACACCAATGAACGCAACGCTAACTTATCGTTCTGAATAAAATACTCAGGGTTTGACTTTACCAAAAAGTCAAAGTCTCTCTTAAAGGACTCACCCTCGGCAAATGGTACTGGGACAAGGAGTTGACCAAAGACCTCAGACTCTATCAAAAAGACCTCATTATCTGCGTCATACGCACCAAGAGACATATTCTCAGTAGGGTCAAGCTGCTCATACTCCTTGAAGTAGAGTTGCTCGGCCTCTTTTGTTAGCTCCTCGATTTTCTTAAGGCGGTTTTCACCCATTACACGCGCTTCGTAATCGGCAATTTTCTCAAACTCACCCTTCTTTTGCCACTCATTGATAATAGGCGTTACATACTCTTTGGCATACTTAGTAAACGAAGATAGCTTATCTACCAATGCGGCCATAGTCTGCGCCTTGGTCTCATTCTCTTGTTTAATTCTCGCCTCTTCAGCTAATCTACGATTCTCCTCTTCTTGTTTTACTCTGGTGATAGTCTCCTCAAACTTAGCCTTCACTTCAGCCCACTTGTATGTCTCCTTAGTATTATCCGCACTTAGCAGGGCAAGGTTTCCACTACTAACCACAGAGGTATACTTAACTTCAAAGACCGTTGCACAGGTATCTGTATAGACCTCGATACCACCCCATAGAGCACCCTTTTTCACAATAACAATAGGTATTCCACGTCGAAGGAGTATGGCCTCATTTAATATATCGTACTGATGCTCGACCTTCATTTTTGTAAAGTCCTGACTTGAGATAACACCCCATAGTTTATCGACATTCTGCAAACCATAATAGTGTGTACCTTCATATACACCAAGATATAGAGCAGAAGAATATTGCGGTTTCACAACCCACTCATCAGTGCTTCTATCTTTCAATCCGTAGAGCATAGTCGAATTCTCATCGGACCATTCAGAGGCAGGCCTAATTTGCTGAGCATAGGACTGCGCGACACAAATTACCATAACTGCAAATAGCAGTATATTTTTTTTCATCTTATTTAGTTTTGGGTGGTTAATAGTTTCAATTATTCTTCTTCTGTCTCCAATCTCTCTTTCACCTCTAATTTTATCCTCGATATTCTATCATCAATTCCTTCGAAGATGTATAGTAGAACATATCCAGAAAGCAGAAGCTTAAATTCAAAGAGCACTCCAGTGGTCCAAAAGAGCAGATATCCACAACAGATTGTAAAGCACAAAATAACAAGTCGCAACACATCCTGCTTTGTGCCATCCCAAAATGCTGTCAAATAAACAGCAAAACGACCTTTACTATCATTTATTCTTTCAAACCTTTTATCGGTATGATGTCTCCAATACTTTTTAACTACACACAACACCCAAAGGATTATATATGTAACAACTAGCACAAGCCAATTTGGCACTTGATGAAATACCCTACCCTGCATTGCTGTCTGAATAATCTGTCGATGCACACACACGCCTGGCTGTTTTATAGATCTATTGAGTGTCAGCGGAATTATATGAGTATCTCTAACATCTGCGAGGTCTCCGATGAGCACAATTTGATTCTCAAGAAACTCTGGATTCCAAGGCTCATTAGCCTTAATGGTTATATTATCCTGAATTGAGTAGTCTATAATTTGAGAATCTGTTGTTGAGGCTACAACAATACCAACCACATCTGCTACAGCCTTAGCAAACGATGGCACCGTATCATTGTCAAACACCAACATTGGAGACCACTCTCGAATTACACCCATTGGCAATGTTGCAGCAGCCACAGTTGCATCGACATCGTTCTCAAAGAATGAAGATTGTATCGCGAACTCAGTCCTTGAAATAGGACGATACTCTCTTACTAATATAAGATTCTCTGTGCGTTGCAAAGCAGCAACAAGCGAGTCATTGTCTGCCTTGTTGCTATTTGATGAGAGATCCGGGAATATTACATCGAGTGCAACGGCACGTGGCTTGGCCAAGTTAATCTTATTGATAAGTTCAGCTATCTCCATACGACTATAACAATTGGAGATATCTACAGTCACTACAGAGGCTCCGTCATACGACACTGGTCGAGAACTTCTATGCGCGCCCAAATACAAATCCGAAAGCTTATAGCTAGCCATCGCCTGCTTCCAAGGATTTAAGATATTTGCACGCTGTCCAGTCCAAGCAATGCTAAGCATAAATGCTACCACTAAAGCAGCAAGAAAACCTCCCTTAAGCACGACCTTAAGGAATGGATATATACGAGACTTATTCTCACAAGCCGTGGAATTACCACTATTTTGATTCTCAGATTTCATTACAAAATGTCATATGTATTGCTAATTATATCGCAATTAGCTTCAGAATACACAATATATTATACAAAGATAAGTATATTTTAAATAAATCAAATACCAATTCATTAGTAAATAGATACTTTACCTGTAATTATCCATAATTTTATCTATCTTTGCAGACGAATTTAAGGTAAAACGAATGTAATTATTAACTAAAACTAAGATATATGAGCGAGATTACAAAGTGCCCTAAGTGTGGTGGCGAGTATGTATATTTTGATGGTTCACTATATGTGTGCCCAGATTGCACATACGAGTTTGATGGCGAGAATGGCACAGCTGCAGTAGCAGACACCCCAAAGGATAGCAATGGAGCAGAGTTGTTGGATGGCGATTCTGTAACCGTTATCAAGGATTTGAAAGTTAAGGGCTCATCAATGGTTATCAAGCGCGGCACAAAGGTAAAGAGCATCCGCCTAACGGATAATCCAGAGGAGGTTGATTGCAAGATTGATGGCAGTAGCATCGTGCTAAAGACCTGCTTCTTAAAGAAGTAATACTATATTCACCAAAACGGCAAAAGCACCTCGAACGGGTGCTTTTGTCGTCTGTAATGCTTACCAATTAAGAGACTATCTATTCTTAGCGTCCCACGTTGCAAAGTCTTCAAACCTATAGGACCACGAGTCGCCATATGCGAGCTTATGGATACGATAGTAGATAGCCTCGCGCGAAGGGGCATTGAACTTACCATCACTCTCCTTGACGTGTCGCATAATACTATTATCCGATGGTCGATAGGCATTCTTTGCAAAGGAGTAGGCACCCTCATAAATACCTACAAGACCTGAATAGCGAGAGTCGCTTAAGAAGTGCTTCCACTTAATCGTCTGCGCAGTAAGCTCATCGCCAACCGTAGCGTCGATATTCTTAAACCAACCCCACTGCTCAAAGTCCTTAATCTCGTAGTAATAGTAATTGGTAATCGCACCATTACCCGATGAGAAGTACTCATCACCGAGCTTACCAAAGCCGTGACCAGCAGCCTCGTGTATTAGTAGATTGGCAAAGAGCGCATCATCGCCGCACAACGAGAAGTAAGCCAACGCATTGCCATTACCATAGTTCTTCGAAGTGTTATACTTTGGCGATGTTAGGTAACAAACACCGGCATAGGCATCGCTATTCATAATAACTATAAGTGTCGACTCATCTGTGCGTGGTCCATTATTATCTGTATACGCCTGCTCACCAAAAATCTCTCTTGCATAGTTGTATACTGTGTAGTTGTCGCCACCAATAGAGACACCATCAGACTTAATATAGCAGTTTAGCGCCGTGCTACCATAATTATATGAACCCGTGCAGCCCTCACACTTCGACACACACTTCACCATATAGACATTAAATAGGTGGCGGAACGATGCGTAAGGCTCCTTGCTGAAGAATGCCTCCATTGCCTTGCGCATATCTGCCTCATAGCGACCCGATGCGATCTGGCGGTCAGAGTAGCCATCGCCAAGAAGGACAATATCGACACCCTTACCCTCTGTGGCTGTCTGCAAGGCTACATACTTACCATTTGCCGAGTAGTCCGAAGAGGTATAATTAGGATCATTCGGTGCATACATCAAGGCATCATCAGTAACCTCTCCTGAGATAGTTGCGATACTATAGTCATTCCAGAAATTATTCTGCAAATATGCTCCAATAGCACTATCTGGAACATAGATAGTCACGCCCGATGGGAAGACCACATCATCACCAAGCGTTGGTGGCGTTGTAGCCAAAGAGTACACCTCTGACAGTTTATCACAATCATAGAATGCCGCACCTCCAATGCTCTTCATTGTTGCAGGGAGTGTTATCTCCGAGAGCGAACATCTATAGAACGACATTTCACCTATGTTTTGAAGAGTATTCGAGAGTTCAACGCTCTGAAGATTGGTACATTCATAGAATGTATATGAATACATCGTCGTCACACTATTAGGCAGTGTCATCGTTTTAAGCGTAGAGCTATTCTCGAAGGCTCCCGTTGAGCCATTGTAGACACCAATAGTTGTCAACGTATCATTGAATGTTATCACCCACTTATCGCCACGCTTCTCGTGCGATGCCACAGAGGTGTTAAAACACTGCGTACGGAGGGTTATTGCGTTTCCATCGGTTGTTGTATACCAAATCTCGCTACCCGATGTAGGCGTTACCACTGGTTCATCCTCAGGCTCATTCTCCTCACCACTACCGCCTTCATCGCCATCCTGCACTCCATCGTCAGAGCCATTGTCATCATCACCCTCAGAGCCACCTGCATCAGGAGCACCACCCTCTGCACCATCGCCACCCGACATATCATCGGGCAGAGCCTTAATAGTTAAGTAACCCCAATAATTGTGCTGTTCATACCTCTTAATCGACTCCTCAGGCACATATGCTATAACACCTGATGGGAAAGTGTAATCATTTGAAAGTGTTGGAGGCGTTGTTGCAAGGCTATATATTGCCTTCAACGACGATCCGTCAAATGCCTTATTCTCAATTGCTATCACAGTGGCCGGTAGAGTAATTGTCGCAAGCATTGTCGATACGAACGACTGGGTACCAATAGTCTGTAGACTTGCTGGCAAAGTTACCGATTGTAGCGCCGAGCACTTATAGAATGCATAATTACCAATCTTAGTTATACCATCTGGCAATACAACACTAGTCAATGTCTTCTGACTTTCAAACGCGCCATACATACTACCATCTTTGCCAAGCATCGTGAGATTGCTACTAAAGGTCACAACCCACACACCATCGCGCTGCTCTTGTGATGAGATTGTTACTCCGAACTTATCACCCGACAAGCTAAGCGACTTACCATCAGAGGTAGTGTACCAAATCTCATTATTCGCAGGCTTTTTGGGTGCTGTTACCATAACTACTTCAACCTCTGCCATTGGCTGAATTATATTGCGCTCGATAGCCAGGCTCTTGCTTGTAGACTTTGTAAACTCATTACCATTCGTATCGGTCACCGTGATTGTAAAACCATTAGAGAATGTCGTTACGGGCAGCGCAAACCAAAAGTGCGTAGCACTAGTCTTTGCCTCACCCAACGCAACACCATCACCACAATTGATTGTTACAGACTCTGTGGCATTGCTTGCCATTGTCACTGTAGGCTCACCGCCATATGATGCACGAATATTGGCAGCACCAGCAATCTTCTCGTTGTTATTACCCTCAATCTTAACGCTCTTTACCACAACGTCCTCGCCATAGAGCTTAAGTTTGAGATAACCGCATACATTCTTAAAACGAAGTTCGTTATCGGTCTTGCCACTTGTGACTGCCACCATTGTATTTGCTCCAAGGCCAAAAGAGTTCTCAGCATAGAGTTGCTCGGCTGGCATATCAAATGAGATAACTCCAGCTGAGGTTATCGTTGTTGCAGAGCGGTAAGGATATACACCATAGCAATTATTTAGCGCGTTACCCGAAACCGCGCCAGTTGTCATCTTATCGAACGACCCTCCCTTTGCGCCAGTCTCACCGGCATAGCGATAACGGACATTGCTTGTCACTGGGAAGAACGATATCTCGTCACCCGCAGTCCAGCGAAGATATTTATCACTCTCTACATATACGCGAGTCTCCTCGTCGTCAAACGCTGCATAAACCATATCTGGAGCATCCGCCGCAACCTTTACAATAGACTGCTCATCAAACTCTGCACAAGCTAATGCCATTACAAGCATTAGCACACTATATATAATTCTTCTCATACCCCTACTATTTATATACTACCACTCCATATCCTCTCTCTCTTCGCCAAGATTTTCGAGCGAAGAATCCGACAGACTAAAACCAGCCTCTATAGCCACCGCCATAACATAGAACGTGGGCGCTTCATAGTGCACACTATCAAATTTCTGGATCATTTTTGTATAGTTTAATCATTGTTTGCTTTCGATTCTATACACAAATGTATGATTATTTTTTCGATTTTCCAACTCCCCAGACATTTTTTTGCACGAATAAACTTTCATACCGTAACTTCCTATAATACAATAAAAACCATAACTTTAATTGTAATTTAGCCATAACTATTCGCTGAATTATATCACAAAAGGTTCAATATTGGTATTTTTTAAGTATTAACATTGTAATATAACATACTTTACATATATTTGTAGTGTAATTCATAGAATAATTAAGTATGGCAAGTGAACGAATGACGCTACAAATAGATATCGAAATACTAGATAATGGAGCGAGTGGATGGGAACGTGAGGATGAGCGTTTTACCCAGGCTATAGAGTATGGAATTAAAAGCGCTGTTGGGGTTGAGGTGTTAGCAGAGATGTGCTGCCAATCCATCTCGACCTTCAAACGCCATTTTCGCGCTCGATATAGTATGTCACCACACCGTTGGTTTACATTGCGTAAGTTAGAACTTGCTTACAAGATAATCCTAAAGCAGGATATCGCGATTGTGGAACTCACTAAGCTCTGTGGCTTCAATAATAGTTCACACTTTATCGCCGCCTTCCGCAAACGCTACGGTATCTCCCCTGCTCGCCTCAGCAAGCAACTCCGCGAAAATGAGCGACAATCCCACGAAGTAGAGGAAGAGAGCCCAAGGAAGTAGCATACCGCGATAAAACACAGCACCCGCGAGCAATTAGTTCGCGGGTGCTGTGTATACATTTAAGTTAAGTTCAACAATATTAGTATAATCACCACAAAATTTCTATCTTTGCCGACAGAGGATATAATAATAGTATATAATATGCGTAAATTTTTAGTTATAGCATTAGCGTTATGTATCCCAGCAATGGCTTTTGCGTGGGGTGCTAAGGGTCACGACATTGTGGCGTGCGTGGCAGAGAAGAATATCTCGAAAAAGACACGTCGCACCGTTGAGCAGGTACTCGGAGGTCACTCGATGGTATATGTAGCAAACTGGATGGACAACGCCAGCCACACCGAGGAGTATGCCTACACCAAGACTTGGCACTATGTGAATGTAGACCCCAAGGAGCAGACCTACTTCAACTCCGAGAAGGAGACAAAGGGTGATATTGTCACGGCAATAGACAGTATCGTAGCAAATCTCAAGAGCGGTGAGCTTACTCCCGAGCAGGAGCGCGCACAGCTAATGATGCTCATCCACCTTGTGGGCGATATGCACTGCCCTATGCACGCAGGACACAAGAGCGACAGAGGAGGTAACGGCACCACGGTAAAATACTTCAATTCACAGAAGAAGCTACACTCTGTATGGGACAGCGATATTATCGAGTCGGCACATCGCTGGAGCCATAGCGAGTGGCAGGAGCAGATAGACCGCGTAAACAAGAAGGAGAAGAAGACAATGGCACAAGGTAGACCAATAGATTGGATCGAGGAGTGCGTTGCGCTCGCCGCAGATGTCTACACCCGCTCCACTACTGGCGAGAACCTCTCGTACGACTATGTAGCCTACTACGCCCCTATTATCGAGACACAACTTCTCAAGGCTGGCATTCGCCTAGCAACACTCCTTGAGGAGATATATTAACCGAGGGTAGGAGCTACGCGAAACATTTTTCCGGGAAATAGCATATATTTAGAGAAAATGTTTTGCAAAAATTTTGGATAATAGAAAAAAGTATGTATATTTGCACCCGATTTGAAAAACAAATCACACGGTGGATGTAGCTCAGTCGGTTAGAGTAGAGGATTGTGGTTCCTAAGGTCGTGGGTTCGAATCCCATCTTCCACCCCAAAGCAAGAAGGCGTTGAGAAATCAACGCCTTCTGTTATTTTGTATCCATACAAATTTATTATGCTATAGATTTATTCTATAGCAAAAAATTCCCTCGGGATAGTACATTTAGTACAGCCCGAGGGAATATTATTTTAGCTAAAGAGCAAAGATATTGCCCACTATCATAAGAGATTACTGATTCATTGTGGCCAACAATTCATCATTATCTCTTGTTAGATTCATCTGCTTCTGCAAGAACTCCATTGCCTCCACGGTAGTCATATCGGCGAGGTGTTTGCGGAGTATCCAGGTGCGCTGCATAACGCTCTGGTTAAGGAGAAGATCCTCGCGACGTGTACCTGATGCGACGACATCAACAGCTGGATAGATACGCTTATTTGCGAGCTTACGATCGAGCTGAAGCTCCATATTACCAGTACCCTTAAACTCCTCGAAGATAACCTCATCCATCTTTGAACCTGTGTCGATAAGCGCTGTAGCAATGATAGTTAGAGAGCCCTTCTCCTCGGTATTACGCGCAGCACCAAAGAAGCGCTTAGGCTTATGCAGTGCGTTGGCATCAACACCTCCTGAAAGCACCTTACCAGATGCTGGCTGTACGGAGTTATAAGCGCGTGCAAGGCGTGTAATAGAATCAAGGAAGATTACAACATCGTGACCACACTCCACCATACGCTTTGCCTTCTCGAGCACCATCTCAGCAACTTTCACGTGGCGTGTTGCCTGCTCATCAAAGGTAGATGCCACAACCTCTGCCTTCACGTGGCGCGCCATCTCGGTAACCTCCTCAGGGCGCTCATCGATAAGGAGCACAATCATATATACCTCAGGGTGGTTGTCAGCAATAGCATTTGCAATAGACTGCAACAGCATAGTCTTACCTGTCTTAGGCTGCGCTACGATAAGAGCACGCTGACCCTTACCAATAGGAGCAAAGAGGTCGACAATGCGGTTAGACTTCGAGTTATTGCCGTTACCAGTAAGATTGAACTTCTCGCAAGGGAATAGCGGTGTAAGATACTCAAACTGCTGACGATCACGGATGATATCTGGCTTGAGTCCATTGATAAGGTCTACGTGTACCAATGGGAAATACTTCTCACCCTCCTTTGGTGGGCGGATAGTACCACTTACGGTATCACCAGCCTTAAGGCCAAAGAGCTTAATCTGCGATGGCGAGACATAGACATCATCTGGAGAGTTAAGATAGTTATAGTCTGCCGAACGCAGGAAGCCAAAACCGTCTGCCATAATCTCCAATACACCCTCGCCCTCAATTACGGCAGTAAAGTCATCCTTGGTTACAGCGCCATCCTCTGGATAGCCATCGATGATACCCTCGTCGTCGAACTCCTCATCATCGTAGAATTCGCCGTCGTCCTCACCCTCTACATCCTCAAAGTTCTCCTCGGCAGCCTCATCAATCGGCTCAGCCGCCTGAGGCTCAACAGCCTCCTCTGAAGCTACCTCTGCCACCTCCTCAACCGCCACAGCCTTTGGCTTACGACCACGGCGCTTTGCTGGGGTTGGAGCTGGCTCCTCACACACCTCCTGCACTGGCTCAGCAACAGACTCAACTACTGGCTCAGCAACGGGTGCAGCCACCTCAACGGGGGTATTATCTATATTAATATTGGTATTCTCTACTTTTGGGGATGTCTCGCTAACCTTAACACTCGCCATACGAGGTCTACGACCACGACGAGGCACCTCTTGAGACTCAGTCTCCTGCTTAGGCTCTACGGAAGCACCACTCTCCTCACTCACACCAGCACTTGCACCAGTGGCAAACGCCACAATCTTTTCGAAGAGTTCCTGCTTTTTCATATTTGAAGGTACAATACCCAAGCTCTTTGCGATTTCGCGCAACTCCACAATGGTCTTACCCTCCAATGTCTCTAAATCCTGCATATATCAAATATTGATTATTATCCGAAACCCACGATGAGACTCGCGGGGGATTGTCAATTGTCCGTTAGTGATGCAAATATAGTGCTTTTTTGTTAAATGCAAAAATGTTTTTTGATTTTCTTTATAATTTTATTGCTATATGGGATATTAAGATTAGGTATACGAAGTTTTGCATTTTGCAGAAAATATCATATCTTTGTAGTAACATATTTAATAAACGATGAATATTATTTTTAAGTACCGAATGCTCAGCGACGAGAGCGATAACTTCGTGCGCGACTTTGAGGTCTACCCAGATATGACACTTACCGAGTTTCACCATTTTATACTCCGCGCTTTGGGGTATGATGAGTGTATGGTATCGATATTTAAGTCTGATGCAGAGTGGCGACTCGTAGAGGAGTTCTCTGAGATAGATATGGGCGACGACATTCCTGATGCGCCACGCTGTATGGATAAGGTGCGCCTTATGGAGGTAAACAACGACTTCCACGACCGCCTTGTCTACACCTTCGATATGCTCAACGACCGCTCGTACTACCTCGAGCTAATAGATATGCAGCGCCCACAGGAGGGAATGAAGTATCCTCGTGTAGCTTTCGAGCACGCCGCAGTACCAGATCAGTACAACCCTGAAGCAACAGTGCAGTCGGGATCTATCTTCGACGAGATGATGAGCGACTACAACGAGTTTGACGGCGACGACAACTACGACGATGAGTTCTAAGCGAGGTACGCTGATAGTAGTAGGTGGACCTACAGGCTCGGGAAAGAGTGCCTTGGCAGTAGAGATTGCCAAGCACTTTCACGCACCCATAATCTCCACCGACTCACGTCAGATGTATCGTGGTATGGCCATAGGCACAGCGCAGCCGACCGCAGAGGAGCTTGCCGCCGTAAAGCACTACTTCATCGCCGACCGCGAGCCTGAGGACGACTTCAACTGCGGCCGCTACGAGGTGGAGGCACTCGCCCTACTCGAAAGGCTATTTGCAGAGAACAAATATGTCGTGGCTGTGGGTGGCTCGGGACTCTATATTCAAGCCCTATGCAGTGGTATGGACGCGCTTCCAGAGGCTGACGAGGAGCTACGTAACAGTCTCAAACAGCGTCTCGAGAACGAGGGACTTGAATCGCTATTTGCAGAGCTTCAACAATTAGACCCTGCGTATGCCGAAGTCGTTGATAGATGTAACCCGTCGCGTGTGATGCGAGCCTTAGAGGTGTGCATATCATCAGGCAAGCCCTACTCCGAGCAGCGCAGTGGCACAGCAACAGAGCGACCATTCAACATTATAAAGATTGCCACCGATATGCCTCGCGACATACTCTACGACCGCATCAACCGCCGTGTAGATATGATGGTCGAGGAGGGTCTTATCGACGAGGCAAAGGCTATGTATCCTAAGCGTCACCTTAACGCGCTACAAACCGTAGGCTACCGCGAGATATTCGACCACTTCGACGGCAAGTGCTCGTTGGAGGAGTCAATAGAACTAGTGAAACGCAACTCGCGCCGTTATGCCAAGCGACAGATGACCTGGTTTAGGCGCGATAGCGAGTTTAGATGGTTCGCCCCATCTGATTTATCAGAGATAATTGTCTACATCGAAAATCAAGAGGTCTGAGTCTTTGAGCCACGACCAACAAATATAGCTCCGACAGCTAATATCAAGCCTACAATACCGTTGAAGAGGAAGGCAAAGGCGTGGTTGGTGGTATGGAACAAAGCATCTATACCATCTATAATAAAGGGAGCAACAAGGATTGCAAGATAGTTCACCGCCATAACCAACGACAACGCCAAGGTCGAAAGGTTTGGCGGTGAACTTGTTGCTGCACGGTCGTATATAAGCGGCTGCATAACACCATAACCCAAGCCCGAAAGTATAGCACCAAGAGCGAGAGTCGAGAACTTTGGATCCTCGAGCGACATCACCACTAAGCCACAACCCATAACTACCAATGACCAGAAATTTGTAGTGCGACCCAACACACGCTTAATGCCATTAAGCACAAAACCCGGAGCCATAATAGCAAGGAAGAAGAGCGATATTAGCAAGCCCGCATCTGAGCTATTCATACCTCCCTGAGCAGCTAGATATGAGGTATTGAAGGTTACAACAAGTGTACAATATGTAATTACAAAGTAGAATAACATTAGCGATACCACTACCCTAACATTCAACGTTTTGGTATCATTTACAACATCTTCATTATGCACGTTATCAGGCTTGGCGTGGCTAAGCGCAGGTATAAGTATCAAAGTTATAGCAGGCAGCAGATAGACTGCAAAGGCATAGTACCACTTAATATCGGCAAGATAGCCAGTAAGCGAGGTTGCAATAACGAGCGTAAGGTTATTTATCGCTGAGCTTATACCGAGTTGCTTAACACGATATTCACCCACGAAATAATCAACAATAAGACTTGTTGAGAGCGGAATGATAAGGCCAGCTCCAACACCCATAATTGCACCCAAAACAATCAACTCCACAAGACTACGAGCCATCAACGAGCCGATACCACTAAGAAGAAATATAGTCGTGCCTACCACAAGAAGTCGAATCTTATTACCGCGTATCGACCAACCGCCCGCAAAGAGCATAAACGGAATAATCATCAGCGAGGGCAACGACTCCAACATATCAACCTCAAGCTCGCTCGCGTGAGGAAAAATCTTATCCAAATCATCCAATATGGGCGATATCGCTAACCCTGGCAACGAGACTATTGCAGATACCGATAGTATCGCCACCAACACCACCAACGAGATTTCACCCTTTCCAGTCTTGACTTTCATAACAATAGTTTTTGCTGGTAAGTGTGCAATAGATATACCAATCTATAACGGAGTATAAAACAAAAAAGAGAAGCCATAAAGCTTCTCTTTGGTACTCGGAACCGTTGTCTTGGTATAGTCATATGACACAGTCAGGATTGAACTAATTGCGTGAAAATAAGGAGTTTTGCAACTAATTAGCACTGAATACTTGCAACTAATTGAGGTTTTGATGTTTATGAGCAATTTGCGAAAAATGCCCTCAATTGTAGTGTGACACAGCGACCAAAAGTGACCAACAATAAATCGTTGAGGAAGAGGAATAAGCCCCTTCAATACATACAAAACTATCTTCATATGCAGCCACCATAGTGTTAAACATTATGGTGGTTGTTGTTTTTGTGCGACGAAAAAATAATTTTTTTTTGAAATATATAATGGCGACTACTCATAATAGAGCAGTCACCATTGATGTAAATTGTAGTAATATGAGTCTCTATTTTATTTGTTCTGGTCGCATCACTACGAGGGTGCGGTTACCGTCGTTGAGGAGTTTTTGAGCGAATGCCTTAACATCATCGGCGGTTACGCTTTCGAGGATGCCGAGATACTCGTCTTTGTAGTTGTAACCCTCGTCGTAATAGCGAAAGATTGCTGATATCCACCCGCCATTATTCTCCAAAACGTTCTTGTAGTTCTTCTGCAAGAACTCCTTTGACTTTGCGATGTCCTCCGTTAAAGGGGCATTTTCTGCAATTTTGCGAATCTCGGCATCGCAAATTTCGATTAGTTCATCTGCAAGTGCCTCGTTAGTGTCGAAAGCAATAGATAGTTGATATGTCTCGACTGGATACTTATCTATGCTGCCACCAACGCTCACACCGTATGTGCCACCCTTCTCCTCGCGGATAGAGACCATATAGCGAGAGTCG
>JAFYRB010000090.1 GCA_017559615.1 Alistipes sp. | reverse complement strand
CGATTTGAACGAAAGTGTACCTTTACTTCGCATAGCTTCGGTAAGAATAGCATTGCCCAACTTTCGAGCCTGTAATGCGGGAATAGACTCTGCAAAAAATATCCAAATATGAGCTCCATTGCCCGACCGAGAACGCTCAATTGAGTAGGGAATATTATACTCCTTGCACACATCTGCAAAGGCGAGTACATCATCTTTGTATCCTACCAATGAGCTCTTGTCGTCAAAGTCTGCGCATAGGAAATAACAGGTATTATCATTCAAAATTGGATAAATGCCTATGACATCGCGACCTTCGTTATCGCGACCTTCAAGATGACGATATATGTCGTTATAGTCTAACGACTTGAAATTTCTACTCTTGCATTCAGCACATTGTACTTTTCCCTTTTCACATACTCCTACACGCCATTCATTGTTACACACTGGCTGATAACCAGACTTTCCGGATTTGTTGCTTTGCCATCGTCGAGCAAAAACATCCTCCCGACCACGAAATATGCTACGAAATAACGCAACTTTCTCTTCGAGGGATAGTTGACTTGTTGGCGCTTGTGGCGCAGACACTTGCGATGCAGTGAAATTATTATTCTGCAATTGAAGGCTAACCAAAGATTTTAGCTATTCTATTTCAGACCTCAATCTACAATTCTCCTGCTCTAACAGGTGCACACGCTGTATTAGTTCTTGATATGTGGGTTTAGTAGCCATAATCCTCGCAATAAATGTTAAGATAATGCGAATTTAGCAATTTTTATTGTATATATCACACGAAGGGTTTGATATTTGCGCAATATTTATTACCTTTGCAATAAACGAAATTTTGTTCGTTACCGAATATTAAAACCAATTATGAATAATATTTTATCATTTAGCATCACAAATCCGGGCGATATTGCTATGCAAATTGCGGCAAGGGTAAAGGCTCGCCGGTTGGAATTAAATTTGACACAAGAGGGTTTGGCATCAAGAGCAGGCGTTAAGTTTGCCACCTATCGTCGTTTTGAGCAGACGGGCGAAATATCATTGCGAGGGTTGTTGCAAATTGGTTTTGCACTAAACTGCCTTGATGAGTTTAATGCCATTTTTGCTCAAAAGCAGTATCAGTCGCTTGATGATGTACTGAACGAACAGAGTGTTAATCGTAAACGAGGTAAGAAAAATGAATAGCATTAAACAGATTGAGGTTATTTATGCCGACAATATTGTTGGCCGCTTGGCACTAACCAAGGATGGCTTGTGCGCTTTTGAATATACCGCAGAGTGGCTTGCGTCAGGATTCTCTATCTCTCCATTTGAACTGCCATTGCGCAGTGGTGTATTCATTGCCAAACCACGACCTTTTGATGGCGGATTTGGAGTTTTTGATGACTGTCTACCAGATGGTTGGGGCCTGCTAATCCTCGACAGATATTTACAACGGCAAGGCATAAATCCTCGCAACCTAACACTTCTCGACCGCCTTGCATTGGTTGGCTCGACTGGACGAGGTGCATTGGAATTTAGACCAGATAAAAGTGTCATTACAAAACAGGAGTATGCCGATTTCGAAAAACTTGCGTTGGAGGCAGAGCAGATTCTTGATAGTGATGATTATACTGGTGAGGGTATCGAGGAGTTTCAGCACCGAGGCGGCTCTCCTGGTGGTGCTCGTCCAAAGATTTTCACTCGCTACGAGGATAAGGAGTGGCTAGTTAAGTTCCGTGCTAAACGAGACCCTAAGCGAATTGGTCGTGATGAGTATAACTATTCACAACTTGCCAAGGAGTGTGGCATCGTGATGCCAGAAACACGACTCTTTGAGGATAAGTATTTCGGCGTGGAGCGATTTGATCGCACGCCAAGCGGCAAACTGCACGTGGTTAGTATTGCAGGACTTATCGGTGCAGATTATCGTGTGCCAAGTATCGACTATTCGCATATTTTTCAGGTGTGTGCTGCACTTACACATAGCGTAGCAGAGCTATGGAGAGTATATCGTCTGATGGTATTCAACTACCTGATTGAGAATAAAGATGACCACGCCAAGAACTTTGCGTTTATTTATCGGGATAGTGAATGGCGCTTCTCTCCTGCATACGACCTATTGCCAAGCGATGGTATGAATGGTTATCATACGACCTCTATAAACGATAGTATTGAGCCAACGAAAGATGATTTGTTTGCCGTCGCAGTAAAAGCTGGATTGAATAAAAAGGAGGCCGAGGTGATATATAGCGAGATAGAGGAGAAGGTTATGAAGTTTCGCAAATGATCGTTGTTGGTGAGTGTCGTGTGAGTGCAAATTCACAAACACACACAACGCTTTGGGTGTTTGAGATAAACAAGTACTACCTCTTCCACCGCCGGAATCACGAGCGATATAAAAGCAATGATAAAGCCACTCAAAATGAGTGGCTTTTGTTGTATCAAAGAGTATGGGAGCTCGCTCACAAATACTCTCTGATGCAACAAAATATGCCGTGCAACGGCTCTATCATTGCTTTTATATCCTAGGTTCCGTGCGGGAAAGGAGTTAAGCAAAGCATCCACAAGGATGCGCAGTAGCCAATCCCTGCGGATTCACTTAATCCCCCCCCAAAAAATATAAGAAGTGCATTTGCACTTCTTATATTTTTGCTTCTTTTATAATCTAAAAACGATTACGCAAATAGGTTCTCGCGATTCATATAATCCACAAAGGCTTTGATGATGCTATTTGTACGACAGATTATATCCTTCTCGGTAAAGTCTGTGCGTGACGAGTCATTAGCATAATTCTCAAGTTCCTTTACCTCGGTGCCCTGCTTTAACTCATTGCGTTTATTGGTATAACCCAAATAGTACTTTTTCTTGTCCTCGAATCGGTAATCAGAGGCTCTGATATTGATTCGCTTCTCTAAAATCGCCTTATTACCAAGCAATTCCACATTAGAGGCTTTGCTCAAAGTACTCTCCTTATCATTACGATTTCTTGCGTAGATGTGCTCTATCTCAAAACGAGTAGAGAGTGAAGGAATATCCTGACCAGGGGTATTCATAGCCCACCACACCAACAGCGACTTTGTTATTGGGCGACCATTCAAGAACGCATAGTTAGCAAAGAGGTTTGTGGTCTTCTCCTTATCAAATTTAGCATCGACATACTCAATTGGCCTATCGTTAACAATATTGCTCATCTCCTTATAAAGAGGTGTTCGCAATGCATTAACACCAGGATTTGTGATTGCATAAGCCCAAATAAAAGCGACTGTTTGCTTTAAGAAGCTGTATAACTTCTCGTTGTCAAGCATATCGTTCTCATCTCTATTGTGCATAAAATATACACTCAAGAAATAGGTCCACATACCATTAGGAGCATATTCGAGAATGAATAATTGTCGGAGTACTTCAGGCGAGAACTTATCCTCTGATTGCTCATAGACATCCACCCAAAAAGCAAGCAATTTTTCCAAATTATCCATAGTCGTTTCATTCAACAACTTATAGTAATCCTTACTATAGAATGAACGCAACGCCTCTGTTGTAGATTTGGTATTATTCATCTTTGCTCGCTCGTAGTACATATAACGAGTGAAAAGCTCATCCATAGGAGTTCCTGAAATAGGCTTAAAGTACTTATTGCAATTCTCCTCAAGAGCTTTCCATCTCTCGATAAACTCATCTTTACGACCGAGCTTAGTAAACTTCTTGTAGAACTCCGATTTAAATATATCTGCATCAGATAGAGGGAGTCCTCGATTGTTCAGTGTTGAGAAAATTCTCAGCGCCGTATCTTGTGACTCCGCCTCGATAGGCAGCAAAATGCAGTTCTTCAATATTCGGTTTGGCAGATATGGGAAGAAGCTTGGATAATTATTAAGGAATTCTGTGATTTTGGTTACAAAGAATCTGTAATTCTTTGCGTAGTTGCTCTTCATATTATCCAAAGCCTCTCCTTTACGGAGTATATCAAGGAATTGCTCCTTGTCATTATCCGTAGCAACTTGCGAGTCTATTTTTAGGACATCGGTATTCAGATTACCAAACTCATCACCCTTCCAAATACACTTACCTATCGTATCTCTGGTGGCAACAGAGTTCCTATCCTTCATATTGCTAAATTTCGAATAGAAGGCTCTCAATAGAAGCATCAGAGTTGTTAGGCGCTGCTGACCATCAATCACCTCCAGCTTCTTGCTACCCTCGTTTTTGAAAGTAACAATAGTGCCTAAGTAATATTCATCATCATTATTGAACTTCTCATAATCATCATCCGGAAATGCGAAGCTAAAGATATCGTCCCATAATTGCTGACACTCCTTCTCTTCCCAGGCATATGGACGCTGGTAATCAGGAATTAAGAAATCTGTCTTTTTATCAGAAAACAGAGCCTCTATAGTTTTTTGATCTATACTTAGTTTTGACATAGTTGTAGTTCGGATTATATGAATATGATACAAAGTTAATAATTATTTCCATTCCGACACTACCCTACACCCCAAAAAACACCTTCTTATCGCCCTCAATGCAAGGCATTACGACCCTCAAGCAATGGATTCAAGTCGTAACGCCTTGTTTTAAATCAACAATATTTGGGTGGTTTAGAACACGTCGAAGAAGTCGGAGCTATCTTCGGCAGTGGATGATTCACTAATGCGATTGAACCAGCGACTCATACAAGTATTCATTCGTCTACTCATACACTTCACGCCTGCATCTGAGGCCTCAAATGTCATTGTATTTGTTATCGACATTGAGGCAGCTACGCTCTCAACATCGTGATTAGCACCTATATATGCGAATGTCCATCCCTGGCCACGCATCTGCTCTACAAGCGCCTTAATAGCCTTGCCATTCCACTCTCTCGATGAATTCTCATAGCCATCGGTAACCACCGTCACAAGCACCTTATCTTCGGTAGAAGTGTGCTTGCGCATAGCATTGATAGATATACCCATAGCATCGTATAGGGCTGTGCAACAATTCGGCTGGTAGTTAGCATCGGTAATCTCCACGACATCATTAGCCGCAACGCAATCGCTGATAGTCTTGACTTGGTCGTTAAACGACACCACAGAGACATAGTGTTCTTGATCAGGATACTTCTTCTGGGCAGCGCGTATTGTCTGGACAGTCTCGTTAACGCTATTAATAGCCTCTCTCTTAATGCTTTGCATTGAGCCACTCTCATCAATAATGATAAGATTAAATACTTTAGTCTTCATAATTTAGGATGTTTAGAACGTTGTTTTCTCATTGCAAAATTAGGAAGACTAACTCTTCATTCCAAGCAATTTTGCTCTGCAAGCCTTGCAGAAAATTGATTTTGTTTTGATGCAAATTTTTACTAACTTTGTAGAAACATTACACCTATGGGATTATTTTCAAAGATACGAAATAGATTGAAGAGGATGGATTGTCAAGAATCTCTATTTGCTGAATGCGACGAGGACTTTCCAGTTGCCACTCCAACGCCTATACATACCTATCAGCCATATAGCGGAAGATTCTTTACGCTCGACATCAAGATGTCATCGTATCTCTCTACGCCCGATATCAATGAGATAATATATGTGGAGTCGGAGTTTGATACAGCAACAAATGAGTTTATAGAGGCCAACTATGACAAGATATGCAAGACCTTCAGACGATTTGACTATGAGTTTTGCTATATCCCTCGCATCGTGGCACATATTAATAACACTTCGGGAGCAGATTACCACGCACCTTACCGCGATACACAGTATCCAATCGACTACTCCAGCAGTAGGTTTATAAGGGATGCTATACATAACGAAGAGAGGATAGGTCCATCATTGATGTACTACGACAAGGCATTTAACAATAGAGATGTCACAGATGTATATACTTTTAGATGCATAACTCTTGATATAACAAAGGCTGACACAGCATTCTACGAAGTGCTTCAGGCCATAATTGATGATATTGCAAGCACGCGAAAGAGCCATATTTGCGCCTATTCACCACCTAGACCAGATAACTTTGGCACGTTTGAATATTTCGACGCAGATTGTGCCGACATAGAATGTTACTCGGAGTCAAGGCCGCGATACTCAATCCCCAGCTATGATGATAGTAGTTTATGCTATGGTTTGGATTATGTTAATGCCGAATTCGAAGATAAGGAGACCGAGCAACTTATTAAAGAGATTGAAAGCAGAGTCGAGCGCTTAAAGCAAAAGGGCATAAGCGAGCATATCATACAATCTATTGTTTCGAAACCAACGACCACAAGCCGTATGGTTATCACTCGCGACAATCGCATTATTCTGCCCGATTACAACAATATGGAGATAACTATGACCCCTCTTGTAAAGGCAGTATACTTCCTATTCTTGCGCCATACGAATGGCATAAACTTCAAGGATTTGGTAGACTATCGCAAGGAGCTAACATCCATATACGAGAGCATAAAAGGTGAACCAGCAGATAGCAGGATGTCTAAGAGCATCTGCGACCTAACCGACCCAACGAAGAACTCTATCAACGAAAAGGTTGCACGCATCCGCGAAGCTTTTGTCACACGCTTTAAGGAGAGTCTTTCAACAAACTATATTGTTAATGGCGAACGAGGTGAAGCTAAACGTGTACTACTTAACCGCGAGTTAGTTACGTGGGAGTAGTGGGTTAACACTAAACTGTAGTAAAACAACCAAGAATTGTTTGAGCATATAATTATATACTCGAAAGAAAGAGTGGATGTTCCACTCTTTCTTTTTGTTTTTTTGGGAGGAAGTATCGCTTTTATAAAAGTGTTTCATTACCTTTGTGGCACAAATTTGCAAACAAGAGAATGAAGAAGAGTGTGATTGGCATAGGTAATGCGCTTACCGATATGCTTGTAAATCTATCGAATGACAATGTACTTGCTGAGTATCAGCTTGCAAAGGGCTCAATGAGTCTTGTTGATAGCCAACTACAGACCGCTATATCTAAATCTGTAGCAGGACTACCCTATTCGCTTTCGTTGGGAGGCTCGGCGGCAAATACCATCCGTACGATGGCTCATCTTGGTACCCAGACAGCCTTTATTGGCAAGGTAGGTGAGGATAATACAGGAGACTTCTACGAGCAGGCACTACGCAATTTAGGCATTGCGCCCTATGTGCTCCGCTCGGAGAATAAGTCGGGCAAGTGCGTAGCACTGGTGTCAAAGGATGGCGAGCGTACCTTCGTGACACACCTCGGAGCTGCGTTAGACCTTGCTGCAGAGGATATAGACCCTACAATATTCGACAGCTACGACTACCTATATATCGAGGGTTATCTTGTTCAGGACCACGATCTTATCCGTGAGACAATCAAGCGCGCCAAGGAGCGAGGCTTGAAGATAGCTATCGACCTTGCATCGTTCAATGTTGTAGAGGAGAACCGCGACTTCCTTCGCGATATCGTTGAGAAGTATGTCGATATTCTCTTTGCCAACGAGGATGAGGCGAGAGCCTTTAGTGGTCAGAGCGAGCCTATGGACTCATTGAACTACATCAGCCAGATGTGCGAGCTCACCGTTGTTAAGATTGGCACACGCGGTGCTCTTATCAAGCGAGGCGACGAGTTTGTTCAGGTGGGCATTATGGCGGCTGCAAAGCGCGTAGATACCACCGGTGCTGGAGACTTCTACGCTGCAGGCTTTATGGCCGGTTTGTGCGAGGGCCTATCACTCCGCCAGTGCGGCACAATGGGAGCTATCGCCGCCGGCAAGGTTATCGAGATCGTAGGCACCACACTTAGCGAGGAGGCCTGGAGCGAAATCGACACCCTCTGCAAGAGAGTTCGCACCGAGCAGTATCTATTCTAATATTAGTCGCACACGACCACATATCACAAGGGATTGTTCAACACACTTGTTGGACAATCCCTATTATTTATACCCCTACGAATACCTATATATTATATAAAAATGAGAGACTATAAGTAAAATCTATACAACAATAAAATAATACAATCGAAAAACTATTGCAGATAACGAAATAACTATTATCTTTGCATCAGGAAAAGGGAAATAAACCAAAAATAAATAAACATAAACCTATAAAACTTAAAAGAGTATGAAAGATTTGAAAGGAACTAAGACTGAGAAGAACTTGTGGGAGGCTTTTGCTGGTGAGTCACAGGCTCGTAACAAGTATACATATTTTGCATCTAAGGCTAAGAAGGACGGCTACGTTCAGATCTCTAAGATTTTCGAGGAGACAGCTGCTAACGAGAAGGAGCACGCTGAGATTTGGTTCAAGCTTCTTCAGGGCATCGGCTCAACTGCTGAGAACCTAAAGAGCGCTGCTGAGGGCGAGAACTACGAGTGGACTGATATGTACGCTCAGATGGCTAAGGATGCTCGCGAGGAGGGCTTCGACCACATCGCATTCCTCTTCGACCAGGTTGGTAAGATTGAGAAGGAGCACGAGGAGCGCTACCGCAAGCTCTTGGCTAACGTAGAGGGTGGCTTGGTATTCTCACGTGATGGCGATATGATCTGGCAGTGCTCAAACTGCGGTCACATCCACGTAGGTCAGAAGGCTCCTGAGGTATGCCCTGTATGTGTTCACCCACAGGCATACTTCCAGATTAAGGCTGAGAACTATTAATAGATAGACTATTTAATCCTATGAGCCTAACCAAATAGATACGTTTGGTAGGCTCATTTTTTGTATATAGCAAGATATGAACATCTTTTCAATTATTGCAATACCATTTTTAGGCACAGCGCTCGGAGCTGCAACGGTGCTCTTTGTTAAGGATAAGACCTCGGCACGTCTGCACAACGCACTGCTCGGCTTTGCGGCGGGCGTGATGGTGGCAGCAGCAGTGTGGTCGCTTATTATCCCTGCGCTCGACCTATCAGCAGATATGGGCAAGCTAAGCTGGATTCCAGCAGCCGTAGGTATAATGCTCGGTATGCTCTTTCTGCTTACGCTCGACTGCCTTGTGCCACACACCCACCCAGGCACTGACACTCGCGAGGGCGTGGCCTCGTCGCTCGGTAAGCGCCAGATGCTTATGCTTGCGGTGACGCTACACAACATCCCCGAGGGTATGGCTGTGGGCGCTGTGATTGCGGGTGCTATGATGGGTAATGCCGGCATCAGCATCGCTGCAGCTACAGCATTGGCTGTAGGTATGGCAATACAAAATATCCCCGAAGGTGCTATCATATCGTTACCTCTACGCAGCGAGGGACTATCACGCAAAAAGGCCTTTGGCTTTGGTGCGCTTTCGGGCGCAGTGGAGCCTATCTCCGCCCTTGTGATGATACTCCTCTTCGAGCATATCGCTGGCGTGCTACCCTACCTTCTCGCCTTCTCTGCGGGCGCAATGCTCTATGTTGTGGTTGAGGAGCTTATCCCCGAAACCCAGCAGGGCAAACACTCCGATATCGGCACTATCGCCTTCGCAGTGGGCTTTATCATTATGATGATTCTCGACATCGCACTGGGATAGAAACGAACTGAAAAGTGAAAGGTGAAAGGTGAAAACTGAAAGGTGAAAAGTGTGGTGCGCTTCGCGCAAGATTAATTATTTGGAGACAGCAGGGACAACAGAGAAAACAGGGAGAATTAATGGTACTCAGTTTCGTTGTCGTCTCTTTCGTCTCTTTCGCCTCTTTCGTCCCCAGTCTCACCAGTCTCCCCAGAATAAAATTTTATGGGTTCCGATGAGTTCCGATGAGTTCCGATGAGTTCCGATGAGTTCCGATGAGTTCCGATGAGTTCCGATGAGTTCCGATGAATTTTATAGTAACCCATTGTAACCTATTGTAACTCACAGTAACCCACAAAAAAAACTTAGTAACCCATTCGTCTGCGTTTTTTAACAACACGCACCTTCTCCAAGCACCATTACCCAATTTCTTGTCAGAAGGGGTTAGGCTTGGCCTCGATAAAGAGATTGCCCCAGATGGGACATACTTGGCGTATTTCCCATTTGGGGCAATGATTGAGAGGTCGAGAATG
>JAFYRB010000089.1 GCA_017559615.1 Alistipes sp. | reverse complement strand
TATCGTGCTTCGTTACATACGCCTTGGTGGTGCGCTCCCCGAGCTGAAACTCCCATTCCCAGGTACCGAGCCACGTGCCTTTATCATCATCTGCTCGACTGTCGAGGAGTCGAAATATGTCGATATGGACCTCGGCATCGTCGCGCAGTCTATGCTCTTGCAGGCTGTAGAGATTGGCTTGGGAGGTATCTGCATTGGGGCCTTCGACCATAAGGAGCTTCGTGAGGAGTTGCAATTGCCTTACGAGCCACTCTTGGTGTTGGCCATAGGTCGCCCAAAGGAGCATATCGAGCTTAAGGAGTGTGGTGCGGGCGATTCGCTTACCTATTACCGCGAGGGTGGGGTGCATTATGTTCCAAAGATTAAAGTTGAGGACCTGATAATTAAGTAGTTATGCGTAATCTATTTCTCTCTTTATGCGCACTGCTTGTCGTTGTTACGGCAGTGGCAAATGGCGAAACTCCCTACTGGGAGCAGCCAGAGGTATATGCTATAAATAAGCTCCCTGCGCGAGCTTCGTTGCTTCCCTATGATAATGTTGCGGATGCTGCGGCACGTGGCGAGTCGGCACTGGTGAAGGATATCAGTGGCGAGTGGAAGTTTAACTGGTCGAGAACTCCTATGGAGGCTCCCGAGGGCTTCGAGGCGGTGGGCTATGACGATGCTGCGTGGGCGACAATCTCGGTGCCAGGAAATTGGGAGATAGAGGGTTATGGATACCCAATATACACCAATGTCAACTATCCGCACCCTAAGAATCCGCCATACATTCCCCACGATGATAATCCTACGGGATGCTATCGTCATACGTTCACGCTCCCTGATGGATGGGCGGAGCGTCGCACGATACTCCACTTCGAGTCGGGCCTTGCGGCGATGCACGTATGGGTGAATGGCAAGGAGGTGGGATACTCCGAGGGTACGAAGTGTGCCGTTGAGTTCGACATCACGCCTTATGTCACAGCGGGCGAGAATCTCTTGGCTGTTAAGGGTTTCCGCTGGGCTGATGGCTCCTACCTTGAGGATCAGGATTTTTGGCGTCTTTCGGGCTTCGATAGAGGCGTTAAGATTTACTCGGTTTCGGATGTGCGTATTGCCGATATGTTTGTCATTGCGGAGCTGGATAAGAGATACGAGAATGGTCTTTATGATGCTACTGTGACGTTACAAAACGCAGCAGACAAGCCATTTAAGGGAAGTGTGGAGCTTATGGTTGTAAGTCGCAACGACGATGTTGTAGTGGCGGAGTTCTCCACCTCTCTAAACCTTAAGGGTGGTGCAACACGCGACGTGGCGTTCTCGAAGAATATGGGCGTTGTTAATCAGTGGAGCCACGAGAAGCCAAACCTCTATACTACCGTTGTGACGTTGAGGGACGCTGCGGGACGTGTTGTCGAGGCTACGGCGTGCAATACGGGTTTTCGCAAGGTGGAGATTAAGGATGGCGTGCTGATGCTCAATGGTAAGCGTCTGTTAATCAACGGCGTAAACATCCACGAGCATAACCCCGCTACGGGACACGTCATCACGCGCGACCTTATGCTAAGGGATATTGCGCTTATGAAGCAGTATAACATCAATGCCGTGCGTACGAGCCACTATCCACAACCCGTCGAGTGGTATGACCTCTGTGATGAGTATGGCTTGCTGCTTGTTGATGAGGCGAATATCGAAGCTCACGGATGCGGTACAGGCTGGCACGATAGCTATCCAGAGTTTCACCCTTCGCACCGCGAGGAGTGGAAGGGTACGCATCACGACCGCGTGCGTTCGATGGTCGAGCGCGATAAGAACCACCCTTCGGTGATTATCTGGTCGATGGGTAACGAGAGTAGCGATGGTGAGGTCTACGGCGAGATGTACGAGTGGATACACAAGCGTGATAGAAGCCGTTTTGTGCAGCTTGAGCAGGGTTATGGCGGTCCTCACACCGATATAATCTGCCCTATGTACTCGCCATTTGCGGAGTTGGAGCGCTACGCCTCACGTAAACTATCGAAGCCATATATTATGTGTGAGTATGCCCACGCGATGGGTAACTCTACGGGTAACCTTCGTGAGTTCTACGATATCATCAACCGCAGCCCTCATATGCAGGGTGGCTTCATCTGGGATTGGGTGGACCAGGGTATTGACGCCGTAGGTCGCGATGGTCGTCACTATTGGGCTTATGGCGGTGACTTTGGCGCGTGGATGTACACCCACGATGAGAACTTCTGCTGCAATGGTATTGTCTCGCCTGACCGCACGCCACATCCAGGAATTATGGAGGTGAAGAAGGTCTATCAGGATATAGAGTTTGAGTATGCGGATGGCAAGGTGCGTATCCATAACAACTTTAACTTTACCGACTTGGTGGAGTATGAATTTGGTTATAAGCTAATGTGTGAGGGTTGTGTTGTTGGCGAAGGCTCGTTGGGCGAGGTGCGCTGTGCGCCAGAGAGTTATGTAGATGTCGAACTACAAATACCCACTATGGAGCAGGGTAAGGAGTATGCCCTAAACTTCGAGGCCTCGCAGATGCAGCGCTCGATTCTTCCGCCACGCAGTTGGCAGCGTGTTACGGTGGCTACCGAGCAGGTGGTGTTGAGTCCTTATGACTTCGCGCCACGAAATGTCGAGGGTAAGTTGGAGATTGAGGAGCGCGATGGCTGGTTGGTGGCCTATGCTGGGAATACGGGTGTGCTATTCAATACGAAGCGAGGTACGTTGGCGCGTTACGTTTCGGGTGAGCGCAATGTGATGTCGCAGTTGCCTGAACCTTGGTTCTGGCGTGCCGTAACGGATAATGATTGGGGTGCGGGCTTCCAGCATAAGGCAAACGTATGGCGCACGAATAACCGCAAGCACGTGGAGGGTTTTGTCGAGGTGTTTGACGATAGGGTAGTTGCTGTGGCTACGTATCGTTTGGTTGATGCACGTTCGCTCTATGTCGAGATGTATACCTTCCTCGCTGATGGCTCGCTAAAGGTGGAGGTTAAGTTCCAGCGTGGTGATGAGGATGTGCCAGAGCTTCCGCGCTTTGGTATGCGTATGATTCTACCGCAGGAGTATAAGAACTTCAAGTTCTATGGCCGTGGCCCGTGGGAGAACTACTCAGACCGTAACGAGTCCGCGTTCATAGGCCTCTATGAGCAGTCTACCGATGAACAGCTATTCCCTTATGTCCGTCCGCAGGAGTCGGGTAATAAGACCGATGTTCGCTGGTTGGAACTCACTGATAACGAGGGCGTTGGTATTCGTGTAGAGGGACTTCAACCGTTGAGCGTCAGTGCGATGCCTTATCGTAGCGAGGACCTCGACGCGGGCCTTACGAAGAAGCAGATGCACTACTCGGATATCGAGCCACGCCGCGAGGTTGTTCTCCACGTTGACCTTGCACAGAGAGGTTTGGGAGGTGATGACTCTTGGGGTGCTGTGCCTCACGAGCCTTATCGCCTCGAGGCTGATACCTACGAGTATGGATATATTATTCGCCCAATTGTGAAGTAGATTTGAAAAAGTGCTATCTTTGTATAGAAAATAAAACGTATGAGGATAATGAAACGATATTTTTTGTTAGTCGCTTTGGCAATGATGTTTGTGGCATCGGATGTCGTGGCGCAGCGATATGAGGAGTGTGTAGTGAGTGCTATTGAGAGCATTGAGTTACCTACGTTTGATTGTATTGCGCCTGCGGAGGAGAAGGAGCATCATCAGAAGGGTAATGTCTACGACTATCCCACCAAGAATGGTATTTACAATGGTTATCTCTACACGTCGAATCCATTGAAGGGTGAGCCACTGACGATTGAGTATGGCACACACTTCCTATTCTCGATGTCGACAAAGGATTATAACCGCTTTTATGCTGGTTATTCAGTGCCTTACATAATGTGGAAGGAGCCTGTGGAGAGTAATAAGGAGGATTATCCCTTTACTCAGGGTTTTCACGTTGGTTATCTTCACGCCAGCAGTATTAGCAAGAGAGTACCTTTGTATCTCGAGTATGGAGTAAACTTTCAGTATCTCTTCGGACGTGCATCACGACAGTATGATGGCGGAGGTTCTAATTCCCACTTCTGGAATACGAATTGGGCAACGATGTACTCGTTGAATGTACCTCTAAATCTTGCGTTACGCCTTGGTTATCAGGGTGGTGAGAAGACCGTAACTCCATATCTCGGTGTTAACCTGCGATATAATGTTGGCGGTGCAGTTAAGCAACGCAAGAGAATAACTAACCCATCCGCTGGCGTTGAGGAGATCGATAAGATTGCTCTCTTTGATAAGACTGAGAATGATAGATTCGCTATGGGCGAGAAGGCCTTTAACCGTTTCCAGGTGGGTGTAAACTTCGGCGTTGGCTATACCTACAAGAAATTATACGTCGGCATAGGTTGTGTCGTAGATGCGATGCACATCGTTAATGCTGTGAAGGAGGGAAAATTTTCTTATCAAGAGCACTACCACATTGTTGGACGCCTCTGTACGGTGAATATCTCGGTGGGTGTTCAGTTCTAAATAAGAGGCTGAATAAAAAGTCTATTTTCTCGTTACGCTCGCTCTCAAAATGCTCATTTACGCATAGTAAACTCCGCTTTTTCGAGCTTCGCAAGCCTAAAACTACATCTTTTTATTCAACCTCCTAACAAAAAAATGGGATAACTAAAATTTTTAGTTATCCCATTTTTTTTGTTTACAATGTCGACTTAATCTTCTCGACCACAGCGTGATACTCCGACGATAGACTCTGCATAAGGTTCTTAACCGACTCAATCTTCTCGGCACGCCACGCATTAGCACCCGCAAAGGCATAGCCGTGCTCCAAGCGTCCCTTGAAAGCGTTGAACAACGCAAGCATAATGCAGTATGGGCTGTTCACAACGTCGCAGGTCTTAATGCAGTTGAAGGCGCAGTGTGTAGGGCGCTTCAGGCCCGCCTTCACCGAGTCGAGGAACGAGCCTCGCACCGCACGACCAGGCATACCCACAGGACTCTGGATAATCTCGATATCCTCCTGCGAGGCGTTGATATACGCCTGCTTGAAGGCGATATCAGCATCACACTCCTCGGTAGTCACAAAGCGTGTTCCCATCTGCACACCTGATGCTCCAAGCTCCATCATCTTGTAAATATCCTCGCCAGTGTATACACCTCCCGCAGCGATAACGGGAATCTGGCAGTTATGCTCCGCAGCAAACTTATTCACTACCTCCACAACCTCTGGAAGTATCTTCTCAAGGCTATACTCCTCCGAGAAAATCTGGTCGTGCTTATAACCCAAGTGGCCACCCGCCTTTGGACCCTCCACGACAATAGCATCAGGCGTATAGCGATACTCCTGCCACCACTTCTCGCACAAGAGCTTTGCAGCGCGTGCCGACGATACGATAGGTGCCAACTTTGTCTTTGCACCCTCGGTCAGGAACGACGGCAAGTTAAGCGGAAGACCAGCTCCCGAGAAGATGATATCCGCACCCTCCTTAATAGCCGTACGTACCATATCCGAGAAGTTGGTCATAGCAACCATAACATTCACGCCGATGATACCCTCGGTCTTTGCACGTGCCTTACGCAACTCCTCCTTAAGGCCCTCGATAGCCGCCTCGGCAACACTTTTTGCCTTATCCTTGTAGATAAGTCCCAATCCTGCTGATGATATAACACCGACACCACCCTCGTTCGCTACGGCCGATGCAAGGCCCGAGAGCGAGATGCCTACACCCATACCGCCCTGCACGATGGGTAGGCGAGCGATAAGGTCTCCAATTTTCAATGATTTCATTCTTTGTGTATATTTAAGTTTTCAAATGAGTTCGCAAATATACAACATTTTCGCTCGTAAAAGGCTGATTTGTCAAATATTTTTCACTGTTTGTTGAAATCGTGTTCCGATATAGTCCAAACTCCCAACCATTCGTAGCGACTATATCATTGCTATATTGCTGCGTAGCAACAAAAAAAATGCGTGGCCCGAAAGCCCACGCATCTTCTTATGCACTTTAGGTGAATTAGTTGCAACCACCGCAGTCGCAACCCTCGCCGCACTCGTGCTCGCCACAGCTGCCGCCGCAATCACCGCAGCTGCAACCGCCACCCATAATCTTTGAAAGATCCTCAGGTGTAGTCTCGCGAACATCTGCAACAGTAACCTCGAAGTTAAGGGTCTTACCAGCCATAGGGTGGTTGAAGTCCATCATAACGCTCTCCTCCTTAACCTCCTTGATAACGCCCATCATAGGACGACCATCAGCAGTAGCCATAGGAACCTGGCTGCCTACGAAGAGGATATCCTCTGCAACCTTACCATCAATCATAAATACGCTCTTTGGCAACTCAACGATAGCCTCTGCGATAACCTCGCCGTAACCATCCTTAGCCTCGAGGGTGAATGATACTGACTCACCTGGCTCCTTGCCCATAACTGCCTCCTCGAACTTTGGAAGCAACATACCCATACCACAGATAAACTCCAATGGCTGACCTGGCTGTGACTGGTCTGCAATCTGACCATCAACAGTAAGCTTATAGTCTACATAGACTGTTTTGCCGTTCTCTACTTTCATATCAAATTATTTTTTTAGTTAATAACTCTCTTTTTAGCACCGCAAAGATAAGATGTTCTTGGTGAGTTGCCAAATTTATCTGCAAATAATTTTTTCGATTGAGCTATCGACATCCTCTATAATATATTATATATATAGGTATAGGTGGCTAAAACCTGCGAAATGGAAAAAAATACGTGCCAATCCAAAAAAAAATGGTCATAGTGTTTCGTGTTTCACAAAATAGTTATATATTTGCACTCGATTTTCCGCTAATACCTAAAGTTAAGCGCGATAAGTTCTTTGAAAAAGGGTGGTACAAAAATTTTTTTAAAAAAAAGTTACCAAAAAATTTGGAGATTAAAAAAAAGTTTGTACCTTTGCAACTCGAAAAGGTAATAATACTTCGCCGATGTAGCTCAGTTGGCCAGAGCAGCTGATTTGTAATCAGCTGGTCGGGGGTTCGAATCCCTCCATCGGCTCAGGGTCGTAAGTTGTGCAAACAACCTGCGACTTTACATATTGGGAAGATACCAGAGTGGCCAAATGGGGCAGACTGTAAATCTGCTGGCGCACGCCTTCGGTGGTTCGAATCCATCTCTTCCCACTACGATGCCGTTAGAGTTGCAGTAGCTCACTTAACAGTGAGTGATAAGCATACTCTAAACGGTATATTTTTGCGGAAGTAGCTCAGTTGATAGAGCAATAGCCTTCCAAGCTATGGGTCGCGAGTTTGAGCCTCGTCTTCCGCTCACATTAGACTAACGTGTAGCACGTCGATCCAATAAGCTGGAGTGGCGGATGCTGCGCGATAAGTCCGTAAAATTGGAATAAGTACTTTAAAACTTAAAAACTTATATTACTATGGCAAAAGAAAAATTTGATCGTTCGAAACCTCACGTGAACATCGGTACTATCGGTCACGTTGATCACGGTAAGACTACTCTTACTGCTGCTATCACAACTGTTCTTGCTAAGAATGGTCTTTCAGAGCTTCGTTCATTCGACTCTATCGATAACGCACCTGAGGAGAAGGAGCGTGGTATCACCATCAACACTTCTCACGTTGAGTACCAGACTGCAAACCGTCACTACGCTCACGTAGACTGTCCAGGTCACGCCGATTACGTAAAGAACATGGTTACTGGTGCTGCTCAGATGGATGGTGCTATCCTTGTAGTTGCTGCTACTGATGGTCCTATGCCACAGACTAACGAGCACGTACT
>JAFYRB010000088.1 GCA_017559615.1 Alistipes sp. | reverse complement strand
GTTATTATCGCTGAGACCGATGGTAAGGTTGTTTACGAGAGCATCATCGAGGGTGTTACATACCGCGAGGAGCGTGATGAGCAGACAGGTCTTTCGGAGCGCGTAGTTATCGAGTCTAAGGACAAGACCAAGAACCCTGTTATCAAGATTGTTAACAAGGATGGTGAGGAGGTTAAGGCATACAACTTGCCTGTAACGGCTCACATTATGGTTAAGAACAACGGTAAGATTCACGCAGGTGACATCCTTATCAAGATTCCACGTGCCGTAGGTAAGACAGGTGGTGATATCACCGGTGGTTTGCCTCGTGTAACAGAGTTGTTTGAGGCTCGTAACCCATCTAACCCAGCTATCGTATCGGAGATCGATGGTGAGGTAACATTCGGTAAGATTAAGCGTGGTAACCGTGAGATTATCATTACATCAAAGGATGGCGACCAGTGTAAGTATCTCGTACCATTGTCACGTCAGATTATCGTTCAGGAGAACGACTACGTACGTGCAGGTATGCCACTTTCAGATGGTGCAATCACTCCAGGTGACATCCTTCGCATCCTCGGTCCTACCCGAGTTCAGGAGTATATCGTGAACGAGGTTCAGGAGGTTTACCGTATGCAGGGTGTAAAGATTAACGATAAGCACTTCGAGGTTATCGTTCGTCAGATGATGTCAAAGGTACAGATTGAGGATCCAGGTGACACTCGCTTCTTCGAGAATCAGGTTGTTGATAAGTGGGAGTTTATGGATGTTAACGACGAGCTTTACGATAAGGTTGTCGTAACCTCTGCGGGTGACTCACAGACAGTTCAGCCAGGTCAGATTATCTCACTCCGCAGATTGCGTGATGAGAACTCAGCGTTGAAGCGTCGTGACCTTCAGTTGGTTGAGGTACGTCCTATCGTTCCTGCAACATCTAACCAGGTTCTTCAGGGTATCACACGTGCAGCATTGCAGACATCAAGCTTTGTATCTGCTGCATCGTTCCAGGAGACTACAAAGGTTCTTAACGAGGCTGCTATCCAGGGTAAGACCGATGAGTTGGTTAACCTTAAGGAGAACGTTATAACAGGTAACCCAATCCCAGGTGGTACAGGTTTGCGTGATTATGACGACCTTCTCGTTGGACTCCGTTCAGAGATGGGCCTTGAGTAATCAAGCCGTATATATTCGAAAAAGAGGTGAGCATTGCGCTCACCTCTTTTTTTTGTTCATAGTAATAGTAAGCATATAAAAAAAAGGTGTCGCAACCAAACGGTTGGACACCCTTAATTGTTTATCGTGTAGCCCTTTATGGCAATGGCACTACGTTTGCGAAGCCCATAAATGCCATAGCAAGAAGACCTGCTGTGATAAGTGCGATAGGCACACCACGCATCGCCTCTGGGGTATCCTCCACCTCCAAACGCTCGCGGATTCCGGCAAAAAGTATCAACGCAAGGGCGAAGCCCAGAGCCGCTGAAGTGGCATAGATAACACCCGTAAGGAGGTCAAAGTTCTTCTGAACGGTGATAATCGCAACACCCAACACCGCACAGTTTGTAGTGATAAGTGGTAGGAAGATACCGAGTGCCTGATACAACGCTGGAGATACCTTCTTAAGAACAATCTCTACCATCTGTACCAATGCCGCAATAACGAGGATAAAGGTGATGGTCTGCATATACTCAATACCAAATGGTACAAGGATATACTGCTGGATGCACCACGTAACAACGGTAGAAAGGGCCATAACGAACGTAACGGCCATACCCATACCCATCGACGTCTCGACCTTCGACGATACGCCGAGGAATGGACAGATACCGAGGAACTGTGAGAGGACTACGTTGTTAACAAATATTGCACCGATGACAATGGCAAAGAGCGTAATAGCCTGAACGCTAACCTGGCCTGTGGCGAAGCCCTGAAGCACCTCGCTCGATATGTTTTCTGCTATAAGAATATTCATAATGTTCAATTATAACTAACGTTTTGCAACTTTGTTAAACAACACCATCAAGTAACCAAGCACGAGGAATCCTCCAGGTGCAAGGATGAAGAGTAGTGGCATCACACCATCGGCAAACGTAAAGCCGAAGATAGAACCCGAGCCGAGTACCTCGCGTACCGCACCAATCACCGTAAGCGAGAGCGTGAAGCCCAAGCCGATGCCGATACCATCAAGCGCCGAGTTGAGGATGCCATTCTTCGATGCGAAGGCCTCCGCGCGACCGAGGATGATACAGTTAACCACGATAAGTGGGATAAACACACCGAGCGATGCGTAGAGCGAAGGCACATAGGCCTGCATAAGCATCTCGATGATTGTTACGAACGACGCGATAACGACGATGAAGGCTGGGATACGCACCTTATCTGGAATAAGGTTCTTAATCATCGCAATCACCATATTCGACATAATAAGTACGGACATTGTCGCAACACCCATACCCATACCGTTTATCGCAGATGAGGTAACACCCAACGTAGGACACATACCAAGGATGAGTACGAACGTTGGATTCTCCTTAAGAATACCCTTTGTTATAATCTGTAGCTTACTCATTGTCAAGCTCTCCTTTCTGAGCCTCAGGCTCGTTGTTATCATAAGTCATTGTAGCACCCGTTGCGGTTGTAGCGCCCGAAGGTGCTGCCTTCAACGCCTCCTCGTCTGTTGCGAGGCGATTTGTAGCCCAGAGGTAACCAGCGTATGCAGTCTCCACGGCATTAGCATAGGCGCGTGATGAGATTGTAGAACCTGTGAGGGCATCAAACGAGCCACCCTCCTTCGTAACACCAAACTTCACCTCCTGGGCATCCTTACCCAAGATGCTACACTCGAGGCTATTTCCAGGCTTTGTCATATTAGCACCAAGACCTGGTGTCTCCTTCTGTGACAATACCTCTACGCCATTTACCACACACTTGTCACCCTCCTCTACGAAGCCTACCATAAGTGTAATGCGGTCTGCATAGCCATTCTTTGTGATGCTTGGAGCCTCCACAGCGTAGCCGATGATGCTCTCATCCGCGATGCGCTTTACGGTGCTTACCGAAATCTGGAAGTCGCCGATAACACGTGTGGTGTCAGCAGCCACGAAAGCCTCCGCATCCGAGGTGTTAAGCACCTTGAACTTCGCAACGTTCTTCGCCTGAAGGTTCGCCGCAGCGATAGCATCCTTTGTAACGTCCTGCACCAAAGCCACCAATAATGCAGATACTGCGGTGATGGTGAACAACACCAAGACCATATTTTTTAGTGAACTCTTCATACTTTACAACGATTTAGTGCCAAAACGCTTTGGACGTAGATACTTGTTAATAAGTGGGGTAGCGGCATTCATAATGAAGATTGCGAAAGACATACCCTCTGGATAAGCGCCCCACAAGCGGATAATCATCGTAAGCGCACCGATACCAACACCATATATAATCATACCGCGGTGAGTCATAGGTGATGTAGAGTAGTCTGTAGCCATAAAGATAGCACCAAGCAACGCACCACCTGCCAAGATGTGGAACAATGGTAGCTGATATGTGATAGCACCACCATACGTAGCACCTACCGCCGCAGCGAAGATTGCCATCGTAGCCAAGATGCTAACGGGGATGTGCCAGCTGATAACTCTACGCCACAAGAGGTACAAACCTCCGAGGATAAGTGCGAAGGCGCTAATCTCACCCATCGAACCATTCATCTGGCCCGCAAGCATATCCACGAAATTGATATTCGATACCACCTCTGGGGCATACTTAACAGCAGGAAGAAGCGTCGAGCCTGACAACGCATCAGGTACGCCCGTAGTCCAATCTGTCATCTCCACAGGGTAGGCGATAAGCAAGAAGATACGGCCTGTGAGTGCTGGGTTGAAGGGGTTAGTACCCAAGCCGCCGAAGGTCATCTTACCGATGCCAATAGCCACAAGAGCGCCAATCACAACAATCCACCAAGGAATACCCGTAGGGAGGTTGAACGCCAAAAGTACACCCGTTACAACTGCCGAGAGGTCGCAGATTGAGGAGCGACGCTTCAGCAGAAAACGGCAAATGAGATACTCAAATGCTACGCAGCTGATAACTGCAACTGCCGTAATGAATAGCACTCTCCATCCAAGCACGTAGGTCGATACGGCGAGGGCTGGGAGTAGTGCAAGCACCACGTCGCCCATAATACGGCGCGTATTTTCGCCACCGTGGATGTGGGGTGAGTGTGATGCAAAAAGTCTGGTTGCCATATATAAATCGTTTTTATTCGGTTTATGAGCTATTTCTTATTTGCTATTGCGCGTGCGCGAATGTTGGTCATCACCGTCTGCTTACCGATGCGGATGTAGTCCAAAAGTGAAAGGTTCGAAGGACAGGTGTATGAGCAGCAGCCACACTCGATGCAGTCGATGGTGTTATGCTCCTCGGCCATATCCCACTTCTGAAGACGTGCCAAGCGCGAAAGAAGGTATGGCTCCAAGCCCATAGGGCAAGCCTCCACACACTTTGCACACTTGATACAAGCCGCCTCCTTGCCACGTGCCGCCTCCTTACCCGTAAGGATTGTGATACCCGAGCAACCCTTGATGATAGGTGCTGCGGTGTCGACAATAACACGTCCCATCATAGGACCACCATTTAATACCTTCACATCGCCCTCTGGAAGGCCTCCCGAGTGAGATAGTAGGTAGTCGAGCGACGTGCCGAAACGCACCATAAAGTTATGTGTCGAGCCAATCTCCTTACCTGTGATAGTCACAACACGCTCGATAAGTGGCTTATTCTTCTGCACAGCCTCGTAGACTGCGATAGCCGATGATACGTTGCACACCACAACACCCACTGAGAGTGGAAGTGCTGGAGGTGGTGGCACCTGACGACCTGTTGTTGCTGCGATAAGCTGCTTCTCACCACCCTGAGGGTAGCGCATCTGAAGTGGCATAACCTCGATGCCGCGATACGAGTCGCGTGCGATAACCTTATTGAGATGCTCGATAGCATCAGGCTTGTTATTCTCCACGCCAATCACCGCGCGCTCAACGCTCAACGCTCGCATAAGAATCTCTACGCCCGTAAGCATCATCTCCGCACGCTCAACCATATTACGATAGTCCGAGGTGAGGTATGGCTCACACTCCACGCCGTTGATAATCAACGTGTCAACCTTCTGACCATCAGGGATTGATAGCTTCACGTGGGTTGGGAACTGCGCACCACCAAGACCTACGATACCCGCAGCCTTAATCTTCTGAACTATCTCCGCTGGGGTAAGCGTACACTCACGCTTATGCTCCGCCGTGCGGTCGATATTCTCCATCCACTCGTCGCCCTCGCGCTTGATAGCCACCATCGTAAGGCGCAAGCCCTGACCATTCGAAAAGTCATCTACTGCGGTTACGGTACCCGAAATTGGCGAATGGATATTTGCCGATACGAAGCCTGCAGCCTCGCCGATAAGCTGACCTGTAAGCACCTTATCACCCTTCTTTACCAAAGGTGTCGAAGGCGCACCGATATGCTGAATCATCGGCACGAGAACCTCGTTTGGAAGCTCTATTACCTCAATTGCCTTATCCTTGCTCCACTCCTTATTATCTGACGGATGTATACCGCCTATTGGGAAAGTCTTCATAATTCTTCTTTCTGCTCCTAACTATTTAGCCTCTTGCTACTAATTATTTGCCTCTTACTCCTAACTATTTTGCAGCCGCCTCGCTCTTTGGTGCGGTTACCTTTGGCTCCTTTGGCAGAGGCTCCATATTCTCAAGACGTATAGCCCCCGTAGGGCACTCGTTCACGCACTTGCGGCACAACTTACACTTCTCGGGGTCGATATATGCCAAGTTGTTCTCGATGGTAATAGCGCCAAAGGCACACACCTTCGCACACTTGCCACAACCGATACAACCCGCCTTGCACGCCTTCATAACCACAGCACCGCGGTTCTTTGAGCGACAAGCAACATATACCGCACGATTCTTTGGCCACTTCTTACGCAACTCGAAGAGTCCCTTTGGGCAGGCCTTAACACACGCGCCACACGCTGTACACTTATCGGCATCTACCTCCACAAGACCTGTCTCAGGATTGAGGCTCAAGGCACCAAACTTACAAGCGTTAACACAGTCGCCATAGCCGATACAGCCATATGCACACGCTGTCTCGCCAACATAGAATGTGTTTACTACGGCGCAGTTCAACGCACCGTCGTAGTGGGTTACCTTTGGGCGCTTCTGGCACGTACCGCCACAACGCATCGTAGCTACCATAGGCTCCTTCTCGGGGGCAGCCTTGCCGAGGTAACCAGCAATGCTACTCATCGTAGCACCACCAGCAACAGGGCAGAAGAGCGATGCGATATTCTCGCGCGTAACCAACGCATCGGCCATTGCGCGACATCCTGCGAAGCCACAACCACCGCAGTTAGCACCAGGCAACATCTTCTCAACCTCATCAATGCGAGGATCCTCCTCAACCTTGAATTTCTGTGCTACGAAATAGAGGATGATTGCCAGAACGATACCTAACACACCGAGTGTTAGGACTGTCAGTACTAAAGTGTTCATTACTCCTTAATAATTGTAAATTCTATCTTTTTATCTATTTTGTTTTTTCCTAAGTATAGCCCAAAGTAGTAGGCTGCAACGCTACATAGCGAGATGATTGCCGAGACGCCATCCTCAAGTCCCAAGGCCTTCGAACCAAACAGCGCAACAAGCAATACAATCAAAGGCAGTACATAGCCCCATACCACAGATGAGAATGCCATCGACTTATTTATAAGTGCCACTACGACACGCTCGCCAACCTCGAAGTGCGAGGCGTATGGCGTTGTGACATCTATGATTCGCTCCTTGCCCTTCTCGCCGCAGATGCCCTTGGCGTGACACCCTGCGCAGGCACTCTGCTGTGCCACCAAGACACGAACCTTATCTCCCTCGATGCTCTCTACGATGCCCTTATGCTGAATGTTTCTACTCATTGCTACTATCTTTGAGTTTTGTTCAGTATTATGAGAGCCGCGATAACGCCTGGCACCCAGCCCATAAGCGTTAGTAGGAAGACTATCAAAAACGAACCACACCCCTGGTCTACAACAGCCAGAGGTGGAAATATTATCGAGAGAAGAACTCTGAAAAGTGACATAGTCTTGTAGGGGCGTTGCTATGCTTGACGTTACTCGTTAATCGCAGTAGTGGTTAACAAGCGGCATTAGCCACTCGTGGCCAAAGGCGCAAGGCGAGAGGCGAAGCACAGGTGGGAACTGGTAACGCTTCTTCTCGTTCTCCATAACCATCTTGTGAATCTTCTCCACAACGTTAGCGTCGAAGCCTGCGTTGATAATCTCCTCGCGGTGCTGCTGCTTCTCAATCATACGGAACAAGATAGCGTCGATAACCTCGTAGTGTGGGAGGTGGTCGCTATCCTTCTGATTTGGGCGAAGCTCCGACGATGGCTCCTTGTCGATGATAGCATCAGGAATTACATCGCCAAACTTCGAGTTGATGTAGCGCGCGAGGTCATAAATCTCACCCTTATAGAGGTCGCCTGTAGGGCTGAACGTACCTGCGGTATCGCCATAGAGCGTACACCAGCCGAGGGCGTTCTCGCTCTTATTCGATGAGTTAAGAAGCATATAGCCAGTCTTATTCTGAAGCGCCATAAGCATCGTGGTGCGGATACGAGTCTGGATATTCTCCTCCGTAGCGTCAAACTCCGTACCGCCAATTACAGGCTGCAACGTACCAACCATAGCGTTGTATGCCTCGATGATTGGGAGTACGCTATACTCCACACCGAGGTTCTCGGCGAGTTGCTTCGCAATCTCCACACTCTCGTTAGGGGTAAATGGCGATGGCATAAGCAACACACGAACATTCTCCTTGCCTAAGGCTCCTACTGCCAAGCAGGCAACAACAGCAGAGTCGATACCACCAGACAAACCTACGCACGCCTTACGGTAGCCATTCTTGTGGAAGTAGTCGCGCAAGCCCAAGCACGCAGCCTCGTAGATAAGGCGAGTGCGGTCGTTGTAGGTTGTATATGGAAGCTCGATAGGGGCGTTCTCGGCGTTGGTGTCGAAAATCTGCATATCCTCCTCGAAGCTCTTGAGAACCATAACAAGGTGACCATCGCGGTCGAGAATGCCCGAAGTTCCATCGTAGACGATATCTCCCGAGCCACCTACCTGGTTGATAAGGATGAGGTTTCTACCCTCGGCAAATGCCAAGCGGCTCATCTTATCGAAGCGGCGTGAGAGGATACCCTTACCATAGCGGCGAGCATTGATAGAGATGATAGCATCAATCTCCTCGTCGAGGTCCTCCATACGGCTGAGGTCATCGCCCACAACAACCTTAAGGGTGCAATCCTTGATGTTGACTGTCTGGCTACCAACCGACGAGCCTACGATGTAACCCATCTCGCGGCGTGCCGTAACGTGACGCTTGCCGATATACTCGATGTTACCATTCTCATCGATGTATGCCGCAGCGCTGATAGGGCCCTCGGCAGTGAGGTATGGGGTACCTACGATTGCTGCAATACCGTGACACTTCGATGCGATAGTCTCAATCGCCTCCTCGCAGAGTGTGAGGAATGTGGTCTTGCTTAGGAGTCCATAGGCTGGAGTTCCCGATGTGGCAAACTCGGCAAATACAACGAGGTCGGCGCCAGCGCCTTTGGCGTTGCTGATTGCTGAGATAATCTTCTCGGTGTTGGCCTTGATATCGCCAACAGTGAAATTGAGCTGTGCTAATGCTATCTTCATATCTAAATTACGTTTCCGCTATCCGAAAGGTGTATCTATACCTAAAGGTATAGTAACACGGCGGCAAAGATAGTAAAAAAAAGTTAATTCCGAAAGCCCGAAGCACTACATTTATGGGGTTTGTTATTAAAATCACAGCTTCTATGCTGGAAGGGTAGAGGTTTGAGTGGTAAAAAAGACCAATATTTTGTTGAATATACTACCTCTGGCAAATAAAAAACCAGACACCTCATCAAAGATGTCTGGTTTCGTTTCGTAGGTTTCGCTCTAAATTAGCGGAGTGGCTCTGCTGCTGCGATAAACTTCTGCTGCTCCTCTTCGCTCATCTCGCCCTTGTGAACGTAGACAAGTTCGCCAGCCTTGTTCACCAACATAATCACGAACATATTGTTGCAATCGCCAAGACGCCACGCACTGCTGATGTAGTGGTCAGGGTCGCAGAGGATGGTTGCGCCATTCTTTGCGGTACGAGCATCGGCAATCTTACGTACTACGTTGTTTGGATATACGGCATCCTTAAGGTTTACGATACCGAAGCCCTCGATATTTGGGCCTGCTACGCGGCCAGTCTCCTCGATGTAGGTGATAAAGTCGTGGTTCTGCTTTGGTACCTCAGGGTCTACGTAGAAGATAAGGAGATTCTTCTCGCCCCACCAAGGAAGTCGAGCCTTCTTGGCATCGAGGTCCTGCACCTCCACGTTACGCACCTTGCGTGGTAGCGACTGCGCCTCGGCACTTACGGCAAAAGCCATAGAGGCGATAACCAAAAGTAAAAGTGTCTTAAGTTTCATATCGTTTAAATTTTATTGCTCTCGATAAACTATTGACAAAGATATACAAAATAATCACAATATTAGTCCAAATATTATCCATAAGGGATAAAAAAACAATATTATTAAACCAATCAAGATTTTTGTTCAACGAATAATTGTGTAATATTCTCCGAAAAAGTGTATATTTGCGATATAAAACGAAAGAATTATGAAGCAGAGAATACTTTTTGTGTGCCTCGGAAACATCTGTCGCTCACCAGCTGCAGAGGCTATGTTGAGGCTTCTTGTTGAGCGCGAGGGTATTGCCGATAGGGTAGTTATCGACTCGGCGGGAACCTATGGCGGACATAGTGGCGAGCGCTCCGATGCACGTATGCGACGCGCTGCTGCGGCACGAGGAATAGAGATGACGCACCTTGCTCGTCAGGTGCGTGAGGCCGATTTCGAGAAGTTTGATATGGTCATTGCGATGGATGATAATAACTACGAGGCGTTGTTCCGCTTGGCACCGAGTCGCGAGGCGCAGCAGAAGATATATCGCTTCCGCGAGTTTCTGCGCCACAACCCCGATTGGTCATACATCCCCGATCCATATTACGAGGGACACGAGGGCTTTGAGTTGGTGCTTGACCTTCTTGAAGACGGATGTGCTACTATAGTAGAGCAACTAAAAGATAATCAATAAGAAAAAGGGAATTCGGCGATTTGCTAAATTCCCTTTCTTTAATAATATTTCGTGTTGAGGCTTACTCCTTAACCGTAATCTTTACAATCTCGAAAGAGTCGGTAGGCTCTACCTCCAAGTTATTGTCATTGACCACTTTAAGCGTAAACTCCTCCTCGGCAACCTCCTCGACCTTTGCTGGTTCGGGGTGCGTAGGCCATAGCGCTGGCTTCACGATGCCGAACATCAACCACGCAATAAGTAGTGTGACGATGATATTGAAGCACTGTGCGCCGAGGAAGGCAAAGAGCGAGTTGCGATTCTCGCGCGATACGATATCCTTAAGTCGCGTATCCATACCGATGCAGACGAACGACAACGAGAAGAAGAATGTCGAGAAGTTCTTGGCCATAGCCGTCTCGATAATCTTGCCCTTTGCATCGAGGGTTAGCAGTCCGTTGTTTTGCAGGATGCTAAACGCCGCCGAGGCAACGACAAATCCCAAGATAAACTTCGGGAACTTCTCCCACACGATGCCAAACGAAGGGCGGCTCATACCCTTACCATTTCCCGAACGTGCCGAGAGGTAGAGAGCGATGAAGAACGCCACAACGCCGATAAGTACGTTCTGCGTAGCCTTAACCACAATGGCGGTCTTCTGCGCCACCTCGCCAGCCATCTCCGACGAAGCACCAACACCCGAGGTGGTGTCGATGGTGCCGCCAATCCACGCTCCGATAATCTCGCTCTGAATCGTAGGGTTGTCGGTCAGCAGAGGAACAATCATCTTTCCTAACCAAGGCATAAGGTAAATCATTGGTACTACGATGATTAGCACTAATGATATGATATAGGATAGTTGTTTCTTATCCGTACCTGCCACGCCCGCAGCGGTGATACACGCCGAGACACCACAAATCGAACTACCGCTTGCCAAGGTCATTGCCGTTGCGCGCTCCACATTTAGTTTTCGCGCAAGCAGATAACCGAAGAACCACACTATGGTTACAACCATCACAGCCTGAATAAGTCCCGCAGCTCCCGACTTCATAACGTCGCTGAAGAGTACCGTAGCACCCAGACAGACAACGCCAATCTTGATGAAGAACTCACCCTGAATTGCTGGCTTCAGCCACTCGGGAACGTGGAATAGGTTGCGGATGATAAGTCCAAAGATAACCGAGAAGAATACAGCCTCGAAGCCGTAGTACTTCACCATATCAATCTTTGCTATCCATTGCGCCAACAGAGCAATCGCAAATACCACTACAAACGAGGGTATGATACCCTTTACGGATCTACCCAATAGCCTATTGCCCACATAGAGGAGTACAAAGGCTATGGCGAAGAATATTGCGATATCGCCCCACGCGCCAAGTTCTGTGAGGTCTGCCGAAATCTTCACGCCGCCACCTGGGAGGTGCGATGCGAGGGCGGCAAAAACCACAAGGGGAATACTAAGAAATGTTACGATCCAATCTTCGGTTAGGAATTTTCTCATTTTAAGGTTTTACAGTATTAATTAGAATATTGCCGAAACCATCAGGTTCGCGCCGAGAGCACTCACAGGAGTGTCGTTCATCACGTACGAGAGGTTAAGCTGCAAGCGCAAGAAGTTGAATGGCTTGTAGACACCACCAAGCGTAATGCGCTCCTGATTTAGAATATCGTAGTCATCCTTGATAAACTCATAACGAGCAACCAACGACCAAGGCTCCTCGAAGTGGTAACCCGCCAAGGCGTAGAGCGACTGTGACTTAACAGCGCCAAACTCTGCCTCAGCATACTCGGCACGTGCCACCCAGTGGCGTGAGTCGTACCAACCACCTACCGACCAACGTGGGCTCTTCATATACTCTGCGCCAGCGAAGTTTGTCTCGGCATACATATACGAACCAGAGAGTGATAGGCCCTTGATAGGCTTAATCATAAGTCGTGCCACGATGTCCTTCGACGAGTTATTATCCTTATTATTTATGCCTGCGCCGTTGAAAACTGCCAAGTTGTAGTTGATAATGTTGAAGCCCTCCTTCTCGATGAAACCACCATAGAGCTGGAAACCGATATCACGACCTGTCGATGCGATACCGTCGAATGCTCCGTTATTGCGTGAGTAGTAGGTTGTTATGTATGAGTACTCGATAAACTCGAAGGTCGTAGGGCCACAAAGCTCATTCTCAATTGCGAATGGCACCTTGAACTGACCGAGCTGCATACTAAGCTCGTTGAGAGGCTTGTAGCGGAAGTAGAGGTCGCAAATCTTTGGTGAGCCAGCCATATCTACCTGAAGACGATAGTCAATCTTCTCCTGTGCTGCGTTACCCGAAAGGCTCACGCGGGCGCGCTTTAGGTAGAATGTAGCCTCTGGGTTATTAGCCTCGTTCCACTCGAAACCACCCTGGATATATCCCGATAATTTGAGGTATTTATCCGCAAATGACTGAATCTTCTCGCCTGTAGTTGTCTGAGCCTGAGCGCTAAATCCAATAACAATAGCAGCGATTGCCAAAACGAAATTTCTAATCTTCATAATTCCTTCTTTTAAGTTGGTGCAAAAATATTATTAATTTATTATCTTTTCGTTAGTATTTATGCCTATAATTGCAGTGTCATCTGCGTTGATGGATATAGGTTAATAATCTTGAGTCTTCTCTTTTTTGCCCGTTTTACGGTGTATCCCGTGCCACTCGACGTGCCATTCCACCACGCGACGAGGTAGTCCGCACCCTCGATAAGCATATCGTTGCGCTTGTGGAAGGCCCCTTTGTTGTAGCCCTCGCAGGCGACGTGTACCTCTCTGCAACACTTCAAAACTTCACGATACCTCGCTGCCTCTATATTGTCGAGGCTCTTTTCGAAGTCAGGGAAGGGGATGTAGGCTTCGAGCCAGATGTCGCTATCCTCGCTCATAAGCTCCAGGATTATCTCCGCCGCAGCGATGTCGAAACCTCGTGCCATTCCCACGCGGAAGCCTCGTGCGCCGATGCTACGTAGCGAGATAATCGTCTCGCGTAGTTTGTCGGTTGCCGAGTTATCGTAGTCGCGGTGGCCCGTAAAGGCTATTATGTAGTTGCTGTTCTCCATACTTTTCGCGACAAAGATAGGCAAAAAAGGGGATTTATGCTACATCTTGGCGCGTGGTTTGTAAGAGTAGGTATGAACACTTAAAAATTACGATTATGAGAAATTCATCATTATGCCTACTCTCTGCACTCGGAGGTGCGGTGTTGGGCGCTGCGATTGCGATGCTTGTGACTCCACAGTCTGGCAAAGAGCTTCGTCATAAGATTCGTGCTGCGGTGAACGATGCAGCGGAGAAGATTCGCACTGCAAATTGTGGTTGCGACGGCGAGGAGTGTCATTGCGATAAGTAACCTTAAAGCCTTGTTGTCGTGTCGTTGATTATCTTTCTCTGTGCCGTCCTTATGGCATTTATCTTCCTCTCGATGGCCGTAGTGCTATGGCTCTCGGAGGTTATGGGGAGTCTTCCGCTGGCTACGCTAAGTGTGGCGCTTATGGATGTGGCTTTGGCCGTTGCGATATACTTCATTTCGTTGCACTCCACCATACGTCAGGTGTCACAGAGACTCGATACGATATACGAGGTTAGCGCTACAATCGAGATGGCATATCGCCAAGTTGTTTTGTTTGTTAAAAAGGTTATGGGTGGCATCTGAGCCACCCATAACTATTATCTCGTTAGAAGAAATCCTTTGCCAAACCACCCTCGCCAGTCTCCTTATAGATGGAAGGTAGGTCGTGACCTGTCTGCTTCATTACCTCCACCACGCGGTCGAACGACACGCGGTGATGACCATCGGTGTACATCGAATATAGGTTTGCATCCAAGGCTCGCGCTGCGGCGTAGGCGTTACGCTCGATACAAGGAATCTGCACCAAGCCACACACAGGGTCGCACGTCATACCGAGGTGATGCTCGAGGCCCATCTCTGCGGCATACTCAATCTGTGCGGGTGTGCCACCAAAGAGCTGGTTGGCAGCCGCAGCAGCCATAGCACAAGCTACGCCCACCTCGCCCTGACATCCCACCTCGGCACCCGAGATTGAGGCATTCTGCTTAACAATGTTTCCGATAAGACCTGCTGTTGCCAAAGCACGATAGATGCGCTGGTCGCTGAACTCACGAGTCTTCCACAAGTGGTACAACACCGCTGGTAGAACGCCCGATGAGCCACACGTAGGTGCCGTTACGATACGTCCTCCCGAGGCATTCTCCTCGCTTACGGCCAAGGCGTACGAGAAGATTAAGCCGCGTGACTGCAAGCTCTGCTTATATCCCGAAGCACGAACGTTGTAGCGCATAGCACGACGTGGAAGGTTGAGAGGTCCAGGGATAACACCATCGGTCTCGATACCTCGCTCCACCGCCTCGCGCATAACACGCCATATCTTTGCCAAGAAAATCCAGATATCCTTACCCTCGTGCAACTCCACATACTCCCAGAAGGTACGGCCATTCTCCGTACACCACTTCAAAATATCGACCAACTTGGTGTCGGGGTAGATATCTGCGGTCTCGATAGGCGCGCTATTCTCCTCGGCAAGCGCACCACCACCAACGCTATATACCGTCCAGTCGTCAACCACGTGGTCATCCTCCACTGCCTCGAAGCGCATACCATTTGGATGGAATGGCTTAAAGATAGATGGCTCCCAGATAAGTTCCACATTGCCGTGAGGACGCAGAACATCGAAAATCGCCTGGTCTGTTAAGTGGCCTTTGCCCGTTGCAGCAAGACTGCCGTAGAGCGTGACGCGGAAGTAGCCACACTCGGGGTTGCGATGTAGGAAAATCTCGGCGGCGCGACGTGGTGCCATAGTATGGCTACTTGAGGGGCCTGTGCCGATGCGATATAGCTCTCTAATACTCTTCATAGTTGTAAAGTGTTTCGACTACAAATATAATACTTTTTGCAATTAGCTATCGCAAATATCAACTTTTTTAATTAATTTTGTAGCTATTCAAACCGAGACTCTATGGCAACTCTATATTTTCACGTTCCATTCTGTAAACGTATTTGCACCTACTGCGACTTCTATAAGGTGGGTGCTGTGGCTCTCATTCCGCAGGTCGTGGAGATGATGCATAGGGAGTTGGAGCAGCGACAAGGTTATCTCTCGGAGAGGAGGTTAAGTTCGATATATTTTGGTGGTGGCACGCCATCGTTGCTCTCGGCCGAGCAGATTGAGGGGCTTATAGCTCACGCCCGTGAGTTGTTTGACTGCTCGGAGGTAGGCGAGATAACCCTCGAGGCAAACCCCGATGACCTCACCGAGGAGTATATTGCAGCCTTGAGGCATACCTCTATAAATCGCATAAGCCTTGGTATTCAGTCCTTCGACGATAGGGTACTTCAGTTTATGAATCGCAGACATACGGCCGAGGAGGCGAGGGCGGCTGTTGCACGACTTCGTGGTGCAGGCTACGATAACATCTCAATAGATATCATCTTTGGTGTTGCGGGGTTTGGCGATGAGTGGCTAGAGGAGACGTTACGCGAGGCTGTAGCTCTTGACGTAGAGCATATCTCGGCATATCATCTTACGGTTGAGGAGCGCACACGTCTTGGTCTTTTGGTTCAGCGTGGTGAGTATACGCCCGTTAGCGAGGAGCGCTCCGAAGAGGAGTATCTTATGGTTGAGCGGGTGCTTCGCGAGGCGGGGTATGAGCATTACGAGGTCTCGAACTATGCGCGCGCAGGACGACGTGCGACGCATAACTCGGCCTATTGGCAGGGTGTGGAGTATCTCGGCATAGGCCCTGGAGCCCATTCGTATAGTGGCGATAACCGCACGTGGTGTCTATCCTCGGCGAAGGAGTATAGCGAGGGTGATATACGTCTTGAGGGTGAGACGCTTACCGAAGTTGACCATCTGAACGAGTATGTTATGACCTCGCTGCGTAGGGTTGAGGGTATAGATTTGGAGTATGTCGCAGCGCGCTTCGGGATGAAGGAGGCGGAGCGTATTGTGGCCTCCGCACGTGGATGGATAGAGGCCGAGGTGGTTTGCTACGATGGTAGTACCCTTGCCATCCCTACATCGAAATTTATGATGTCGGATGCAGTAATAGAGTCAATTTTTGCATAAATATTTTGATTTTTCGAAATAAAGTTGTAATTTTATCTTTGAAAAAATGTAGATTCCTTTCTCGGCACCGCCCGACGCTATTGTATCTTACTGATAGTAAAAGAGTTGCGGTGTGGAATGTTGTATATAGACGCGTAAATACATATAAATATAATAGATAGATTATGTCAGGACTAAAATTCGACAAACGTGAGTTGGGAAACTTGGAGTACTCGCTTGACAGAGAGGTGCTTTCGACAGACCGTCGTGGCGGTTATATGAGTACTACAATCGTGGGATGCAACACACGTAAGTATCACGGCTTGATGGTTGCTCCTATTGACCAGAGCGACCGCACATATGTGTTGCTATCGTCGCTCGATGAGACTGTAGTTCAGCACGACCAGTCGTTTAACCTCGCTCTACACCGCTTCGAGGGTGTGTATGAGCCTCGTGGTCATAAGTATATCACCGACTTTGAGTACACTCCAGTGCCAACGATTACCTATCGTGTGGGTGGCGTGATTCTCAAGAAGGAGTTGTTGTGGGTGCATAACCGCACACAGCTTATGATTCGCTATACGTTGGTGGATGCTCACTCCGAGACTACGTTGCGTCTTCGCCCATTGTTGGCCTTCCGCGATAAGCACGCTTTGTCGAAGGCTAATATGGAGGCTGATGGCCGTGCATATCCTATCCCTTATGGTGTTAAGTGTCGCTTGTACGATGGATTCCCTTGGTTGCATATGCAGCTCAATAAGGAGGATGCTGAGTTTATCGCAGCTCCAGATTGGTACTACAACTTCGAGTATCGCAAGGAGTTGGCACGCGGCTATGAGGGCCACGAGGATTTGCTCACTACGGGCTACTTCGAGTTTAAGATTAAGAAGGGCGAGAGCGTGATTTTCTCTGCCGCTACCGACCTTATGGCAACGCCAGATACCATCACCGAGGTGTATGAGCAGCAGATAGCACACCGCACACACAAGATTGACTTCCTCAGCTGCTTGCAGCACTCGGCACGTCAGTTCATCATCCGTCGTCCTGGTGACCGCACGGAGGTTGTTGCGGGTTACCCTTGGTTCGGCTCGTTTATGGAGGATACCTTTATGGCACTTCCAGGCTTGACGCTTACACAGGGCCGCAAGGAGGATTGCATCGCAGCACTTGACACTGCGGTACGCGATATTAAGGAGAGTGGCCTTCTTGAGGGCCGTTACGTGCCAACAGCCGTAGATGCTCCACTTTGGTTCTACTACACTCTTCAGCAGCTCGAGGGACATATCACACAGAAGGAGCTTTGGGCAAAGTATGGTGATGTTATGAAGGGCATCCTCGAGGCATTCCGTGCAGGATTTTATGAGGATATCCGTCTTCACGATAATGGCCTTATTTGGGCTTGGGCAGACCGCCCTTTGACTTGGATGGGTGCTATGGTCGATGGTCACGCCGTAACACCACGCCGTGGTTATCCTGTCGAGCTTCAGGCATTGTGGTATAACGCCGTATCATATACATTGGCCCTTGCGAAGAAGCAGGGCGATAAGGCCTTCGTAGCAGAGTGGAAGAGCATCCCAGAGAAGACCAAGAAGTCGTTCGTGGAGAAGTTCTGGCTCAACGAGGAGGGATACTTGGCAGATTATGTGAACTACGACGAGGTGAATAAGTTTATCCGTTGCAATATGATTGTTGCGTGCGGTTTGGATTATACTATGCTCGACGAGGAGCAGATTGTACGTACGGTTATGACTGTTCGTGACCACTTGCTCACACCTCGCGGTCTGCGTACCCTCTCGCCACGTAACGTACTCTATAAGTCGAACTACAACGAGGATCAGCGTTCGCAGGATCTCGCATCACGTAATGGCTCGGCGTGGATTTGGCCTTTGACATTCTATGTTGCTGCTTGCTTCAAGCTCTCTGGTGAGCGCTACTACAAGGAGGCGAAGGCTCTGTTGGAGGCATTCGACAGCGAGCTTCAGACAAAGTGCGTAGGCTCTGTTTCGGAGCGCTTCGAGGGTGATCCTCCACACGGTCCACGTGGCTCGGTATCTCACGCTACATCGGTTGCAGGCTTGCTCCTTATCAACCAGATGGTCGAGAAGTATGCGCCAAAGAAGAGCGCGAAGAAGGCTACTTCGAAGGCTGCGGCGAAGGAGGAGAAGCCAAAGCGTAAGTGTGTACGTAAGAGTGTTCAGAAGTAAAACGTAAAAAAGATATATCTATGAGAGTACTAATGTTCGGATGGGAGTTCCCACCCCACATCGCTGGAGGTTTGGGTACCGCCTGCTACGGTATGACACAGGGCTTGGCTCGTAACGATGTCGAGGTTATCTTCGTGATGCCAAAGGCTTCGGGTGACGAGGATGAGAGCTTTGTGAAGGTTGTCAACGCCAGCGACATCGAGGCTACATATTGCGACTCAAGCATCGAGGGTGCGGATGACATTATGCGTAAGATTTCGTTCATCCATATCGACTCGAATATGGTTCCATACATCTCGCCAGAGGAGTGGGCTACATACCGCGAGGGTTACGAGCGCACGGGTAAGAAGTTCTGGGAGCGTAAGGGTGATAGCTGGACACAGCGTTATACCTTCTCGGGTAAGTATGGCGCAAATATTATGGAGGAGGTTGCTCGCTATGCTGTTGTTGCTGCGGAGGTTGCGCGACAGCTCGAGGGACAGTTTGATGTTATTCACGCTCACGACTGGTTGACATACTTTGCGGGTATCGCTGCAAAGCGCGTGTCGGGTAAGCCACTTGTTGTTCATATGCACGCAACATCGTTCGACCGCTCGTCAAGCGATAATATTGATACACGTGTCTATGAGATTGAGCGTGCGGGTATGGCTGCTGCGGATATGGTTATCGCGGTGTCGAACCTTACACGTAATATCGTAATCGACAAATATCATATTGAGCCAGAGAAGGTTGTAGCGGTACATAACGCCGTTCAGTTTGCCGAGAACGATAACCCTGTGCCAGAGCGTGGCGTAGCGGATAAGATTGTAACTTTCTTGGGACGTATCACCTTCCAGAAGGGTCCAGACTACTTCATCGAGGCTGCGGCGAAGGTTCTTGCACGTGTGCCTAACGTACGTTTCGTAATGGCAGGCTCGGGTGATATGATGAACCACTGTATTCGTCGTGTTGCGCAGCTCGGCATCGCCGACCGCTTCCACTTTACAGGCTTCCTCAAGGGTGACGATGTGCAGAAGATGTTCCAGTTGTCGGATGTATATATTATGCCTTCGGTATCGGAGCCATTCGGTATTTCGCCATTGGAGGCTATGCGTTCGAACGTACCTACAATCATCTCGCATCAGAGTGGTGTAGCCGAGGTCTTGGACTATGCCGTTAAGGTGAACTATTGGGATGTAGATGCTATGGCAGATGCTATCTATGGCCTTATCACCTATCCAGCTCTTGCGAAGATGTTCCAGGAGAAGGGTATGGAGGAGGTTAATAACCTCAAATGGTACAAAGCTGCTGTGAAGATTAAGGATGTATATCAGCAGGCTATCGATAAGTGTAACAAATAAAAAGATTGATATATGAAGACAGTTTGTTTCTATTTTCAGGTTCACCAGCCTTGGCGTTTGAAGACCTATCGCTTCTTCCAGATGGGTAACGACCATAACTACCTCGACGACTTCACCAATCGTGCTATTATGCAGAAGGTGGCTCGCGAGTGCTACCTCCCTATGAATGCATTGCTCTTGAATCTGATCAACGAGCATAAGGGTGCTTTGCGTTGCTCGTTCTCTATCACAGGCTCTGCTGTTGAGCAGTTTAAGGCCTATGCTCCAGAGGTTCTCGAGTCATTCAAGCGTCTTGCTGAGACTGGATGTGTGGAGTTCCTTGCCGAGACCTACTCTCACTCACTCTCATCGCTCTACTCTGTTGAGGAGTTTAAGCAGGAGGTGAAGCTCCACTCACAGATGCTTAAGGATGAGTTTGGTGTTAAGCCTACGGCGTTCCGTAATACCGAGCTTATCTACTCTGACGAGATTGCAAAGGCGGTTGAGGATATGGGCTTCAAGACTATGCTTGCCGAGGGCGCACGTCATATCCTTGGCTGGAAGTCGCCAAACTTCCTCTATACCGATGCTATGGATAATAAGCTCCGTCTGTTGTTGCGTAACTACAAACTTTCGGACGATATCGCATTCCGCTTCTCGAACGAGGGTTGGCCAGAGTGGCCTCTTACGGCTGATAAGTATGCACAGTGGGTTGCTTCGGAGAATGGCGATGTAGTAAACCTCTTTATGGACTACGAGACATTCGGCGAGCATCAGAAGGCATCGACAGGTATCTTCGACTTTATGAAGGCTCTTCCTGCGGCGCTTCTTGCTACTGGCGAGGTGGAGTTTGCAACTGTTAGCGAGGCTTCGAAGAAGCTCCAGCCTGTGGCAGTTCTTCACTGTCCTTACGCTATGTCGTGGGCAGATGAGGAGCGCGACGTTACAGCGTGGTTGGGTAACGACCTTCAGAACGAGGCATTCAAGAAGTTGTACGCCTTGGCACCAAAGGTTAAGAAGGCGAAGAATAAGGATTTCGAGTATGTATGGCACTTTATGCAGAACTCTGACCACTTCTACTATATGGCTACAAAGTGGTTCTCGGATGGCGATGTTCACTCATACTTCAACCCTTATGGCTCGGCTTACGAGGCGTTCATCAACTATATGAACGTGTTGGCTGACTTCGAGATTGAGCTTGATAAGCTATAATAGACGGCCATAACAAATAATAGAGGGTGTCCCAATTGGGATACCCTCTATTATTATATATATAGGTATGAGCCTTGCTTACTGCGCAATTAGCTGTCCCTCGTAGTCGGCTACGATAACCTCTCCCGCCTCATTCACGAAACGTGCTGTGATGTGGTAGTAGGGATATCCCGACGAGTGCTCTGGGTCAGTAATCACCTTTACGCGACCATCCGTGAAGCGCATCAACGTGTCATCAGGGAAGTGGATGTAGCAATACTCACGATGAGCTGTCATCGCCGCACCATCACCAAAGGTGTAGATGCCTGGTGTAACGTAGTCGTACAACATTGGTGAGTAGAGGTCCAAGAAGAGTGTGAGGTCTGTTGCGTTGTCATAGAGTGAGATGTAGTCGTTGCTAAGGCCGTTATACTCCAAGAACATCACCTTGCCTGTGATGCCATCCTTGAAGAGGTAGTCTGCACCCGATGTGTCGATAACCTCATCAATCCAGCTGTCATCATTGCCATTCTCCTCGCCATTCTCATCGTTTCCGTTCTCCTCGCCGTTCTCCTCCTGATTTGGGGGTGTTGGAGTTTCGGGTTTATCAACTGCTGGCTCGCACGCAACTACGAAAAGTAGTGCCAATAGTATGCTTAAGTATTTCATAATCAATATTTTTTTAAGATAAAGGCTGACCAAATTCCTCCAGTCAGCCTAATGGTTTGTTACTCGTTATCCTCGCTGTTTGACTCCTTGAGTGCCTCACGAAGCTTTGCAGGGAAGTTACTCTTGATGTCGCGCTCCATCGAAAGAATCATACTGCAGATGGCGCGCGCCGAAGAGCTGCCGTGACCAATCATAACAGGAGCGTTGATACCCATAACCTGCAAACCTCCAACACTCTCGGCGTTCATAGCATCCCAGAAGTCGTTCTGGAAGTATAGCTTTGGAACGATACGACCGAGGAGTGGACGCAAGAAGTTCTTGATGCGTGGCTTACCACCGCCGAGCTTGAAGTTGATGCGGTAGAGAGCCTCCGCCATCTTGAGCAAGCTATTACCTACGAAGGCATCAGCAACCACAACATCGCCAATCTTACCTGTGAAGATATACGAAGCCTCGACATTACCCACGAAGTTATAACGCTTATCCTCCTTCATAAGATCGTACGTAGCCTTGGCCTGAGCATTACCCTTGCCCTCCTCCTCGCCAATGTTGAGGAGCGCTACGCGAGGGTTCTCCATCTGGAGTGCCGACTTGGCATAGATAGAGCCAAGAAGACCATACTGTGCCAATACCTCTGGTTTTGCATCTACGTTGAGACCTACATCCATCAATACTGCGCGCTGGATACCGCGCTCTGCGGATACTGTAGGTATCAGCGTCGCCAATACAGGGCGGATAACACCCTCGATAGGCTTGATAACCTGCATCGAGCCAACCATCATAGCACCCGTAGAACCTGCACTTGCGAAGCCATCTACCTTACCCTCGGCAAGATAGTTGAAGCCTACGGTGATGCTCGAGTCACGCTTCGAGATAAATGCCTTTGCAGGGTGGTCGCCCATCTCGATAACCTGTGTGGTAGCAACGATATCGAAGTTATCTACCGAGCAGTTATGTTTCTTGAGGAGCTCCACGATACGATTTTGGTCGCCGAAGAGTACGATACGGCTATCCTTATCGAGATATTTAAGGGACATTATAGCGCCTTCGATAGCTACTTCAGGGGCGAAGTCGCCGCCCATAGCGTCAATACCGATCTTAATCATAGTTTCCAAAGATTGGTGAAACAAAGTGTTGCCTGGGGAAGTTGGCAATGGTTTCTGGGTTAGAATAAAAGAGAAAGGAGCAACCCGTTTGTCGCGGTATTGCTCCTTTAGTTACTGTGAAGACTACTCAGCTGCCTTCTTCTCGATTGCGAGCTTACCGCGATAGAAGCCACACTCTGGGCAAACGCGGTGGTAGAGTACTGCTGAACCGCAGTTTGAGCAAGTAACTACAGTTGGAACTACAGCCTTGTAGTGAGTTCTTCTCTTGTCTCGACGTGTTGAAGAGACTTTGTGTTTAGGATGTGCCATCTTACAATATAGTTTTTAAGTTTTATGTGTCAAATGTCTGTTCGGCAGCCTGACGGAATTACTGCCTTGCAAACTGCATTTATTCCTCCTTCTCCATCTGTGCCTTTAGCGACTCAAGGATGCTGCGGTTTACATCGTCGAGAGCCACAACATCTGCCTCCTCGGCCTGTGCCTCCAACGCCTCAAGCTCCTCCTGGCTAATCTCCTGGAACGAAGCCAACATCTCTGGATTGCACTGGCCATCTTCGTGAACGCGGCTGTAGGGTAGCGACAACACGATGCTCTCGTAGATATACTGCGTAAGGTCGAGCATATCCTCGCCTGGAGATATCCACATTACGTCGCCGTCGTAGAAATCGGTCTCCTCCGAGAACTTAACAACGAGGTCGCCATTGTAGTCAATCGCGATTGGACAATCCTCCAAACAGCGATCGCACTCACAAATTACCTCACCTTCGATGTCAACATTTAGCTCCAACATCGACTCGCTGCGGTTGAGCTTAACACGCACCACGCAGTCACCGCCCTTGATTTCCTCGGTCTCAAACGCCTCGAAAAGTGCGCTATCTACCTTAAAATCAAAGTCGTAGCTTCCTACTTTTAGCCCCTTATAGGCTATTTTATACAATCCAATTTGCTCCATTTCAGCACAAATAGTCTGCAAATTTACGATAAAAAACTAAATTGTGCAAATTATTACTATTTTTGTAGCAAAGTTTTACGCAAAAAGATTGAAATTTTTTACAACAATGGAGCAATATCACATCTCAATAAACTCAAATTTCGAGGAGTTTTGGCGTTATAACGTCGTTGTTATGGCATCGGTAAAGCGTGATGGCGAAGAGATAGAGCGCCTAAAGGCGAAGGATGAGGTGGCACCTGCAGGGGCGGAGTTGCTAAACCCACCATTGGGCTACAATGCTAATCGCATAATTAAGCTTGACAGTGAGCCTGCTACGGAGCTTACCTTATATATATATATACTTCCGCACACCTTCCCGCGCACGTTGTCCATTGTGGACACTCCGCCATTTGACCTACGTGTCGAGGTTATGTATGGCTCGGAGCGACGTTATGCTCATACGCTTGAGATAGACCAATGGTCGGGAGCGAATGTTATTCTTAATTTGTAAGAAGAAAAGGAGGGTGTCCGCGTTGGACACCCTCCTTTGTTTATGCTGTATCTCTCGATTACATCATACCGCCCATACCGCCGCCGGCTGTAGCAAGAGTCTGAAGTGGGCTATCCTCCTTCTTCTCTGCCAACACACACTCGGTTGTAAGGAACATTGATGCGATAGAGGCTGCGTTCTCCAATGCTACGCGCGATACCTTGGTTGGGTCGATGATACCCGCAGCGAGCATATCCTCATAGCGGTCATCACGAGCGTTGTAGCCAAATGAGCCACTGCCCTCCTTAACCTTGTTTACTACGACAGAACCCTCGCCACCAGCGTTTGCAACAATCTGGCGAAGTGGCTCCTCGATAGCGCGCTTAACAATCTGGATACCTGTAGTCTGGTCGTCGTTCTCGCCCTTCATACCCTCAAGGCTTGCAACGGCGCGGATATAAGCAACGCCACCACCAGGAACGATACCCTCCTCAACTGCGGCACGTGTAGCTGCCAAAGCATCATCCACGCGGTCCTTCTTCTCCTTCATCTCAACCTCGGTTGCAGCACCTACATACAATACTGCTACGCCACCTGCCAACTTTGCCAAGCGCTCCTGAAGCTTCTCGCGGTCGTAGTCCGAAGATGCGTTCTCGATAGATGCGCGAATCTGCTGAACACGTGCTGCGATAGCCTCCTTTGAGCCAGCGCCGTCAACGATAGTGGTGTTCTCCTTGTTGAGAGTAATCTTCTCTGCAGTACCCAATGCCTCGATGCCAGCATCCTCCATCTTCATACCCTTGTCGGTAGAGATTACTGTAGCACCTGTGAGGGTTGCGATATCCTCCAACATCTCCTTACGGCGGTCACCGAAGCCTGGAGCCTTACAAGCTGCAATCTTCAACGTACCACGGAGCTTGTTAACAACGAGTGCCGACAAAGCCTCGCCATCAACATCCTCGGCAATGATGAGGAGTGAGCGGCCGCTCTGTGCCACAGGCTCAAGGATACCCATAATCTCCTTCATTGTCGAAATCTTCTTGTCGGTGATAAGGATAAATGGCTTGTCGAGCTGTGCCTCCATCTTCTCGGTGTCGGTGATGAAGTATGCCGAGATGTAACCACGGTCGAACTGCATACCCTCGACAACCTCTACGTGAGTCTCCGTACCCTTAGCCTCCTCAACGGTGATAACACCCTCGTTGTTCACCTTTGCCATAGCCTCGGCGATGAGCTTACCAATCTTCGAGTCGTTGTTAGCCGAGATTGTCGCTACCTGCTCAATCTTTGCGATGTCCGAACCTACAACCTGGCTCTGTGCCTTGAGTGACTCTACGACGCGTGCCACCGCAGCATCCATACCGCGCTTAAGGTCCATAGGGTTAGCACCTGCGGTTACGTTCTTGATACCCACCGAGATGAGCGACTGTGCAAGTACGGTAGCTGTTGTAGTACCATCACCCGCATCGTCGTTGGTCTTCGATGCTACCTCGCGTACCATCTGCGCACCCATATTTGCGAATGTATCCTCAAGCTCTACCTCCTTTGCTACGGTAACGCCATCCTTGGTTACGTGTGGCGCACCAAACTTCTTGTCGATGATTACGTTACGTCCCTTAGGGCCGAGCGTAACCTTCACAGCGTCGCAAAGTGCATCAACACCAGCCTTCAAAAGCTCGCGAGCCTCTACGTTGTACTTTATCTCTTTTGCCATTGTTATCTCTGATTTTTAAGTTATTACTCGATTACTGCGATGATATCTGCCTGCTTCATAACGAGGTAGCTCTCGCCCTCGTAGTTAAGCTCCGCGCCAGCATACTTGCCATACATTACCGTATCGCCAACCTTAACCTCCATTGCAATCTCTGCGGTGCCAGGGCCTACTGCGATAACCTTACCCATAAGGGGTTTCTCCTTTGCTGTATCAGGGATGAAGAGACCGCCAGCGGTCTTCTCCTCTGCCGGATTGGGCTTCACCAATACGCGGTCTGAAAGTGGTTTTACTGCCATAATTTAGTTTTCGTTTTTATGTTTTGATAATATTTTCTGTTTGGTTTTAAGTCTGGCAATCACCGTGCCAAAGCTACTGCTGTCATAATAATGTGTAGGTGAGGGGCCTGCGACTGACAAATTGTCATACACCGTGTCACCCCTCATACTTATCACCCCATAGGGCGTGGATGCGTTCGGCGATTTTGGCCTCCTGCGCATTGCCCGTATTCGGAGTGTAGAAGCGTGTGCCACTCAACGACTCGGGAAGGAACTCCTGGGCCACGAAGTTGCCCGTATAGTCGTGAGCATAGCGGTAGTTGGCGCCATAGCCCATATCGCCCATAAGTTTTGTTGGGGCGTTGCGAAGGTGTAGTGGTACGGGACGATTCGTAGTATCTCGCTCGACCATTGCAAGTGCCTTATTTATAGCTGCATAGGCAGAGTTGCTCTTGGGACTTGTGGCGAGGTATATCGTAGTCTCGGCAAGGGTGATGCGTGCCTCGGGCATACCAATCTTATGCACCGTATCGAAGCAGGCGTTGGCCAAGAGTAGGGCATTGGGGTTTGCAAGTCCGATATCCTCCGATGCCAAAATCACAAGGCGGCGTGCGATGAAGCGGGGCTCCTCGCCACCAGCCAACATTCGGGCAAGGTAGTAGATGGCGGCGTTGGGGTCGCTACCACGTACCGACTTGATAAATGCCGAGATTACATCGTAGTGCTGCTCGCCCGACTTATCGTAGAGGGCGATATTCTGTTGTAGGCACTCTGTGACGCGCTCATCCGAAATCACGATGTCGCCGTTCGAAGCACCGATAATGATGTCGAGGATATTGAGTAACTTACGTGCATCGCCACCTGAGAAGCGGAACAGAGCCTCGGTCTCGCGGACCTCGATATTTCTTTTCTTCAGCTCCTCGTCGGAGTTAAGGGCGCGGTCGAGAAGCGTCTGCAGCTCCTCGTCGTCCATAGGCTTCAGTACGTAGACCTGACAGCGGCTCAATAGCGGTGAGATAACCTCGAACGAGGGGTTTTCGGTTGTGGCGCCAATAAGCGTCACGATACCCTGCTCCACAGCACCCAGCAGCGAGTCCTGCTGCGACTTATTGAAGCGGTGAATCTCATCGATAAATAGGAATGCCGAACGCGCACTAAAGAGGTGCTGATTCTTCGCCTTCTCGATAACCTCCCTAACCTCCTTAACGCCTGAGGTTACGGCAGATAGCGTATAGAAGGGGCGATTGAGCGACGTGGCAACAATCTTCGCAAGAGTGGTCTTGCCAACACCTGGAGGGCCCCATAGAATAAACGATGGCACGCTGCCCGAGGCGATGAACTTACGGAATACGCCATTCTCGCCAACGAGGTGCTTCTGCCCTATGTAATCCTCGAGACTCTGTGGGCGCAGACGCTCGGCTAAAGGTTGTTGTGCCATAGATTAATGCTCGACGTTAATCAACTTATTAGGATCGTGCTTATAGCGGAACAAGGCCCAGAAGGTGAGTGCCACGACCAATGCATAGCCCGCGAAGATAAACCAAGTCATCTGCCAGCCCTCGCCGCTAAATTCAGGACGTGATACGAGGTAGCCACCCTCCCACATACAGAAGTGGTCAACGACCTTACCCGCGATATATGTACCTACCGAAGCACCGATACCATTTGTCATAAGCATAAACAATCCCTGTGCGCTACCCTGCATACTCTTTGGAGCCTCCTGCTGCACGAACATAGCACCCGACACGTTGAAGAAGTCGAACGCCACGCCATATACCAAGCACGATGCGATTAGGGCGATGATGCCCATAGTAGCGGTTGTAGTGCCTACACCAAAGAAGCCGAAGCGCAATACCCACGCAAACATCGCAATAAGCATAACGTTCTTAATACCAAAGCGGCGGAGGAAGAAGGCGGTCATAAGGATGCACAACGCCTCCGAAATCTGCGAGATAGAGACCAACATCGTAGGGTTTGACGCAAACCAGTCGTTGGAGATGCTACCAAAGCTATTGATATAGGATGTTGCATAGCCGTTTGTAATCTGCAATGATACGCCAAGAAGCATCGAGAATACGAAGAACATAGCCATAGTCTTCGACTTGAAGAGTACGAAGGCATCAAGGCCAAGACGCTCGGCGAGGCTCTTCTTCTCGTCGCTCTTCGAGAGTGGACACTCTGGGAGTGTGAAGGCGTAAGCACCGAGGATAACACCCAAAACACCGCAGATGATAAGCTGCATATAGGTGAACTGTGCATTCTCCGCCAAGCCAAACGATAGGCTATTTACAAGCCACATCGAGGCGATAAAACCTACGGTACCCAAGGTGCGGATAGGAGGGAATGCCTTTACGAAGTCCAAACCCGAACGTGTTAGTGTGCCAAAGGCAACGGTATTCGAGAGTGCGATAGTAGGCATATAGAACGCCACGCTGAGGACATAAGGTATGAAGATAGGCCAGATGTTGGCAACATAGCTGGCGTTACCCGTATTTGCCTGTGCAAGCTCCGTAGCCTCGATACCGAAGTATGCTGCAACGAGCATAAAGCCTCCTGCTAAGAGGTGAGAGATACCGAGAAGACGCTGTGGCTGCACATACTTATCGGCGATGATACCCATAATCGCAGGCATAAAGATAGATACTACGCCCTGCGCAACGTAGAACCACGAGATGTAACTGCCCAGACCAACACGTCCCAAGAACTGACCAATGCAGGTGAGATAAGCACCCCAGACTGCAAATTGCAGAAAGTTCATAACGATTAGTCGAGACTTAATATTCTTCATAATCAGATAGTTTTATATGTTCTAAAAGCTTTGTTATGCAAAAATCTTAACAAAGATATGAAATTTTTTTGCAAAATCCTTTGTAAATAAAAAATTTTGTTCTACTTTTGCACCGTCAAACAGAACAATTGGGCTATGGTGTAATGGTAACACTACAGATTCTGGTCCTGTCATTCTTGGTTCGAATCCAGGTAGCCCAACTAAAGCGGTCGATTTTTCGATCGCTTTTTTTGTTTTTGGCGGTGGGGTGCGTGTGGCGAGAGGGTAGCCTGACGGCTACTACCGAGAAGTAGTGACCGAACTTTAATGCAAGTATTAGTTCGTTCACCATTCTCGCCCTTGCAAGCACGCCTCTCGCCACACTTTCGCGACTCTCACGATATTGTTGTTTGCCTCCTGATTCTCACTGTTTATTGGTTGAGCCGATATGGTTATATCTATTGCTCGGCATTATGGCCTGCGCTTGTAGGTATCGGCTCTACTTTGCAATGGGAACCCCGTTGCTGCAGTTCGAATCCAGGTAGCCCAACTAAAGCGGTCGATTTTTCGATCGCTTTTTTTTGTTTTTGGCAGTGGGGTGTCTTGTGTGGCGAGAGGGTGTGCTTAATTCTATCCTTCCCCGAAAAATAAAAGTGACCACCCGTTCGGGTAGCCACTTCTATTTGGTTATTCATTCTGCTCGGAAGCCTCCGATGCTTCAACCTCCGATGTCTCTACATCTTCGCCCTCATCTTCGTCAAACTCATCTATAACGGTTGCATCTTCGTCGGTTATAGTTGAATTTTTCTTCTTTTTCTTCTCCTCACCAAAGAAGGATGTTTCATCTCCTTCGATATAGGTTGGTGAGACTCCTCCCTTGCCATTGGATTTTAATGCGATTCCGCTTAACCTAATAAGCTCATTTGCAGGAGTAATGATACTCTTTCCCTTCTCTGCAGTAACAGTTCGAAGTTCTTTAAATTTACCCATAACTTCCTGCATACTGCTCTCTGTTTCGGTGAGACGGCGAGCGAAGAGTTTTACGCGCTCTATGATCATCTTTGCCTGCTTCATAATCTCATCCTGATTAGTAAGCTGGCGTGACTGTGTCCACATTAGCTCCAAAACTCGGAGATTCATATACATAGTCTGTGGACCCATAATCAATACGTGTCTATCGTAGGCATAGCGCCATAGCGAGGTGTCGTTCATCAACGCGAGGTTGAGCGCACCCTCGTGGAAGACATACATAATCACGAAGTCGAGCTTCGTATATCCAGTATCTAAATATTTGCTATAGTCCTTCTTCGAGAGTCCATCCACTTGAGCGCGGAGAGCTTCGATATGCGCCTTAAGGTGTATCTCCTTCTCCTCGGGTGTGGTAGCACTCATATAGCGCTCGAAGTCGGTAATAACCACCTTCGAGTCGACGATGACATCGCGCTTATTAGGGAAGTGTAGGATAAAATCGGGGATAAGGCCCTTATCCTCATCGCTCTTAATCTTTTTGCCATACTTATCCTTAAGACCTTGCTGTGAGGTATATGCCGTACCCTCCATAAGGCCCATATCCTCAAGGAACTTCTTGAGATGAAGCTCGCCAAAGTTACCCTGTGTCTTAACCTTTGTGGTGAGTGCCTGCGCAAGACGGTCGGCCGTAGCACCAAGCTCGTGGCTATGGCGGAGGTTCTCGCGGATAAGGGTGTCGAGGCTCTGCATTCTATCGTGATGCTCCTGCTTCGAGCTATCGAGGGCCTCGCTCATACGCTTAATGCTCTCACGAAGTGGGTCCACGATGCGCGACACGCTCTCCTCGTTGCGACTCTCAAGCTCCTCCTGACGGCTCTTAAGCACTCGCTCCGAGGTGGTCTGCATCTGTTCCTGAATGAGCCTCATCTGCTGTGCAAGAGTCTCATCCGAGTGAGCCTTAATATCGCGGAGCTTCTGCTCGTATATCTCCCTAAGCTCCGCAATGCGCTGCTCCAAGGCGCGCTGAGCCTCCTCGCGAGTGCGCTGCAACTCCTCGGCACCTGCGCTCTTCGTCTCGGCGAGCTGCGCAGTGAGGCTCTCGACCATTGTATGCTCCGCCGAACGCTCGGCAACAAGACGTGTAATCTCAAGATTCTGACGCTCGATGCGGGTGTTGCGCTCCTCCACAAGGCGCTTTAGCTCCTCGTTCTCCTTTAGTATTATGCCGTTATCGTTGTTGTTCTTTGCGAAGATGCGGTTTAGCGCAAAGCCAATAATGAGCGAAACAATAACGCTGACAACAAATATCATCTCTGTCATAGTAGCTACTCTGTTTTAATTACGATTTTAGCCGACTTAACACCCTTGGCCTTTGCTGTAAGGGTAATCTCTCCAGGTGTGGTGTTGCTCTGCACGATAGCGGTCATCATACCATTGAAGAGCTGCATACGTGGCTCGTGGAACAACTCCAACGATACAGGGTTACCATTCGCACCAGCACGATAGAAGCCCTCGCCACTTACGCTATACTCCACCAAGTGCTGTGCATCGGGGCAGAGGTTACCATCCTTATCCACCACGCGAACGGTGATAAACGAGAGGTCACGGCCATCGGCGGTGATTGTCGCGCGGTCGGCAGTAAGCTCGATGTGGTGAGGCTTACCCGCAGTGCGAATCTCACGCTCGGCAACGGCGTTACCATCCTTGTCATAGGCAACAACCTTAACAACGCCTGGCTCATATTTCGTATCCATCCACATTAGGCGGTAGCGTGACTGTCGCACGAACGATGTTGCGCTCTCCTCGCTCTCCATCGTACCCTCGGCCGTAACGCTCAAATCCTTGGTGCGTATGCCCTGACTCTTGCCGTTGATAAATAGCTCGGCACTTGGGTAGTTGGTATATACGAATACGGGTGTTGTCTCGCCCTCGCGACCTGGCCACGTCCAGTGTGGTAGGATATGAAGTGTCTCCACATCCTTATTCCAGTGGCTACGGTAGAGGTAGTAGCGGTCTTTAGGCAATCCCGCGAGGTCCACGATACCGAAGAGCGATGAGTGGCTTGGCCAATCGGTGTAGTATGGCGTAGGCTCACCGAGGTAGTCGAAGCCTGTCCATACGAACTCGCCAATACCCCACGCAAAGTCATCGTGCCAAATCCAATCATCCTCCGGAAGGTTCGACCATCCGCAATGCTCAACGTCGTATGACGAAGCCTGATGGTCGTCGTACTTCGCCATCGAGCGACGCTCAACGGGGAACTTATAAACGCCACGGCTGCTGACCGTAGATGCGGTCTCCGAGCCGAGGATAATCTGCTGTGGAAGACGGAGATAGTTATCAGGGTAGCGGTGTGGGCGGTAGTTGAATCCTGCGACATCCATCATCGCTGCCATATTGTTGTAAACCACGTTGTGAGGCTGGTCCATACCCTGTGTTACAGGGCGTGTAGGGTCCTCGCGGTGGCAGATATCCTGCAAATAACGCGATAGCTTTGCACCCCAGATAACATCACCCTGGTCGGGAACCTCGTTACCAATGCACCACATAACCACACTTGGGTTGTTGCGATAGTGGTGCAGAAGGTTTACAAGGTCGCGCTCTGCCCACTCATCGAAGTAGAGGTGGTAGCCATTCGCAAGCTTTGGAGTACGCCACTCGTCGAAGGTCTCGGGCATAAGCATCATACCCATCTCGTCACACGCCGCAACAAGCTCTGGAGCAGGCATATTGTGCGAGGTGCGGATGGCGTTACATCCCATCTCCTTCATAATGCGCACCTGACGGCGGATGGCTGCATCGTTAACAGCAGCACCCAAAGGACCGAGGTCGTGGTGGTTACATACGCCCTTGAACTTGGTCTCTACGCCGTTGATAAATAGTCCCTTGTCGGGGATAATCTCTATGGTGCGGATGCCGAAGCGTGTTGAGTACTCATCCTTAAGCTCCTCGCCGAGGTAAATCTTCGACTCTGCGGTGTAGAGCGTAGGGGTGTCTACGGACCAAAGCTCTGGGTTTTCGACGTTTATAGCCTGCTCGAATGTAGCCTCCTTGTAGATGCTCAAGCGGTCAGTAGCCGCAGCTACGGCATTGCCCTTATTATCGAAGATGGTGGTCTCGATACGTAGAGCGTTGCGGTTGTTGTCGTTGATGCCCGCCACCTTTGTGCGAAGCTCCACGCGAGCTAACTCGTCGCTAACGTGAGGTGTAGTAAGGTGTGTGCCCCATACAGGAACGTGAACATCCTCGGTGATGATAAGGTGAACATTGCGGTAGATACCCGCACCAGGATACCAACGTGATGACTCTGGTTTATTCTCAAGGCGTACGGCAAGCTCGTTCTTCTCGCCAGCCTTAAGGTAGTCGGTGATGTCGAAGTGGAACGAGTTGTAGCCATAAGGCCAGAAGCCCACCTCCGTGCCATTAACATAGACACGTGCGTTGCTCATAGCGCCATCGAAGAGTATCGTAGCACGCTTACCCGCCTCGAACTCTGGGGCCTCGAACTCCAAGCGATACCAGCCCACACCAACGAATGGAAGACCTCCTGTACGTCCTGCGTGCTCCATAGCCTCCTTCTGACCATCCTGTGTGATAGCCACATTCTGCTTGTCGTTGTTGATGCTGAATGGACCGTAGATAGCCCAGTCGTGAGGTACTACAACCTCCTGCCACGCGCTATCGTCATACTCCGCGCTGATAAACTCGGCGCTATCCTCGCGTGAGAATCTCCAACCGCGCTCCAAGAGCTGCTCGCTGCGTAGCTGTGCCTCGGCAGTGAGTGCCATAAGCATTACGCCTAAAAGTGATAAAATTACTCGTCTCATATCTAATTACGTTTTTTTGTTTCCTACATAGGCAAATATACGAAAAAGTATTCATATTCCCATACTCTTTTGAGAATTCGTGGGGTGAGGGTGGCAGAAAACGTAACTTTTTGCGAGAAATGATTTCTCGTATCAAAAAAAGCGTTATATTTGCGTTATATATAAAACCTAACACTATGTCAGTAGAAAGCACAGTAAGAGCGGTAACAACATTGCGCCTTACGGAGATGAAGCAGCGTGGCGAGAAGATTGCTATGCTTACCTCGTACGACTATTCGATGGCAAAGATTGTAGACCAGGCGGGTATCGACGTGATACTTGTTGGTGACTCGGCAGCAAATGTTATGGCTGGTTTCGAGACTACATTGCCTATCACCCTCGATATGATGATTTATCACGCGAAGTCGGTAGTTCGTGCCGTGGAGCGTGCGTTGGTAGTTGTCGATTTGCCATTCGGTACCTATCAGGGTAACTCGAAACTCGCCCTCGACTCTGCGGTTCGCATTATGAAGGAGACCGAAGCTGATGCCGTGAAGCTCGAAGGTGGCGAGGAGGTTCTCGAGTCGGTGCAGCGTATCCTCTCGGCAGGTATCCCTGTTATGGGCCACCTTGGACTTATGCCACAGTCTATCCATAAGTTTGGAACATATAACGTTCGTGCGAAGGATGAGGCCGAGGCTGAGAAGTTGGTGCGTGATGCAAAACTCTTGGAGGAGGCGGGATGCTTCGCCGTGGTGTTGGAGAAGATTCCAGCATCGTTGGGCGAGCGTGTGTCGAAGGAGTTGCATATCCCAACCATTGGTATTGGTGCGGGTGGTGCTACGGATGGTCAGGTGTTGGTGGCTCACGATATGTTGGGTATCACACAGGCATTCTCACCACGATTCTTGCGCCGTTATGCCGACCTTGGTACTCTTATCTTGGAGGCCGTAGGTCACTATGTTGACGATGTTAAGAGCCGCGACTTCCCTAACGAGAAGGAGCAGTATTAGTAGCTGAATAGGCAGAATAAAAATAGGGGTGACTTCGGTAGTCACCCCTATTTTATTTGTTTAGTAGACCTTAAGCAGCGATGAGTCGCCATAGCTTAAGAAACGGAAATCGTTAGCCAAGGCATAATCGTAGATGCGCTTCCAATTATCTCCTACATACGCACTTACCAGAAGCAGTAGTGTAGACTTTGGTTGGTGGAAGTTCGTGATGATGTAGTTCACAATGCGGAAACGGTAGCCAAGTGGCGTAATCATAATCTGCGTTGCGGCCTTAAGCTGCTCCGTGCCACACTCATTCATATATGCAAGTAGAGTCTCGGCAACCTCCTTACATCCGAACTCCGCAGGGATGTCGTACAACTCCCACTGTCCTACGGCGCGCTCCACATCAGGTGTGCCACCATTCTTCACTCTCCACGCCAAAGCCGTCAACGACTCCATAGTTCGCACCGAGGTGGTACCTACGGCGACGATGCGTCCCGCATTGCGAAGAATATTCTCGAGCGTAGTGCGGGTAATCACAAAATGCTCGGTGTGCATATTATGCTCTGCGGCGTTCTCATCCTTAACCGGAAGGAACGTTCCTGCACCCACGTGTAGCGTAACCTCCTCGAACGAGAAGCCCTTGTCGCGCATCGCAGCGATAAGCTCGGGTGTGAAGTGTAGTCCTGCGGTAGGTGCGGCAACCGAGCCCTCGAAGCGTGCATAGACAGTCTGGTAGCGAGTGTTGTCTATATCCTCGCTCTCGCGGTTGAGGTATGGAGGAATAGGAATACGTCCCAGAGTCTCGAGGAGCTGTCCGAAGCTGCAATCTGCCGACCAGCGGAAGCGGATGATATGCTCACGTGTGCCACGCTCCACAATCTCGGCACGTAGCGTATGTGCCTCTCCAGAGTACTCAAAGTCGATGCCTATCTCGCCCTCCTTCCACTTCTTGAGGTTTCCCACGATGCAGCTCCACTCGCTCTCGCCCTTGATGGCAAAGGCGCGCTCATAGTCGGCAGGGTTGTGTGGCTCGAGGCAGAATACCTCGATACGCGCTCCCGAGGCCTTGTGCATCACGATACGCGCGCGCACCACGCGGGTGTTGTTGAAGACGAGCATAGCACCCTCGGGGAGATACTCCGCGACGTTGCGGAAGTGGCTCTCGGCGATGGTTCCGTTGTCGTATATAAGCAACTTCGATGATGAACGCTCCGCGAGGGGGAACTTTGCGATGCGCTCATCAGGAAGGTTGTAGTTAAAGTCGTTGATATCTATATGTCGTTCCATATATTACTTAATAGTAAGCTCGTCGATAAGCCACTTGGCGTTGCCATACTTCTCAACTACGAACAACACGTAGCGGATATCTACGGCAATAGTGCGCTGAAGCTCTGGCTCGAATGCCACGTCGCCCGACATAGCCTCCCAGTTACCATCGAACGCCAAACCGATAAGCTCGCCCTTCTTGTTCATAACAGGAGAGCCTGAGTTACCACCTGTGATGTCGCAGTTTACGAGGAATGCAACAGGAAGGTCGCCATTCTTATCTGCATAACGGCCATAGTCCTTCTTCTGGTAAAGCTCCTTCAAGCGCTCTGGAACGGTGAACTCCACAGGATTTGTAGGGTCCTCCTTTGCCATAACACCCTCGATAGTGGTGTAGTGGTTATAGACGATACCATCGGCAGGGCTATAAGGAAGTACGTTACCATAAGTGAGGCGGATTGTGAAGTTAGCATCCGAAGCCCAAGGCTTTTCTGGCTGCATCTTCATAAGACCGTCGATATACTTGCGGTGGCCCTCGGCAAACTTGAGGTTAGCAGCCATAGCAGCTGGTGAAAGCTCGCGGTAGAGAGTAAGAATCGAGTTTGTTAACTCGTAGACAGGGTCGGCCATAAACACCTGCTGACGCTCCTCCTTCGATAGCTCGGCGATGGCGCGGTATGACTCCAACGATGTGAGCTTCGAGTTGTCGTACAACCAATCTACATACTTGTCGCTATCGCCCGCAAACTCCGAGTCAATCTTCTGATATATAGATGGAAGGTGGGTGTTATTCTCGCGGTAGATTACGAACATACGCTTTGCTACGGCGCGGTCTACATCGGCGTTATAATCCTTGTAGAACTGCTCTGCATCGCGCATACCAAGCATAGTCTGCACAAGCTCCACAGACTGCATAAACGCCTCGCCCAACCACTGCAATGTAGCATTCTCATCTTTAGCCTCGCGCTGCGACTGCTCGATAAGTGCCAAAGCGTCGATGTAGCCCTCCTCTGGAAGAGTATTGCTATTAGCCCACGCCTGGAACTCAGCCTCCTGCTTCGCCTTCTTATCGCGGACGTTGAGCTTCTCGATGCCGCGTGACATACCGATAGAGTTCTTCCAGTAGTTTGCCGACGAAGCATACTTCGCATCGTACTGAATACGGATAGCCTGGTCAGAGTCCATCCACTGGCGGAGAATCTGCTGACGCTCACCGCGGATGTAGATGCGCTGTGGGTTGTCAACCTCCAACATATAGTCAATCTCGTATGAGGTCTTATAACGCTCGGTAGAGCCTGGGAAGCCCATAATCATACCGAAGTCGCCCTCCTCGATACCCTTGAGCGAGATGTTGAGCCACTTCTCGGCCTTGTAAGGTACGTTATCCTTTGAGTAGGCTGCAGGGCGGTTATCCTTACCAGCATAGACACGGAAGATAGAGAAGTCGCCAGTGTGACGTGGCCACATCCAGTTATCGGTGTCGCCACCAAACTTACCAATAGACGAAGGTGGTGTACCTACCAAACGAACATCAGGATATACCTCGAGGACAAATGCGAAGAACTGATTGCCACCGAAGAACGATGGAATGATAATCTGCATACCTGGGTACTCCGCCTCGAGCTTCGCGATGAGAGCCTCCTTGTTCTGGCCTGCGATAGTTGAGTACTCCTCTTGTGATGCAGTTGATGGGATGTTGCCCATAATATCTGCCGTAACGTCGAAGATGTGACGTACGAAGCGTACCGAGAGGCCCTCGGCAGGAAGCTCCTCGGCGTTGTTCTTTGCCCAGAAACCATCCTTGAGATAGTCGTGCTCTACGCTTGAGAGCTGCTGGATAGAGTTGTAGCCACAGTGGTGGTTGGTGAAGAGAAGACCGCTCTCGGATACAATCTCACCTGTACAGCCACCGCCAAAGATTACGATAGCATCCTTCAACGAAGACTTCTCCGCAGAGTAGATATCCTCGGCCTTGAGTTTGCAACCGTGGGCCTTCATATCCTTCTCATTCATCTTCTTGATGTATGGAAGCAACCACATACCCTCATCGGCAATGGCGCTAAAGCTGATGCTTACCAAAGCAAGCAATGTCAATAGTTTTTTCATAGTTATAGTTTTAGTTGTTAACGATTTCGTGCAAGCAAAGATACGAAAAAAAGTGAAAACTTGAAACGCGAGCGCGGATATTTTATCTAATTTGTTTGTGGTGAGGTGTGTGGCAAGGAGTGCGTGACGGAGGTATAGAAAAAGCCCCGAATGAGTGTACTATGGTGTACTGCTCATTCGGAGCTTTAGGAGTGTGGTAGCAAGGCTACCTATAACCGCCGATTACCAGTTAAGAATCTTGCGGAAGTCATACTCCTCAGGATTTGGAAGGTATGCGCGTGCAGCCTCGTAATCCTCTGGAGTGATGTAGTGCATAAGGTTGTCGATAACCTGGTGAATCTTATCAGCGTTGATATCTACAAGACGTGGTGGAATTTTGCCAGTCTCTGGATCCTGCAAATCCTTGAGGTAGAGAGGTGATACGTAACCCTCCTGGCTGATGTAAACCATACAGCCTGTCTTACCCTCCGAGAAGAGCTTGTAAACACCCATACCGAGCTGTGAGCAGTAAACAAGGTCGAAAGCACAAGGAGTCTGGCAACGTACCTCGTAGCCAATCTCCACAGGACGTGACTTAACCTTCACGCCAAGAGCCTTGCAACGCTTCTCGAGCAATGTGTTGAACATCTCGGCCTTTGACACCTTACCAAGCTCTGGGTGGCCGTGGTCGTCGTACGAGAAGTTGATACCCGACTTGAGAATCTCCTCCTGGTCGAGAGCGTGGAATACACCCTCCGATACCATAGCTACGCCATAGTCCATATTCATAATCTTACGCTTAACAATCGCAGATACGATGAGCGAGATAATCTTGTCGATAGTAATCTTTGTCTTGTTAAACATCTCTGGGATGATAATCATAGGGTAGTGGCACGCAGATGCAATACCGAATGCAAGGTGACCTGCAGAGCGGCCCATAGCTGCAACAACAAACCAGTTAGCCGAAGTACGAGCATCGTTGTATACCGCACGACCGATTACCGAACCAGCGTTCTTTGCTGACTGGTAACCGAATGTAGGCATACCTGCTGGCAATGGAAGGTCGTTGTCGATAGTCTTTGGAACGTGGATGTTGGCAATAGGATACTGCTTAGCCTCCAAGAACTTTGCGATACGGTTTGCAGTAGACGCTGTGTCATCACCACCTACGGTTACCAACAATTTGATGTTGTTCTCCTTGAAGAAATCGAGGTTGAAGTTCTTCTCGAAATCCTCCTCCGATGGCTTAAAACGGCTCATAGTGAGGTAAGAACCACCCTGATTGAAGATGTAATCTACGCGGAACATATCGAGGTCCTCGTAGCGTGGGTTAGGATTGAAAAGTCCTGAATAGCCATAGTGAAGACCGATAACACGATAACCCTTAGCAAGGAATGTCTTGGCTACAGAGCCAACAACAGTGTTCATACCAGGAGCAGGACCGCCACCAGTAAGAATTGCAATAGCCTCTTTCATAATCGTATAAGATTTATATTAGTTTATAGAATTTTCTCCCACAAATATAATAAATTTTTTTAAGAACTATGCAAATTTTTGCAAACTATTTCAAAATAAGATTAAAATTTGTATCTTTACAATCATAAACCAGACTATTAACAACTATGAGAAAGCTGATTATAGCACTATTTGCGATGTTTGCGTTTTGGAGTGTCGAGGCGCAAACGCCCTTCAATGGTCGTATTCGCCACCTCGATGGCTCGGGAATTAAGGCTATGGTGAAGGTTAAGGATAGCGATAAGTTCACACGTGCCGATGGCAAGGGCCGCTTCGGACTTACGGATATAAAACCCGACGATATGCTCTACATTATCTATCGCCGCGACACGTTGGAGATTCCTGTGGCAGGGCGACAGAGCATCGACGTGATTTTGGCATCGGAGAACGAGACCTATCAGGTTCAGAGTTCGGAGGAGTCGGAGGAGTTGATGAACTACGGCTTTGGATATGTCAAGCGCCGTGAGAGTACCGATTTTTCGTCGGGAATTCCTGGTGATAGGCTCCGCGCTATGGGTAGCTCGAGCCTTCTTCAAGCCCTTCTTGCCTGCTGCCCAAGTCTTCGTTACATAAACGGCGAGTTGTGCTTGCGCACGCAGAACTCCATAAATAGCTCCTCGGCGGTGCTTATTCTTTGCGATGGCGTGGAGGTGTCGAACATCGATATGATAAGTCTCTATGATGTTGGCTCGGTGGAGGTTATCAAGAGTTCGAATATGTATGGTTTTAGAGGTGTTCACGGCGTGGTACTCATCAAGACCATCACGGCCCAGGAGGCGATAAATCGTAAACGATAACGAGTGAGAAGTAGATAAAGGCAAAGGTTATGCGTAGATTTTTTTGTGGAGTGGCAGTGCTGCTAAGTCTGTTGACGATGGTGGCGTGTGCCGAGGAGCATACTCAAGTTGTAGATTTGGGGTATCAGGAGAAGGAGTCAAATACCATAGAGTTTACCAATGCTCAGTTTGTCTACACGGGTGATTATGCGGGTGATGAGTTGTCGGATAGTTGGACTGTGAAGTTCTACACCGATATGGAGATAGACGAACTTGGCAACCCCATTGGCCCTGGTCATATTATGCAGTTGGCGCTAAATGCTCCGTATGATGATAATCAGGGTGCCTCGCTGCAACATCTTGTGGGCGAGTATTATGCTCAAAGTCATTCTGGAGATTTCACTACCAATACGTTTGTATATGGCTATCTCGACCTATTGGACCTGCCCAATGGCCGTGTGGAGATTCCTGATGGAACATTCTATGCCGCTATTGCCGACGGCTCTACGGATATGGATGTCGACCTTCTGGATGATGGAAGGTTGAAGATAGTGCTTAACGATGATGGCTCGGTTACGATAGAGGGAACACTCGTAGGAAAGCAGTGCCGCAAGCGTAACTTTGTGTGGCGAGGTACGGCCAAGATAGAGTCGTATGTAAAGGAGGAGGTGCCTAATACGTTGCTACAAAGCGATATAGTTCTTGATGGTTTCGTCAAGGCACACATTGCCGATAGGGGTGATTGCTTCTACTTGGGCGATGATAGTTATCGTGATTTTCTTGTTTTCTTGGCCGACGAGAGCATAGAGTTTGAGTGGGGTAAACCCGTAGGTACAGGAGGTGTTCTTCGCCTTGATTTGCTGGTGCCTGGCGATGCTGATATAAACGATGGCATCCCCGCTGACAGATATCCAATGCTTGTTAGAAACCTCGACACATCCTTCGATAAGGATGATATAGTGCCTTATCGTGCGGTGTCGGGACTCCCTAATCGCTTTACTGCGCCCTATTGGTCGGGTTGTTGGTATGTGGAGTACGAAGATGGCGCGTGGGGTGATAGCTATGCTCGTATTGATGGTGGCGAGGTGGTTGTTGAGCGTGGTGAGGATGGCTCACATCGCTTTATCTGCAACTTGGAGGATTGCTCCGAGCCACGTTTCAAGGTTACGGCAGATGCTCTCATCGCTCGCGAGAATATCTTGGGTATTGAGGATGAAAAGCCCGAGGTGCAACTTACCGAGAATCAATACTCGATAAACGATGAGGTTGCAACGCTGCATAGTGTAGCTCTGGAGATGTTGGGCGATGATATCTACATCGTGGCAACCCCTACGAAGGACATCACATCGGCTATGGAGATGTTTGAGTGTGAGGAGTATATCTACGCCGCAGTAAGCCCTGTGCTTTTGGGTAGAGAGGTGGACCTTGTGGCCGAAGATAACGCCTATACTATAATGTCAACGCTTCGAGGTGCGATTATCGAGTCGCTATCGCCAGACGCTACCGACGAGATTAGTCAGGGTGCGATGACCTTCGAATATGAGAACAACGTGGCTATTGTAAAGGGTGAGATAACACTCGCCGATGGCACGGAGTTGAGGTTCTACCTCTCGGCTGAGAAGCAGGTTGCGGTTAACGAGAATATCATATCACGAGGCTCGGAGGAGAAGCCGCTGCGCTCGGCATTCTATATGGAGGAGGATAGGCTTACGTACCTATACTTCACTCCTGCGGGAATTACCTATTTTGCTGAGTTGGAGTTAACTACGTGGTATCTATACTTTGTCTTTGATAGCACGCTTGCAAATGGCCTAAAGCATAATATCTCGGCTGCTACGCTTGAGATGTTCGGCTTGGTCGATAACCTCGACTCCAGCCGTAGTTTCGACCTAATGGCAGAGGATATGGACAGTGCTACGGGAGATTTTGCTATTACACGTCGCGGCGCTGGCGACTACCAAGCAGTTGTAAATGTGGTTGTTGAGGGTGTTGCCTATAATGTAGAGTTTAATGGCGTGTGTACCTCGGTGTACTACGAGCCTGAGGAGCGAAGCAACTACTTTATATACGATGGCAATGAGTATACTATGATTTCGGCAACTCTCTCGGTCGAGGATGCGCTCTATAAGTTTAGTTTAAATAATACGGGAGGTAGGCCCGTGGAGCTTACAGCGCCACAAAGTTTCTTTAATGGAAACTCTTATGGCTTCTCGCAGAGTGCTGACTTCACGGTATCGTACAACCGTCGCATATATAGCAAGGCTAATGGCGATAGCGGTACCCTTACTGCGATATATAATGCTGAGTCACAGAGCCTCGAACTACATTTTACCAACTATGCTGGCTTGGAGTTTAGTTATAGCGGAGAGGTGACTGTGAGATAATAGTTTGGGATGTAAAAAGTGAGTGAAGATTTTGATGTATTGAATATGAGAATTCTACGACATATAATTATCATCGCGGCGATTATATTTGCTGCGGGATGCGCCGAGGAGAGTGTTAATGTTCCGAAGCCAAAGGCTCCTATGTATGGCTATTTGGAGTTTGGTGAGGAGGAGATACCTATTGAGTTTGTGCGTCCGTCATATGGCGGTGATTGGGTGATGGTGATGTTGTCGCCATTGACAGATAGCTCTAATCTTACGACAAATGCCATAATCGGTCTGCGTACAGAGTTGCTTGGCTCGCAGCACGATGTGGAGAGAATATTCTGCATCGACGATTATGTGGTTGT